>DATBDW010000087.1:0-11684 GCA_036269735.1 Actinomycetes bacterium
AACAGCGTCACCAGCCACGAGGTCCGCGGGACGCTGTCGGTGTAGCCCTGTGGCGGCGGGGTCTTGACGAGGTCGTCGACGATCTCGCGCTGGCGGGCCTGCACGTAGTCGGTCTGCACCTTGCCGGCGCCGTCGATCTTGACGCCGTCCTTGAGGGTCAGCTCGAGGCGCTGGTCGCGGTCGACGATCTTGGCCTGGGCGACCTTGCCCGCGTTGATGGCATTGATCGCCTGGGAGGTGTCGACCTTCTTGAACCCACCGGCCGCCGAAGAGATCGAGGTGACGAGAAGCACCCCGATGATGACCAGGGCGACCCAGAAGAACGGGCCACGGAAATAGCGTTTGACGTCCATCGAACCGGGGCGGGTCGCCCCGTCCCTCCTGCCAGACGTGGGTGGGTCGGACCTCGAGGGTACCCCGGGGTAGCGCCGCGGGGTGACGCCGTCCGGCGTCCCGATATCGAGTCCAACGCCCCGGACCGGGCCCTTCGTTCCCCGTTCACCGTGAGCGGAGCCGCCTCAGGAGGAGTAGACGTGCGGCGCGAGGGTACCGACGAACGGCACGTTGCGGTAGCGCTCGGCGTAGTCGAGGCCGTAGCCGATCACGAATTCGTTGGGGATGTCGAAACCGACGTACCGGACCGGGACGTCGACCTGGGCGGCGTCGGGTTTGCGCAGGAGCGCGCACACCTCGACCGAAGCAGGCCCGCGCGAGCCCAGGTTGGACATCAGCCAGGACAGCGTCAGACCGGAGTCGATGATGTCCTCGACGATGAGGACGTGACGGTCGGTGATGTCGCGCTCGAGGTCCTTGAGGATGCGGACGACGCCGGAGGACTTGGTGCCCGACCCGTACGACGACACCGCCATCCAGTCCATCTCGACGTGCGCGGGGATCGCCCGGGCCAGGTCGGCCATGACCATCACGGCACCCTTGAGCACGCCGACCAGGATGACGTCCTTGCCCTCGTAGTCCACGGCGATCTCGGCGGCGATCTCCTGCAGCCGGGCCCGGATCTGCTCCTCGGAGATGAGCACCTTCTCGAGGTCGTCGCCGAGGTCTTTCTCGTCCACGCGCAGGAGCTCCTCAGGAAGGGCGTCGGTCGGTACGACGGGATTGGCGGGAGAACGCCAGCGTGCCACACGCCCGGGCCGCAGCGACTCCCCCCGGCAGGTCGAGCGGACCCTGGCCGTGCCAGTCGGTCACCAGCCGGTCCAGACCGGCCACCTGCGCGGCGCTGAGCGCCGAGGCGGGCGAGCCCGCTGCGAGCGCGGCGCGGCGGATCACGCGGGTGCGCAGCGCCGCGGGAAGGGCCGCCAGGGCTGCGACGTCCAGCCCGTCGTCGACGGTCGCCGCGACCAGTGCTCGTTCGGCCCACTCGTCCAGGGCGTCGGCGTCGTCGCGCAGCAGGTCGGCGGTACGTGCCAGCGCCGCGGCGACGCCGGGGCCGAGGGCCCGCTCGAGAGCGGGCAGCGCGTCGTGCCGGGCCCGGGCGCGGGCGTACGCGGGGTCGGCGTTGTGCGGGTCCTCCCAGGTCCGGTGCCCGTCGGCCGCGGCCCGGACCACGGCGCGGGGCAGGCCGAGCAACGGCCGCCGGTAGGGACCGCGCGCCGCGGCCATCCCCGCGAGCGACCGGGCACCCGATCCGCGGGCCAGGCCCAGCAGCACGGTCTCCGCCTGGTCGTCGAGGGTGTGGCCGAGCAGGACGGCGGCCGCCCCGAGCCGGTCAGCCAGCGCGTCCAGCGCCGCGTAGCGGGCGGTGCGGGCGGCGGCCTCCGGGCCGCCCTCTGGTCCGGTCGCGTCCACCGCGGCGACCTCGACGGGGGCCAGCCCGAGGGCGCGCAGCTGCTCGGCGACCACGGCGGCGCGGTCCGCCGAGCCGGGCTGCAGGCCGTGGTCCACGGTGACGCCGCCGGCGGTCAGGCCGGCACGGGGTGCCTCGTGCGCGAGGGCCGCGGCGAGCGCGACCGAGTCGGGCCCGCCGCTGCAGGCGACCAGGACCAGCGACCCCGGGGCCAGCCCGGCCAGCGCGGCGCGCACCTCCCGGCGTACCGCCAGGACCTCGTCCGCGACCCGCGTCACCTCGGCGACGCTACCGCCGTGGGCCGTCGCCGAAGTTCGGCTCTACACGGCCCGCCGTTGCCTTGCACGGCATGCATTCCGTGCAAGCCGACGGTCGATCACGTTTACGTGATCGACTGCGGGTCGGCGGCGGGCGGGTTCGGGCCGGCCGGGTTCGGGCGATGGGGCGGTCAGGCGGGGAGCTCGCGGGGCGGGAGGACCCGGTCGCACCACGCCGCCGGGTCACCGATCTCGTCGCGGGTCGGCAGGTTCGCCGGCTGGGCCCACACCTGGTTGAAGCCGTCCATGCCGGAGCGCTCGACGACGCCGCGGACGAAGCGCTCGCCGTCGCGGTACTGGCGCAGCTTCGCGTCCACTCCGAGCAGCCGGCGGATCACGTGCTCGACCTTGGACGCCTCGCGGCGCCGGGTCTGGAACTTGGTGCGGATCGTGTTGACCGAGGGCACGACGGACGGGCCGACGCCGTCCATGACGTAGTCGGCGTGACCCTCGAGCAGCGACATCAGCGCGGTGATCCGGTCGAGGATCTCCCGCTGCGCGGGCGTCTGCACGGCCTCGACGAGCGAGCCGCCGTCCTCGGCGTCCGGATCGAAGCCGTCGCGCAGTGCGCTGTACGCCGCGGCGCCGGCCGCCTTGAGCCGGGCGGCCAGGGCCGCGGGGTCGACATCGGTGGCCGCGACGAACGCTCCGATCTCGTCCATCAGGTGGCCGCGCAGCCAGGGCACGGCGCCGAACTGCACCCGGTGGGTCTCCTCGTGCAGGCAGACCCACAGCCGGAAGTCGTGCGGGTCGACGCCCATCTCGCGCTCGGCCGAGACGATGTTGGGGGCCACGAGCAGCAGCCGGCCGGGCTTGTCGGTGGGGTCGACGCCGTACGGCGGGAAGAGCTCGTACTGCCCGAGCACCTTGGTCGCGAGGAACGCGAGCAGTGCACCGGTCTGCGCGCCGGTCACCTTGGACCCGACGGTGTCGGTCATCGGCGAGACACCGTGCGGCCGGCGCTGCTGGATCTTCTCGATCAACGGCTCGAGGACGGTCCGGAACCCCGACGCGTTCGCCTCGATCCAGCCGGGCCGGTCGATGACGACCACCGCCGAGCCGTCGGTCGGCGCGTCGAGCCGGGTGAAGGACGCGACATGGCCGTGCGCCTCGGCCGCGAACGCCCGCAGCTGCTCGACCGCCTCGCGTGCCTCGGCGGCGCTGACGGTGGGCCCGGGGCGGACCAGGCGCCGGCCGGTCGTCACGGCCAGGTCCCAGTCGACCATCGAGGTGCTCATCGCCTCACCGTACGTCGTGCCGCGCCTCCGTCGCCGCGCCCGCCCGCGAACCAACCATCGTTGTGGGGTGGCGGGCCGATGGCCGGGACACCACGAGGGTGTCCCGGCCATCGGCGTACAGCGAGATGCACGGGATGTCAGAAGTGACACCCCGTCGAGCCCGTCAGGTGAAGATGCTCACGCCACCGGGGCCGACGAGGAACGCGACGATGATGAGGATGATGCCCAGGAGCACCTGGCCTCGGATCAGTGTCACGACTCCCCAGATGCCGATCAGAACGGCAAGGATCCAGAGCAAGAATGCCATCAGTTGACCTCCCTTTCGGCATCGATGGTTCCCCCGCCGGAGCCGGTCAACCTCCCTCGACGGAGCGACTTTCCCCCATCACCCGCGCGGTCCGGGGCGCGCCAGCAGGGCCGCGAACGAGTCCAGGTCGTCGCGGGCCTGCACGGTCGCACCCGTCGGCACCCGGTCGCTGATGGCCGCGAAGACCACCGGCCTCCCGGCGACCGACGTGATCCCGGCCAGCGAGCTGACCCCTGTGAGCGTCCCGGTCTTGGCGCGCACGACGCCGGCCCCGCCGCGGGACAGCCCGGTGTCGTAGCGGAGCGCGAGGGTGCCCGTGAAACCCGCCACCGGCAGCCCGTCGACGAGAGGCGAGAGCGCCGGATGGGTGCCGTCTGCCGCGAGCCGGAGCAGCGCGGCCAACGTGACCGGCGCGATGCGGTCCCCGCGGGACAGACCACTGCCGTCCTGCAGAACCAGGCCCTGCGCGGGGACGCCGAGCGTCGACAGGGTCTCGGTCACCAGCGCGGTGCCGCCCGCGAACGACGCGGGCTCGCCGGCCCCTATCGCGGCGTCGCGCAGCAGCGCCTCGGCGAGATCGTTGTCACTGTTCTGCAGTGCCGACTGCACCATCGCGCCCACCGTCGGGGAGGGCGCCACGGCGAGGACCTGGGCGCCGGTCGGCGCGACTGCGCGCCCAACGGTCGGGACGACGGTCACGCCGTGCGTCGCGAGCAGCCGGGCGAAGGAGCGGCCGGCCGCGAGCGCCGGGTCGGGCTCGCGCGCGTCGGTGCCAGGACGCACCCGGCCCTCGTCGGCCGAGAGGGCCATCACGGGCGAGACGACACCGGCGCTCAGGTACGTCGTCGGCCAGCCGGGCGACACGGCCGGCCCGGTGAACAGCGAGTCGTCGACCGCCACCGACACCGGACCCGGCGTACCGGCCTTGGCCAACGCGGCGGCTGTCTGCTCGGCCAGCCCGACGAGGCTGGCCGTGCGGGCCGCGGCCGGATCCGCCTGCCGCCGGGTGGTCAGCGTCGCATCGCCGGCACCGACGAGGACGACCTGCCCTGCCGTCGTACCCGCGACGACCCGGGTCCTCAGCCGGAACTGCGGTCCGAGCACGCTGAGTGCGGTCGCGGCGGTGGCCAGCTTGGCGACCGATGCGGGGGTCCGTGCGGTGCCAGCGTCGCGGTCCAGGAGCACCTGGCCGCTCGCGACGTCGACGACGGTGGCACCGGCAGCGCCCCCGAGCGCCAGGGTGGCCAGCGCGGCGTCGAGCGCGCGGGTCGGCAGGACGATGGGCGACGGCGGGTTGGACGAGGCGGGCTCGGGGGCCAGCACCGCGCCGGCCGGTTCGTGCGCGGGGTCGAGGGGCCGGGCGGGCGCGCTCGGGGGCGAGGCTGAGCGGTCGGCCACCAGGCCCCCGGGCAGGTGCCCCGTGAGGTCGAGGGTTGCCACCGCAACCGCCGCGAGCACGAGCAGGGACGCGACGACGGCGAGGACCGCCCGTCGGGCTCCCCCGTCGGAGGACACAGCTCACCCCACCTGCGATCGGTCCGGTCGCCGCGGCCGGCGGATTGGTGCGCCCGGACGGCGTACGCGACACTACCGAGGCTGGTCACGAATGCGTGACGACCGGCGCCGATGCAGCGAGGAGTCCTCAGCATGGAGTTCGACGTGCTCATCGAGATCCCGAAGGGGCAGCGCAACAAGTACGAGGTCGACCACGCGACCGGCCGGATCCGGCTGGACAGGATGCTGTTCACGTCGACGCGCTACCCGGCCGACTACGGGTTCATCGAGGACACGCTCGGCGAGGACGGCGACCCGCTGGACGCGCTGGTCCTGCTCGAGGAGCCGACGTTCCCGGGGTGCCTCATCAAGGCCCGCGCGCTCGGCATGTTCCGGATGACCGACGAGGCCGGCGGCGACGACAAGGTGCTCTGCGTGCCAGCGACCGACCCGCGGTCGGAGCACCTGCGCGACATCCACCACGTGCCCGAGTTCGACCGGCTGGAGATTCAGCACTTCTTCGAGGTCTACAAGGACCTCGAGCCCGGCAAGTCCGTCGAGGGCGCGACCTGGACCGGCCGGGTCGAGGCGGAGGCCGAGATCGTGGCGTCCCGCAAGCGGCTCGCCGACGCCAAGGCCCGCGGCGAGGCGGACTGAACGATCACGGTTGCGTGATCGTTGCGGCCCGACCGAGGTGTCTTCGCCACGGTAGGGATCAGGCGATCACGTTTCCGTGATCATTTGCGGACCGGTGGGTGGTCAGATCCAGCCGAGCTGGGAGAACTCCGGGAAGCCGCCCTGCCAGATGCCGAAGATGGCAAAGAGCACCAACGAGAAGCCGTACGCCGTGAGCAGCAGCCGCCCGAGCCCGTCCCGCGTGAGCACGCCCCACACCGCGAAGACGACACCCGCCCCGATGCCCAGCCACGGGGTCTGGCCCTCGACCGAGTTGGTGAAGCTGGTGAACCCGACCAGCAGTGAGAGCACGTAGGCCAACGGCCCGCCGCGCATCCGCCGATCAGCCAGGGCCAGCGCAAGAGCGACGACAAGCAGGTAGAAGCCCACGAACCACAGCCAGTGCCCGGCCTCCTCGTCCCAGAGGTACGCCGGCTGCGGGTTGCCGGGCAGCGCGTTGTCGACGCTGTTGCCGGCGAGATGGATGCCGTGACCCTGGGTGTAGAGGATCGCGGCGAACCAGTACAGCGTCCAGACGCCGCGCGACGCACCGCCGGCCCGCAACGCACCGCCGACCGCGCCGGTCACGACGTACGGCGTGAGCAGGTCGACCCAGTCCGCCCAGCGGGTGCTGCCGTCGGCGACGCTGCTCACGTTGCCGAGCCCGCGCAGCAGCTCGCCCTCGTGCTGGAAGATCGCGTAGCCGAGGGCGAGCAGGACGAGCCAGCCGCCGAAGGTGCGGCCGTGCCGCTCGCCGTACGACCCGACGAGGCCGCTCATCGGCGCCGCACCCCCGTCACAATCGGGTTCACCGCAGCGGACGGCCGGTCATGGTCGAGCGGCGCCGAAGAGGCTGCTGCGCCAGATGCTCGAGATCCGGACGTCCGCACCGGTGTAGGGCGCCTCGATCATCTCGCCGCCACCGACGTAGAGAGCCACGTGGTAGATCGAGTGGTAATCGGAGCTGCTCGCGAAGAAGACGAGGTCGCCTGGCTGCAGGTCGGAGATCGCGATCTTCTGCGCCTGCTCGTACTGCGCGACGCTGTAGTGCGGGAGGTAGACCCCGCCCTGCTCCCAGGCGCGCATGGTCAGCCCGGAGCAGTCGAAGGTCGCCGGTCCGTCGGCGGCCCACTGGTAGGGCTTGCCGAGCTGCGAGCGGGCGTAGGCGACGGCCGCTGCCGCGCCGGATGCGCTGCCCGCCGAGTAGCCGCTTGGCGGTCCGGACGGTGCACCGCCACCACCGCCCCCGCCGCCCCCGCCGCCGGAGGAGTCGCCCGAGGAGCCGGACGAGTCGGAGGAGGACTGCTGGGCCTGCTGGGCGGCCTGGTCCCGGGCCCGCTGCGCCTCGGCGGCGCGGGCGTCCTCGGCGGCCTTGGCGGCTGCGGCCTGGCGCTGGGCCTCGGCACGGGCCGCTGCCTCACGCGCCCGCCGCTCGGCCTCGCGGCGGGCCGCCTCGGCGCGCTGCCGGGCCAACCCCGCCTGGCGGGCCTGCTCCAGCTGCACCGTCGTGTGCCGGGCGGCGGCAAGCTGGCGGACGAGCGACTTGCGCTGCGCCGCGATCTGCCCGACCGACTGCTCCTGGGCGGCGAGCCGTGCCTCGGCGGCGGTCTTGGCCCGCGCCACCTGCTCGGCCACCTGCTGGCGACGCTCGACGAGGGCCGCCGCTCGCTTGTCGAGCACGACGGCGTACGCCTGCGCGGAGCGGAACGACTCGAGCGCGGCCCGGCGGCTGTTGCCGATCGACTGGAGCGCCGCCGCCCGGCTCATCAGGTCGGAGGGGTTGCGCGCCAGAAAGAAGCTGGTGAGCCCGCCGAGGTCACCGCCGGAGCGGTAGGCCGCGGCCGCGAATCGGCCGAGCTCGGCCCGGGCCTGGCCCACCTTGGTCCGGGCGGCGGCTGCTTCCTGCTGGGCCTGGACGGCGGCGCTCTGGGCCTCCTGCAGCCGGACCTGGGCTCCGTTGTAGGCCTCGACGGCCTGCTCGGCCTCGGTGGCGAGACGGTCGGCGCGCGCGGTCGCGGCCGCGAGCTGGCCTTCGATCTGCCCGACCCGACCGGCGGTGCTCGCGGCGGCGGACTTGCTCGCATCGACCTGCGCCTGGCTCGGGAAGACCGGGTGGCTGTCGGCCAGCGCGTGCGGCCCGATCGGGGCCAGCAGGCCGGCGAGCGCCAGGGCGGCCACCCCGACCAGGGTCCGGGAGCGCCGACGGCGAGCGGCGGCCGCACGAGGAGACCGGTCAGCCGGCCTGCGAGCAGGCATGCGGCGGCGCACGGTCAGCGCCATCCGCCGTCTCCTCTCGCCACCCCCATGTGGGTGTCGGGTGTTGCGGCGGACTACTTGAAGCCACAACAGTCCCGCTAGACAACACCTGTCACACCGGTCCCGTCAAGCACTTCGCCCAGGTCAGACGGGTGACCGGGTCCTGGCTGGCGTCAAAACAAGATCGTTTGCGACATCCGTCACGCGACACGCCGGCGTACCCGCGGCGTGTCGGTGACTCAGGTCGCAAACGACGGGATCTCGGGGTACGCCGGGCCTGGTGCCGCGTGAGAGGGCGGACTACTGGTCGGGCTGGCGGTCGCCGTGCTCAGCCTGCTCAGCCTGGTCGGTGGCCGGTGAGGCATAGCGCTCGAGGGCCGCCTGGAGGCGGTCGGAGAGCTCACGCATCGCCGTCTCCGCGGTGTCGCGCTCCTCGCGCAACCCGTCGACCGAGGCCTTGAGCGTGCTGACCTCCGAGCGGGCGTCCGCGACGATCCGCTCGGACTCGCCGTACGCCTGGTGGCGGGCCTGGGCGGACTCGCGCTCCGCGTCCGCGCGCAGCTTCTGGCCGAGCTCCTTGGCGTCACGCTGCACCTGCTGGGCGCGCTCGCGCGCCGCGGTGAGCAGCCGCTCGGCCTCGTCGCGGGCCTCGGCGATGGTCGCGTCGGCCACCTTGCGCGCGTTCTCCAGCAGCCCGAGCGCCTGCGAGGTGGTGTCCGTGGCGGGCGCGCCACCCTCCCGGACGACCTGGAGGTCGGCGCGCTGTGTGCCTGGGAACTGTGCGGTCATGCTCGGTCTCCTGATGGCGAAGGCGGCACGGGTCCGCTTCTTGGCCCGCTGGCGTGCCACACGGTACGCCGGAACGGCACCCAGGTCACCCCGAGCGCCGTTCTGACCACCTGAAACGCAGGTGACGAGCGGAGTCCTACGAGGTGCGCGCGCCACTCGCCAGAGGGTCGATCGTGGGAAGCCCGGCCGCCACGGACCGGCACCAGTCGCGGCGGCCGCGCGCGAAGTCCCGCCCGCGTTGCGCCGTCTGCAGCGCGCACCATGTCGGCGTACCCGGCGCGAGTTCCTGCGCGCGCAGGCGGGCCACGATGCCGGCGTACTCGCGACGTTGCGCCTCCCACCGGTCGGCTTCGGCGAGCAGCATCGCGCCTGCCCGCGCGGGCCGGCTGGCCCAGATCGACGACACCTTGAGGACCAGCTCGTCGCGCGGCGGCGGGTCCGCGGGCGGCTGCGCGGCCCAGGCGCCGAGCGCCCGACGGCCGGCCGCGGTCGCGGTGTAGACCTTCTTGTCGTGCGGCCCGGGCCCGGGGAGCGCCTTGACGCGCACCCACCCCACGTCGACCAGGCGAGCCAGCGCCGGGTAGACGCCGCCGTGGCTCTCGGTCCAGTAGTAGCCGACCGGGTTGCGCAGCCGCGCCGTGACCTCGTAGCCGGTCCCGGGCGCGCGGGCCACCAGACCGAGGACGGCATAGTCCAGGGTTCGCAGCTGGTCCTCCAGGTCTCGATCCGGTCACCGTGCTGGTCTCAACTATGTCAGCGATGACATAGTCAGCGCATGATGGTGCGCCGAGTCGCGAGGACGACATCGCCGCTCCTCATGACGGTGCTGATGGGGCTCGCCGTGAGCGCCTGTGCGGGTTCGAGCGACGGGAGCCGCACCCGGGCCGCCGCTCCGAGCGGTACGCCGACATCCTCGGCGGCGACGAGCCGGTCGGTCGATGCGAACGGTTTCGCCGTGCCCACGCGCCCGGGCTGCGCCGCCGACGCGGGCGGGAAGTTCGTCGTGCGCGCGACACCGGACGGCCGGGACACCGGCGTACTCGTGCTGGGCCACGGCCGCACGGGTGTGGTCCTCGCGCCCCAGAGCGACGGCGACATCTGCCAGTGGCTGCCCTACGGTCGCGAGCTCGCCCGGCACTACCGGGTGGCCCTGTTCGACTGGGGCGTGGCCGGCCGTGACGCGCCGCCGGTCGCGGTCGAGGACCTGCACCGGCTCGGCGTGCGACGTGTGGTGCTCGCGGGTGCGTCGCTCGGCGGCGCCTACGCCCTCGCCGACGCCCACACGATCCGGCCGCGGCTGGCCGGCGTCATGTCGTTCTCGGGCGAGCTGACGTTGCGCGGGGGCTTCGACGGGCGGGCCGGCATCAGGGCCTGGCACGGCCCGCTGCTCGCCCTCGGCAGCGCGCGCGACGGCTTCTTCGACCGGCCGGCCGCGAGGGTCCTGGCCCGGCTGCACCCCGGCCCGGAGACCGTCGTCGTCGTACCGGGAAATGCGCACGGCGTGGACCTGCTCACGGGCCCGTCGCACGTGAGGATCCGCGCGACCGTCGACACCTTCCTGCGCCGCACGCTCGGCTGAGTGCTCCGGTCAGCCGAGGCGCTGGAACAGTGCGTCGCGGATCCCCGGCCGGCTGCCGAACACCAACAGGAACATCGCCTCGCGGGCCAGCCGCTGCGCGTGCTGGTCGCGCAGCACCGACCGGCTGCCGTGGCCGAGCACGAGCAGTCCCGCGGCCCGCCAGGCCAACGCCGACGCATCCGCCCGGGCCGCCGGCATCGCGTCCACTGTCGCCGAGTCGAGTGTGTCGCGTACGACGTCCACATCGCGGCCCAACGCGTCGTCGTCGAGCAGCGACGCGCATCGCCCGGCGACGCCGAGCGCCAACGACCCGTTCCCGCGCAGCCCGCGCGCGTCGTCGTCCTGCCACTCGTGGTACGTGGACCGCGCCGTCAGGCGGTCTCCAGGCACTCGGTGCGCCGACCACGCGACCGTGACCGTGCTGCTCGCGTCGACCGCGACGAGGTGCTGCCGTTCGACGGTCCACGTCGGCCCGGCTGCGGCGTCGAGCAGCAGCCACACGACGTCGCCGTCGTCGGTACGAGCCGCGACCTGCACGACGTCGATCAGCCCCCACCCGGTCACCCACGGGCAGGCGCCGTCGAGCACCCAGTCGTCGCCGACCCGGGTCGCGCGGAGCGGCTCCGGCCCCGGTCGTACGCCGGCCACGGCCACCCCGGCGCGGAGCTCGCCGCGGCACAGCGCGGGCAACCACCGGTCGCGGACCACGTCGCCTGCGCCAGCCAACCGGCGTACCACTCCCTGGTGCTGGAGCCACACGAACGCGGTGGCAAGACAGCCGCCGGCCAGCTCCTCAGTGACCCGAGCTGCTGTCGCACGGCCGGCTCCGAGACCCTCGCCGTCGTGCGGTCCCGACAGCCCGTAGAGGCCGTCGGCGGAAAGCCGGTCGAGGTGCGACCGAGGCACCACGTCGGCGGCGTCCACCTCCATCGCGGCCGGGAACAGCAGCTCGTCGGCCAGTCGCCGCGCGTGCTGCACCACGGGCTCGACGCTCACCCGCGTGAGCCTAGGCACGTCGACGTCAGAACAGCCGGTGCAGGGTGAGGTGCCGGGCCCGGATCGCGCGGATCACGCCCGGGAGTGCAGCACCGGTGTGCTCGCCGTTCATGTGCATGATGACGACACCGCCGCTGCGGACCGGCGGCGTGACCGCATCGCCGTGCGCGACACTGCGCACGATGTGCGCCGCCGAGGCGCCGGTCCAGTCCCGGGTGTCGACCGTCCA
>DATBDW010000088.1:0-3362 GCA_036269735.1 Actinomycetes bacterium
CATGAGCACCGACACCTCCCTGGCGGGCCTGCGGGCCGAGATCGAGCGGGCGGGCTACTTCCCCTCGCTCGTGGCCGACGCCCTGGACGCGGCGGTCGCCGGCGACGAGATCGAGGCGTTCGTCGTCCACCAGGAGACGACCTTCGACTCCGAAGAGGTACGCCGGCACATCACCGTCCTCGTCCTCACCCCGGGTCGGCTGGTCCTCGGTCACGCCGACGATCACCCCGGTGACGAGGTCACCCCGGCGCCGTTCGTCACCGCCTCGACCGAGGCGGTGCCGCTCTCGTCGGTGCGCTCCGTTGTGATCAACCGCGTCGTGACGGACCCGATGCGCTACCGGGGCGGCTCGCCGCAGGAGGTCACCGTCACGATCGGCTGGGGCGCGGTGAGCCGGATCGACCTGGAGCCGGCCGGGTGCTCCGACCCCGATTGCGACGCAGACCACGGCTACACCGGCACGGCCTCGGCCGACGACATCGCCCTGCGGGTCAGCGAGGCCGCCGAGGGCGTCGACGCCGTCGAGCGGATGCTCGGCTTCGCGGCGGCGTTGTCCCGCGCGACCGGTCGTTGACCCAGGCCTTTCCTGCCCCGCCCCGGTACGGCGGCGGGTCGCTGGCCGACGTCCTGCCCGCCGTACTCACGGCGCTCGGTGTTCCCGGCGAGGCGACTGGGCCGGTCGTCCCGGCGAGTGAGCGAGTCGTCCTCCTGCTCATCGACGGGCTAGGCACCATGCCGCTGCAGTCGCACGCCGACCGGGCCCCGTTCCTCTCGCGCCTGCTGGCCGAGGACGGCGCGCAGCGCCTCACGACGGTCTTCCCCAGCACGACCCCCATCGCCCTGACCTCGCTCGGCACCGGCCTGACACCGGGGGAGCACGGCGTCACCGGCCTGTACGTGCGGCTGGCCGACGGTGCCCTCGTCAACATGCTGGCGATCCCTGCACAGATCGACCTGCGGGTGTTCCAGCCGCGGTCGACGGCGTTCGAGCGTGCCGCGGCCGCGGGCATCCAGACGACCCGGGTGGGTCCGGCGGTGTTCGACAACGCCGGGCTGACCGAGGCGGCCCTGCGCGGAGGGCGCTATGTCGCCGCCGAGTCGCCGTCGGCCCGCGCCACCGCGGTGCACCTGGCCGTGCGACGGTCGCTACCGGCGCTCGTCTACTGCTACTACGGCGAGCTCGACTCCATCGGGCACCGGCACGGAATGGACAGCGACACGTGGCGGGCCGAGCTCACGAGGGTCGACGAGTGGGTGGCGCAGGTGGCCGCCGGCCTGCCGGCCGGCACGACCCTGCTCGTGACCTCCGACCACGGGATGCTCGACGTCCCGCCCGCCCATCGGTGGGACATCGCGAGGACACCAGCCCTCGACGCGGGCGTCGAGGCCACCTCCGGAGACCTGCGCGGCGTGCAGGTCCACGTGGCGCCCGGCGCCTTGGAGGACGTCCGGTCCGCCTGGCGCGAGGTGCTGGGCGATGCGTTCCTCGTCCTCGACAGGGACGCGGCGGTGGACGCGGGCTGGTACGGGCCGACTGTTCGTGACGACGTCCGTTCGCGGCTGGGGGACCTGCTGGCGCTGGCGGTGCGCGACCACGTCGTCGTGGACTCCCGGGTTCTGCCGGAGTTCGTGCTGGCGATGGTGGGAATGCACGGCGGGCTCTCACCCGAGGAGCTCGAGGTGCCACTGCTGGTCCACCGCGCCTGACCGCCGGCAGTGGAGGGCCGCCCGGATGGCACGATGGCTCCGTGGCCGAGCTCGTCTTCTTCTCCGGGACCATGGACTGCGGCAAGTCGACGCTGGCTCTGCAGATGGACCACAACCACCGTCAGCGCGGTCGGGCCGGAATCATCTTCTCCAAGCTGGACCGGGCCGGCAGGTCGACGCTGTCCAGCCGCCTCGGCCTGTCCACCGACGCCGTCGAGGTGACCGACGAGCTCGACTTCTGGGACGTCGTGGCCGACCAGCGGATCAACGGCGGCCGGGTCGACTACCTCATCTGCGACGAGGCCCAGTTCTACTCGACCGCCCAGGCCGAGCAGCTCGCGCGAGTCGTCGACGAGCTCGGCGTCGACGTGTTCGCGTTCGGCATCACCGCGGACTTCCGGACCCGGCTCTTTCCCGGGTCACAACGACTCATCGAGCTGGCCGACCGCGTGCAGGTCCCGCAGGTCGAGGCCCTCTGCTGGTGCGGCCGGCGAGCCACCCACAACGCCCGGACCGTGAACGGCGTCATGGTCATCGAAGGCGCCCAGGTCGTCGTCGGTGACACCGACTCCGGAGACGTGGTCGGCTACGAGGTCCTCTGCCGCCGCCACCACATGCGGCGGATGACGGCCGCGTCGCAGGCGGCCCTGATCCGGGTCGCCGCTGTCGAAGCGGAGCCGCTGCCCTTCGACCTCGCGGCGTGCGCGCTCCCGCCCCGGCGGGCCGGGCTGACGAGCTCTTAGTCGGTGCGGCGTGGGCCGAACATGATGTCCTCCCAGGCGGGGACATGCGGGCGCCGACCCCGCGCCGCTGCCGCCGGCACCGGCGCGCGGGCCTCGTCGGCCTCACGGTCGTAGACCTCGTCGATCTCTCGCTCGTCGGTCGTGGTGGCCGCACCCGGCTCGTCGTCCGGGTGCGGGACGGCTGCCAGGCGGCGGATCGCGGCAGGCTGGTCGTCGAGGAGGCGCTCCGAGCCGACGTCGTCGACCAGCCAACGCGCCTCGTCGTCGCTTGGCGCGAGCACCCGACCCCGTGGGTCGAAGGCCCAGGACGCGACGCGTTCGCGGCCGCCGCCGAGGTAGGAGACCCGGACGGTCCAGCGCTCCTCGTCGCCGCGCCAGGCGTCCCAGCGTGCGTCCTCCGCGGGAACACCCTGCTCGACCAGCCGGGCTTCGACGAGATCGATGAGAGCGGGTGCCTTGCCGCCGGTGGCGCGCCGGGCCGGCGCCCGCTGGGCCTGCTCGACCACGTGCGCGCGCTCGGCGAGCACGGGAACGGCGTACCGCTCCACCCGCTCGGTCGCGATGCCGGCGGCGACCGCCACCTCGTCGACACTGTGCCCGGCCCGAACCCGGGACTGGATCTCGCGGGGCGAAAGCTGACTCTCCAAGGCGATCTCCAGCTGGCCATCCCGTGGGGACCGGGTGCGGTCGGGGGTGCGTAGGGCGTTCGCGAGCCGTTCGTCGACGGGAACTCGGTACTGCCTGTTCTCGGAGTCCTCCAGGACGAGGAAAGCCCGGTCCGGGGTGACCGCGACGATCCGGAGGTCGCTCACGACCGGTGCCGGCGTGCCGGCCGTCTCGGTCACAACCCCGGTCACGGGATCGCCCATTGCAGCCTCCTGGTCGAGACGTTCGCGGACCTCTCCGATGCGG
>DATBDW010000089.1:0-7174 GCA_036269735.1 Actinomycetes bacterium
CCGTGTGCGGCTCTGACCCATCGTTCGTGGTGCCACACAGTCCCCGCCGTTCAGCTCCTGCGGAGGGCGTGATCCACGACACATGCGGTTCGCGATTGCCCTGACGTGACAAGCGAACGAACTCAACAGCACCACCTGCACCGGTTGTGTCGCCGAGTCCACCGAACGAACGGACAGGGCCGCCCCGAGCCCAGCCACCCCTCCAAAGCCGCCGGTGACCGAGCCGGCAC
This sequence comes from Actinomycetes bacterium, assembly GCA_036269735.1. Lineage (GTDB taxonomy): Bacteria > Actinomycetota > Actinomycetes > JACCUZ01 > JACCUZ01 > DATBDW01. The sequence goes on from DATBDW010000089.1 coordinate 231, forward strand.
GACGCCGCGATACCGACGGTCCGCCGAGGCAGCGTGCCGGCAGGTCTGCGATGGTGCGGACATGCAGAAGTCGTCGCTGACCGCTCTCGCCCGCGAGCAACTCAAGATCGCCGTCGAGGCCTCGAGCGGGCGCAGCGCCCGCACGGCGTACGGCGGCCACGAGCGCGTGCTGCGCCAGACCGTGATCGCCATGGCCGCCGGGCGCCGGCTCGAGGAGCACGAGAACCCGGGCGAGGCCACCGTGTACGTCCTGACCGGGCGGGTGCGGCTCAGCGCCGGCGACGTGGACTGGGAGGGCTCACCCGGCGATCTGCTGACCGTGCCCGACGCCCGGCACGCCCTGCTCGCCGTCGAGGACTGCGCGGTGCTGCTGACCGTGGCCAAGCTCGCCTGACGTCGACGACGCGCTTGTCCACAGGTACGTCGATCGCGGTGCCCGTCCACAGATCGGCTCGGCCTTCTTCCGCTGACCGGCATCGACGTCCGACGGTCGACGCATGCGGGTCGATGCCGTGGACGCGGTCCGCGGCCTGGGCGGCCGCGCACGGTGGGCCGAGCTGCGGGCCGGAGTCGGCCGGCGCGCGCTGGACCGAGCGGTGGCTCGAGGACGGCTGGTCCGGGTCGCGGGCGTCTACTCGCTCCCGGACAGCGACCGGGCACTGGTTGCGGCCCGCGAGCTGCGCGGCATCGTCTCGCACCGCAGCGCCGCCGAGCACTACGGCTTCGCCGTGCCGCCCCGGCCCGATGGTGAACGGGTCAGCCACGCGGTCGCGCTCCGGCCGAAGGCGCGGCGGGCACACCTACCCACTGACGTGCGGCCCTACTACTGCGCGTTCACCGACGACGACATCGACGGCCGGGTGCTGACGAAGGTCGCAACCGTGGCCTTCTGCCTGCGCGACCTCTCGTTCCGCGAGGCGCTGTCGATAGGCGACTCAGCCGTAAGGCAGGGCGTGCCACTCGACGAGATCGGGTCACGCGTCAGCGCGCTGCGCGGGCGCGGCGCGGCCCAGGCGAGGGCGCGGGTCGAACAGCTGGACGGCCGTGCCGCGAACGCGTTCGAGTCGTGCGCCCGGGCGATCTTGCTCGAGGCGGGAATCCTCGGGTTCGAGCCGCAGGTGACGATCCGCTGTCGCGGCCAGTTCGTCGGGATCGTCGACCTGGCCCACCGACGCCTGCGGATCGTCATCGAGTGCGACGGGTTCCAGACGCACGGCACGCTGGACGCCATGACGAGCGACTGCACCAGGCACACCAACCTGGCGGCTGCCGGATGGCGCACGCTGCGCTTCACCTGGTACCAGGTCCACTTCTGCCGGGAGTGGGTGCTCGAGCGAATCGTCGACACCGTGGCGTGGGCCGCGTGAGAGCCCGGGCGCGACGAAAGTACGGATCCATCGCCACCGATGCGCGTCCGCCGCGCTCACCGACGCAGGCCGACGCCGATGAATCCGCCGTTCCTTCTCGCTCCACCTCAGCCGAGCTCGTCGTCGAGGCCCTGCTCGATGGCGTAGCGCACCAGCTCCACCCGGTTGTGCAGCTGCAGCTTGTTCAGGGTGTTCTGCACGTGGTTCTGCACGGTGCGGTGCGAGATGACGAGGCGCGCGGCGATCTCCTTGTACGACACGCCCTTGGCCACCATCCGCAGCACCTCGGTCTCGCGCTCGGTCAGCCGCGGTGTGTCGTCGGGCGACTCGGTCGGGGCCGCCGACATCCGGCGGTACTCCCCCAGCACCAGCCCCGCGAGCCCCGGTGTGAACACGGCCTCGCCGCGGGCGGTGGCCTCGACGGCGGCGAGCAGCTCCTCGCGCGACGCCGACTTCACCAGGTATCCGGTCGCGCCGGCCTTCACCGCTTCGAGTACGTCGGTCTGCTCGCCGCTGGCCGACAGCACCAGCACGCGGACGCCGGCCGCGACCAGCGCGCGGGTCACCTCGACACCGGACAGCACCGGCAGATGCAGGTCCACCACCGCAACCTCGGGGCGGGCGGCGGGGGCCCGGCGTACCGCTTCACCGCCGTCACCCGCGGTGGCCACCACCTCGTGGCCGGCCTCGGTGAGGTCGCGGGCCACCGCCTCGCGCCACATCGGGTGGTCGTCGACCACCATCACCCGCGTCACGTCGCCCCCTCGGCCGGCACGCGCAGCTCCACCTCGGTGCCCGCGCCGGGCGCCGACTCGAGCGCCATCGTGCCGCCCAGGTCGCGCACCCGGCCGGCGATCGAGGACGCCACGCCGAGCCGGCCCTCGGCCTGGGCCTCGCCCAGCCGGGTCACGTCGAAGCCGGCCCCGTCGTCGCGCACGCTGACCACGATCTCGTCGCCCTCGTCCTCGAGCAGCACCCAGGCCCGCGCGGTGGGCCCGGCGTGCGCCTCGACGTTGGCCAGCGCGGCACCGACCGCGGCCGCGAGGTCGCGCGCGCGCTCGGTCGCGAGCAGCACCGGCGAGGCGGGGGTGGCGACGTGCACGCTCGAGGAGGAGTACGTCGAGAGGAGCAACCGCAGGTCGACGTCACCCGTCGCGTCGCGGGCCGTCGCGTCGACGGCCGCCGGGCCGTCGGCGACCAGCGCCCGCTGGGCCTGCTCCTGCTCGGCGGCCAGCCGCCCGATCTCGGCGGCCTCGCCGCCGGCCTGCTGCCCGCGGCGCCCGACGAGGGCCAGCACCTGCAGCACGCCGTCGTGGATGTCGCGAGCCAGCCGGGCCCGCTCGCGGGTCGCGGCCTCGACCGCGCGGGCCTCGGCCAGCGCCTGCTCGCCGCGGCGGGCGAGCTGCACGGTCCAGCCCACGACGGCGCCCGCGAGCAGGAGCAGCACGATGTTGTTGGCCGTGTTGACGGTGACCGCGCCGCGCTGCGCCACGTCCGCGGCGCCGACCACCAGGGCCGCGCCCACGCCGGCCAGCCAGCCGCCGCGCAGCGCGAAGGCGAGCACCGGGCTCGCGGCCCACACCACCGGCAGCGTCTGGGCGCCGGCGGCGATCCGGTCGGGGTCGTCCAGCCAGTGCGAGACGAGCACGGTGGCCACCGCGATCGCGAGGTCCAGCGCCAGGACCGGCCAGCGCCGACCGGCGGGCCGGGAGTAGATGGCGCTCACGACGACGGTCCACACCGCCATCAGGCCCAGCACCAGCCAGCCGGCGGCCGGGTGCGCGTACTCGTCGTACCGGCGCAGGTAGACGACCGCGGCGTAGAGCAGGCCGAGCGTGCGGAACACCGCCAGTGCCCGCCAGACGGCGGTCTCGATCCCCACCCGGGGATCCTCCCGCACCGGCCCGGCGCGCGGGCCGAGACGCGGCAGGCGGGTCAGGCGGCCGGCGGGTCGGCCGGGCGGGGCGCGACAGGAGCGGCCGGCTCAGCCGGATCGGCGGCGGAGCCGGACTCGTCGCCGGACGCGTCCGCGGCCTTCGCGGCGGCCTCGGCGGCCTTCGCCGCGCGGGCCTCCTCGCGCTGGGCGGCCCGCTCCGCCTTGATCTGGTCCTTGGCGACCTGGGCGTAGATGTCGACGTACTCCTGGCCGGAGAGCTCCATCAGCTCGTACATGATCTCGTCGGTGATGGAGCGCAGGACGAACCGGTCGCCCTCCAGGCCCTCGTAGCGCGAGAAGTCCAGCTGCGGCCCGATCTTGATGCCGACCCGGAAGCCGAGGTGGGGCAGCTTGCGCCCGGGCGGCTGGATCTTCTCGGTGTCGATCATCGCCACGGGCAGCACGGGCACGTCGGCCTCGAGCGCCATCCGGGCCACGCCGGTCTTGCCGCGGTAGAGGCGCCCGTCGGGCGAGCGGGTGCCCTCGGGGTAGATGCCGAGGCAGTCGCCGCGGCCCAGGACGCGCAGCCCGGTCTTGAGCGCCGCGTCGGAGGCCGACCCGCCGGCGCGGTCCACCGGCAGCTGGCCGACGCCCCGGAAGAAGCCCGCGGTGAGGCGGCCCTTGAAGCCGCGACCGGTGAAGTAGTCCATCTTCGCCAGGAAGGTGATCCGCCGCGGCACCATCAGCGGCAGGAAGATCGAGTCGGAGAACGACAGGTGGTTGCTGGCGAAGATCGCGCCGCCGGACTCGGGGACGTTCTCCAGGCCGATCACGTAGGGCCGGAAGAGCACCCGCAGGATCGGGCCGAGCACGATGCGCTTGAGGAACCAGTAGAACAACAGCCCCGCCCTCCTCCCGTGCCCCGCCGGTATGCCCGGATCGGCATGGCCGAACACTAGTGCGAGTTGCTGGGAGTCGTCCGGCATCCATCGCGCATCCATCCAGCGCCCATCCAGCGCCCATCCAGCGGCTGTCCAGCGCCCATCCATCGCCGAGGTGGGCCGGGCCGTGCGACCATGCTCGTCATGCCGCTGATGCCGGGCGCGGAGCCCTTCCAGCACGAGGGCGGGCGCACCGGCGCCCTGCTGGTGCACGGGTTCACCGGGAGCCCGCAGAGCCTGCGTCCGTGGGCGCAGTACCTGGCCGACGCGGGCCTCACGGTGGCGCTGCCCCGGCTGCCCGGCCACGGCACCACCGTCGCCGAGGCCAACCTCACGCACTGGGAGGACTGGTACGCCGAGATCGAGCGCCACCTGGCCCTGCTGCGCGAGCGCTGCGACGACGTCTTCGTGATGGGCCTGTCGATGGGCGGCACCCTCGCGGTCCGGCTGGCCGAGGAGCACGGCGCGGAGATCGCCGGCCTGGTGCTGGTCAACCCGAGCCTGCTGACCAAGCGGCCCGACCGGTTCCTGCTGCCGGTGATGCGGTGGGTCAAGCCGACCTGGCCCGGCATCGCCAGCGACATCAAGAAGCCCGGCGTCACCGAGCTGGCCTACGACCAGCTCCCGGTGAAGGCGGCCTACCAGCTCAGCCGGCTCTGGACGGTGACCCGGCTGCACCTGTCCGAGGTCACCCAGCCATTGCTCGTGCTGCGCTCGACCGAGGACCACGTCGTGGAGCCGGACAGCGCGCGGATGCTGCTGGCCAAGATCTCCTCGACCGACGTGCACGAGGTGCTGCTCCAGGACAGCTACCACGTGGCGACCCTCGACAACGACGCGCCGGTCATCTTCGAGCGGAGCCTGGAGTTCGTCCGGCGGCTGGCCCGCGACCCGAGCATGCCGGCCACGGAGACCTGACGTGGCCGCCCCGGTGCCCCGCCGTGACAACGGGCTCAGCGCACCGTCGTACACGAGGGTGGAAGACGTCCCGACCCACCTCGTCGAGGGGCTGCTCGAGCGGTTGCGGGACGCGGGCGTCGCTGCTTACAGCGCACCGTCGACGGGCCGGCTCGGCCCGTACGGTGAGACGGTGCCGCCGCCGGGTCCGAGCGACAGCGTGTACGTCGACGCTGCGGTGCGCGACCGGGCCCGCTCGGTGCTGGCGCTGTACCTGCGGGAGACGAGCGACGAGCTCGCGTGGTCGGACATCGTCGCCGGGTTCGACCGCGACCCCGAGGACGTGGTGCCCCGCTGGCCGGTGAGCGAGGACGTCGACGACGACACCGAGCGCGACGACAACCGCGGCAGCCGGCGTACGGCGGTCGACTCGGCGGAGCCGACGGTCGGCCCGACCATCGGGTTCGACGCGCTGCGCGACCAGGTTGCCCCCGCTCCGCTCCCGCGGCCGGAGCGAGAGGACCCGGACGAGCACTTCAAGCCGCCCCCGCCGCCGCCACTCCCGTCGATCGACCGGATCAGCCGGTTCGCCTGGGCGGGCGCGCTCGGCGGGCCGCTGGTGCTGGTGCTGGCCACCATCCTGAACATCGGCCTCGACGGGTGGGTCGGGTTGCTGGCGGTCTTCGCGTTCATGGCAGGCTTCGTGACGCTCGTCGCCCGGATGAAGGACCGGCCACCGAACGACACCGGCCCGGACGACGGAGCCGTCGTCTAGCCACCGTCGTCACCTCGTCAGCAGGAGGATCCCGCCGTGACCACCGAGACCGTCGAGGTGCGGGGCCACCTGATCGACTCCGGGGTGCTCTCCCGGGTGCTCGACGACATCCTGGAGTACGGCGGCGACTACTCCATCGACAAGTTCGAGGTCGGCAAGTCACCCACCGACGAGTCCTACGCGCGGCTCACCGTGAAGATGGAGAACGACGACGACATCGCCCGGCTGGTGATGCGGCTGCAGACCCACGGCGTCAACCCGACCGACCCGGGCGAGGCGATGCTGCGCGAGGTCGAGGCGGACGGCGTCTTCCCCGACGACTTCTACTCGACGACCAACCTCGAGACCGTGGTGCGCCTGGGCGGGCACTGGGTGCCCGTCGAGAACCCCGAGATGGACTGCGGGATCATCGTCACCGGCGACCGGGCGCGCACCGTCGCGGTCAGCGACATCCGCGCCGGGGACCAGGTGGTCTGCGGCGCTAGCGGGGTCAAGGTCGTCCCGCTGCCGGCGATCGACCGCAGCGTCGGCGGGTTCGAGTTCATGAACTCCGACGTGTCCTCGGAGAAGCCGCAGGCCCTGCTGGTGCGCCAGATCGCCCAGCAGATGCGCGACGTGAAGGCCGACGGCAAGAAGGTGCTCTGGGTCGGCGGGCCGGCCGTGGTGCACACCGGCGCGGCACCGGCGATGGTGGCGCTGGTCGAGGCGGGGTACGTCGACGTGCTCTTCGCCGGCAACGCGCTGGCCACCCACGACATCGAGGCCGCACTGTTCGGCACCTCGCTGGGTGTCGACCTCAAGCAGGGGCGCGGCGTCGAGCACGGCCACGAGCACCACATCCGCGCGATCAACCAGATCCGGAAGGCCGGCTCGATCGCGACCGCGGTCGACTCGGGCGTGCTGACCGGCGGGATCATGCACGCCCTGGTGACCCACCACAAGACGTTCGTGCTGGTCGGCTCGGTGCGCGACGACGGCCCGCTGCCCGACGTGTACACCGACGTCATCGAGGGCCAGCGCGCGATGCGGGCCGGTCTCAAGGACGTCGGCTTCGCCATCATGGTCGCGACGATGCTGCACTCGGTGGC
>DATBDW010000090.1:0-51746 GCA_036269735.1 Actinomycetes bacterium
CGATGCAGAGGTCGAGGATCGCCGCGGACACGTTCTCCGCCTCCTCGGCCTCGCCCGGGACGGCGTCGTCGAACAGCACCAGGGGGTGCAGGTTGCCGTCGCCGGCGTGGAAGACGTTCGCGACCCGCACCCCGGAACCGGTCGACAGCTCGGCGATCCGGCGCAGCACCTGGGGTAGCGCGGTCCGCGGGATGACGCCGTCCTGGACGATGTAGTCGGGGCTGATCCGGCCCACCGCCGCGAAGGCCGACTTGCGGCCCTTCCAGAACAGAGCCCGCTCGGCGTCGTCCGCCGCGATCCGGATCTCGAAGGCCGCGTTGTCGCGGCAGTGCCCCTCGACCTCGGTGAACTGCCCCGCCACCTCGGCATCCGGCCCGTCGAGCTCGATCACCAGGACCGCGCCAGCACCGGCGGGGTAACCGCACTGCACGGCAGCCTCGGCCGCCTCGATCGCCAGGGCGTCCATCATCTCGATCGCTGCGGGGACCACCCCGGCCCCGATCACCGCGGACACCGCGCCACCGGCCTCGTCCGTGGACGGGAAGGCGGCGAGCATCGTGCGAACCGACTCGGGGGACCGCATCAGCCGGACCGTCACCTCGGTGGCGATGCCCAGGGTGCCCTCGGAGCCGACGAAAGCGCCGATGAGGTCGTAACCCGGCGGGTCGGGTGCGACACCGCCGAGCCGCACGACGGAGCCGTCCGGGACGACGAGCTCGAGACCGGTGACGTGGTTGGTGGTGAAGCCGTACTTGAGGCAGTGCGCGCCGCCGGAGTTCTCCGCGACGTTGCCCCCGATCGAGCAGATCTGCTGGCTGGAGGGGTCGGGTGCGTAGTAGTAGCCCTCCGGCGCAGCCGCTGCGGTCACGTGCAGGTTGATGACCCCGGGCTGCACCACGGCGCGCTGGTCGTCGGTGTCGATCCGGAGGATGTCTCGCATCTGCGAGGTCACGACGAGGACCCCTTCGGCGTGCGGGAGAGCGCCGCCGGACAGGCCGGTGCCGGACCCGCGCGCGACGAACGGCACGTCGTTGGCGAGGCAGGCGCGCACGACGTCGGCGAGCTGGGCGGTGGTGCGGGGCAGCACCACCATCGCGGGCGTGACCTTGTACTGCGCCAGCCCGTCGCACTCGTAGGTGCGCAGCCGCGCGTGGTCGGTCACGACAGCGTCGTCGCCCAGCTCGACCCGAAGCCGGGCCGCCACCGCGTCGACGGGTGACGTCACGGCATCCGCTCGTACGCCGGGATGGTGAGGAAGTCCTCGAAGTCCTCGGCCAGCGCCATCTCGGTGAACAGCGAGCGCGCGTCGGCCCAGCGGCCGCCGTCGAACCCGTCGCCGGCCTGGTCGCGGATCGCGGACATCTCCTCCTCGATGAGCCGGCCGACAAGATCGCGGGTCACGGTCTGTCCGTCGTCGAGAGCCAGGTCGTTGTGCAGCCATTGCCACACCTGCGACCGCGAGATCTCGGCGGTTGCGGCGTCCTCCATCATGTTGTTGATGCCGACCGCGCCCGAGCCGCGCAGCCATGACTCGAGGTAGCGGATGCCCACACTGATGTTCCCGCGCAGTCCGGCCTCGGTCACTGAGCCCGGTGTCGACGCGACGTCGAGCAGCTGCTCCGCGGAGACCGAGACGTCCGAGCGGGTGTTGTCGACCTGGTTGGGCCGATCGCCGAGGACGGAGTCGAACACCTCGGTGCACAGGGCGACCATCCCGGGGTGGGCGACCCACGAGCCGTCGAAACCGTCGCCGGCCTCACGGGTCTTGTCGTCTCGTACCTTCTCGAACGCGTTGGCGTTCGTCGCCTCGTCCTTGCTCGGGATGAAGGCCGCCATCCCGCCGATGGCATGCGCTCCGCGCTTGTGGCAGGTCCGCACCAGCAGCTCGGTGTAGGCGCGCATGAACGGCACGGTCATCGTCACCGAGTTGCGGTCCGGGAGCAGGAAGTCCCTGCCCCGGGTCCGGAACTTCTTGATGACGGAGAACATGTAGTCCCACCGACCGGCGTTGAGACCGGCCGAGTGCGCACGCAGCTCGTGCAGGATCTCCTCCATCTCGAAGGCGGCCGGGTAGGTCTCGATGAGCACGGTCGCCCGGATGGTGCCCTGTGGGATCCCGAGCGCGTCCTGGGCGTGGACGAAGACGTCGTTCCACAGCCGGGCCTCGAGGTGGCTCTCCATCTTGGGCAGGTAGAAGTAGGGACCGAGCCCGGCGTCGATCTGCCTCGGCGCGCAGTGGAAGAAGTAGAGGCCGAAGTCGGTGAGCGATCCTGACGTCCGCTCGCCGTCGACGAGCAGGTGCTTCTCCGGCAGATGCCAGCCGCGGGGCCGGACCACGATGGTGGCGACGTCCTCGGCCAGCGCGTAGGTCTTCCCTTCGGGTGACGTGAAGTCGATCCTGCGGTCGATCGCGTCCCGCAGGTTGAGCTGGCCCTCGACCATGTTCTCCCACAACGGCGTGTTGGCGTCCTCGAGGTCGGCCAGCCACACCCGTGCCCCGGAGTTCAGGGCGTTGATCGTCATCTTGCGGTCGGTCGGCCCGGTGATCTCGGCCCGCCGGTCGACCAGGCCGGGAGCGTGCTCGGCCACCCGCCAGGAGTCGTCCTCACGTACGTCCTTGGTCTCGGCCAGGAAGTCCAGCGTGCCGCCCGCGGCGAGCTCGGCGTACCGCTGTTCGCGCAGGGACAGCAGCTCGCGGCGGCGGGCGTCGAAGGCAACGTGCAGGTCTGCGAGGAACGCCAGGGCGTCGTCCGTGAGGATCTCGTCGTAGCGGTCCTTCATCGGCGCGTCGATGCGGACGGCTCCGGCTGCGGTCATGCGGGGCTCCTCGAGGTGGTCAGGTCGGGGACGAGCTCGCGGAACGCGCGGGCGGTGAGGTCGGCGAGCAGCCGCGCCGCGTCACGGTGCGCGACGACGGGGTCGGGCTCGATGTCCAGCAGCACGCGGACCGCCACGACACCGAGGTCGGCCAGAGCGGCGTGGCGGGCAGTGCTCAGGTCGGCCCGCCCGGCGACGACGAGCACGGGTACGCCGGCGGCGTGCGCCCGGCGCGCTACCCCGAGCGGCGCCTTGCCGGACAGCGTCTGCCTGTCGACCGAGCCCTCACCGGTCACGACCAGGCTCTTGCCCGCCACAGCCTCATCGAAGCCCACCAGGTCGAGGAGCAGGTCGATCCCCGGCGTCAGCCGGGCGCCGAGGAAGGCGAGGGCACCGGCACCGACCCCGCCGGCGGCGCCCGACCCGGCGACGTGCTCGACGTCGACGCCGAGGTCGCGGCGGAGCACGGCGGCCAGCCGCGCCAAGCCGGCCTCGAGAACCTCGACGTCCGGTGCGGTGGCGCCCTTCTGGGGCCCGTAGACGCGGGCAGCTCCGGCCGCTCCGGTGAGCGGGTTGTCGACGTCCGAGGCGACGACGACCTCGACGGCGTGCAGGCGGGGGTCCATCCCCGACGCGTCGACCCGGTGCAGCCGGCCCAGGGCACCGCCGCCGGGTTCGAGCGGGTGTCCCGCGTCGTCGAGGAAGCGGGCGCCGAGCGCGGTGGCGAGCCCGGCCCCGCCGTCGGTGGACGCACTGCCGCCGATGCCGAGGACGAGCCGGCGCACCCCCTCGTCGAGGGCCGCGTCGACGAGCTCGCCGACGCCGTACGTCGAGGCGCCGAGCGGGTCGGGTCCGCCGGGCAGCAGGCCGAGCCCCGCGGCCGACGCCAGCTCGATGACCGCTGTCGGCACCGCGTCGCCGGCGGGCGAGAGCGCATAGGTGGCGCGGACCGATGCGCCCGTGGGGCCACGCACCGTGCGCTCCCGGGGTTGCCAGCCCGCGGCCAGCAGCATCGCGACGGTGCCCTCGCCGCCGTCGGCGACGGGGCGCTCCAGCAGGTCGAGGCCGAGCCCGCCGGCCGCCGCCCGCAGCCCGGCCGCGATCGCGGTGGCGGCGTCGGCGGCGGTGAGGCTGCCCTTGAAGGAGTCGGGAGCGATCACGACGCCGAGCCGACTGGCCACGGTCACGCCCGCACCGACCCCTTCCCCGTTGTGGAGGGCCCCCGTTGCTGAGCGGAACCCTAGGAGCGGGTTAGTTGCCCGGTCAAGGGAAGTACGTCCGGATATGTCCGCGCCACCTACGGCGGAGCAGCGCGGCGCGGAGGTCCGTGACACCGGCCGGGCGGCGCGACATGATCGGGGGCCCCGCTCGCAGAGGAGGACGACCCGCTCGATGGATTTCCTGGCACCCCGGAGCTGGGCGGACGCGCTGGCCGCGCGCGCCGAGCACCCCGGGGCGGTGGCGATCGCCGGCGGCACCGACGTGATGGTCGAGCTGAACTTCGACCGGCACCGGCCGGCGGCACTGCTCGACCTGAGCCGCGTGCCCGAGCTTGCCCGGTGGTCGCGCCAGGACGACGGCGGCGTCCGGGTCGGCGCGGGAGTGCCTTACGCCCGGGTGATGGCCGAGCTGGCCGGCCTCGCGCCCGGTCTCGCGATGGCCTCCCGCACGGTGGGCTCCCCGCAGATCCGGGCCCGCGGCACGGTCGGCGGGAACCTCGGGTCCGCCTCGCCCGCGGGGGACTGCCACCCCGTGCTGCTGGCCGTCGACGCCGTCGTCGAGGTGGAGTCGGTGCGGGGCGCTCGCAGCATCCCGGTGGCCGAGTTCTTCACGGGGGTCAAACGCAACGCCCTCACGCCCGACGAGCTGATCGCCGCGGTGACCCTGCCCCCCACGTCGGCCCTCGAGCAGTTCGCGAAGATCGGCACCCGCAATGCGATGGTCATCGCCGTCACCTCCTTCGGGCTCGCACTGCACCCGCAGCGGGGACGGGTCGGTGCCGCGATCGGCTCCGCGGCCCCGACGCCGCGGCATGCGACCACCGCCGAGGACTTCGTGTCCGCCGCGCTCGCCGACGACGGCTTGTGGGAGTCGCGAGGCGAACTGCCGCCGAGCACCGGTGCCCGGTTCGGCGACCTGGTCGCGGCCGAGGCGGAGCCGATCGACGACGTGCGCGGCACCGCGGCGTACCGCCGGCACGCGCTCTCGGTGCTTGCGCGACGGACCCTCGGGTGGGCGTGGGCCGACTACCAGGGGAGGGCGGCCTGACGTGCGGGTGGATCTGACGGTGAACGGCGAGCGTCGCCAGGCGGAGGACGTCTGGGAGGGCGAGAGCCTGCTCTACCTGCTGCGCGAACGCCTCGGTCTGCCCGGCGCGAAGAACGCCTGCGAGCAGGGCGAGTGCGGCTCCTGCTCGGTCTACCTCGACGGTGACGTCGTGTGCGCCTGCCTCGTGGCCGCCGGTCAGGCCGAGGGCCGCGACGTGGTGACCGTGGAAGGGCTGGCCGACGGTGACGTGCTCGACCCCGTGCAACAGGCCTTCCTCGACGCGGGTGCGGTGCAGTGCGGCTTCTGCACACCCGGGTTGGTCGTCGCGGTGCACGACCTGCTGCGTCGGGTGCCGAGCCCGGACGACTCGACCGTGCGTGAGGCCCTCGCGGGCAACCTGTGCCGGTGCACCGGCTATGAGGCTGTGCTCGACGCCGTACGCCGAGCAGCTGGGCAGACATGAGTGGCACCCTCGTCGTGGAGGGCGCGACCGTCGTGACCGTCGACGCCAGCGACACCGAGCACGCCTCGGGTCACGTGGTGGTGACTGACAACCGGATCGTGGCCGTCGGGGCGGGGCCCGCGCGCGAGACCATGCGCCGGGACGCTGGTCGCGTCGTCGACGGGACCGGCTGTGTGCTCACTCCCGGGCTGGTCAACACCCACCAGCACCTCTACCAGTGGGCCACGCGCGGAGTGGCGACCGACGCAACGCTCTTCGAGTGGCTCACCGCGCTCTACCCGGTCTGGGCCGGGATCGACGAGGAGACGGTGCACGACGCGGCCGCGGCGGCGCTCGGCTGGCTGGCGCGTACGGGCTGCACGACGAGCACCGACCACCACTACGTCTTCCCGGCTGGCGGCGGGGACCTGCTCGGTGCCACTGTCACGGCGGCCGCCGAGGTCGGGCTGCGGTTCCACCCGACCCGCGGCTCGATGGACCTGGGTCGCAGCGACGGCGGCCTGCCGCCCGACTCCGTCGTCGAGGACCGCGACGCGGTGCTGGCCGCGACCGAGACCGCGATCACGCGGTTCCACGACACCGCGGAGGACGCGATGGTGCGGGTCGCGGTCGCGCCGTGCTCACCGTTCTCGGTGACCGCGGAGCTGATGACCGAGGCCGCGGAGCTGGCGCGGCGTCACGGGGTGCGGCTGCACACGCACCTGGCCGAGACCGCTGACGAGGACGAGTTCTGTCGGGATCACTTCGGCGCGACCCCGACGGAGTACGTCGACTCGTTGGGCTGGCTCGGGCCTGACGTCTGGCTGGCGCACGCCGTGCACCTCGACGACGGCGCGGTCGCGCGGCTCGCAGCGAGCGGCACCGGCGTGGCGCACTGCCCGTCGAGCAACGCCCGGCTCGGCGCCGGCATCGCGCGCACCCGCGACCTCGTCGACGCCGGCGTCGCCGTCGGTCTCGGTGTGGACGGTGCGGCCTCGAACGAGGCCGGCTCCCTGCTGGAGGAGGCACGCCACGCGGCGCTGATGGCGCGGGCCCGGGGCGGTCCGCGGGCGCTCTCGGCTCGGGCCGCGCTGCGGCTCGCGACGCACGGTGGTGCCAGGGTGCTGGGCCGCGACGATGCGGTCGGCAGCATCGAGATCGGCAAGGTCGCCGACCTCGCGCTGTGGCGGGTCGACACACTCGCGCACGCCGGCATCGCGGACCCGGTGACCGCCCTGGTGCTGGGCTCGCAGCCGCCCCTGGAGCTGCTGCTCGTCGACGGCCGGCCGGTGGTCGAGCGCGATCGTCTGGTGCGGCTTGACGAGGACGAGCTGGCCCGAGCCGCCGCGAACGTGTCCCGGCGGCTGCTCGAGAGCGGAGGTGTCGGCGGGTGACCACCACGACGAGCGACGAGCGCACTGTCTCCGGCGGGGTCGGCACCGACGCCGCGCGGCCCGACGGCATCCTCAAGGTGACCGGCGAGTTCGCCTACGGCAGCGACCTCTGGGCCGACGAGATGCTCTGGGGCGTCACGCTGCGCAGCCCGCACCCGTCGGCTCGCATCGTGTCGATCGACCTCGGGCCGGCGCTCGCACTGCCCGGCGTCTATGCCGTGCTCACCGCCGACGACGTACCGGGGGAGCGGCGTTACGGCCTCGAGGTCGACGACCAGCCGGTGCTCGCGACCGGCGTGGTGCGCTACCAGGGCGAGCCGGTCGCGCTGGTCGCTGCCGAGCACCCGGAGACCGCGCGGCGTGCCGCGGCCCTCATTGTCGTGGACTACGAGGTGCTCCAGCCCGTCACCGACGCGATCGCCGCCCTCGAGCCGGGGGCGCCGGTCCTGCACCCGGAGCCGACGCCGGTCGTCGAGCGGTCCCGCGAGGACGCGCACCTGCACCCGAGCGGCAACCTGTTCCGGCACCTGAAGATCCGCAAGGGCGAGGACCACCCGGTGGCCGACGTGGTCGTCGAAGGTGACTACCAGGTCGGCATGCAGGACCAGGCCTTCCTCGGCCCGGAGTCAGGCCTCGCGGTGCCCGGGGAGGACGGTGGCGTCGACCTGTTCGTGGCGACCCAGTGGCTGCACGTCGACCAGCAGCAGATCTGCCGCGCGCTGGCACTGCCGCCCGAGAAGGTCCGGCTGACCCTCGCCGGTGTCGGTGGCGCCTTCGGCGGGCGGGAGGACCTGTCGATGCACGTGCACGCCTGTCTGCTCGCCCTGCACACCGGCAAGCCGGTGAAGATGTCGTACAACCGGGAGGAGTCGTTCTTCGGCCACGTGCACCGGCACCCCGCGACGATGCACTACGTGCACGGCTTCACCCGCGACGGTGACCTGGTCTTCGTCCGCGCGCAGATCTGGTTGGACGGCGGCGCGTACCTGTCAAGCAGCGCTGCCGTCGTCGGCAACGCCGGGCTGATGGGCATCGGCCCCTACGTCGTGCCGCACGTCCGGATGGACTGCTACGGCGCATACACGAACAACCCGCCGTGTGGCGCGATGCGCGGCTTCGGCGCGGTGCAGGCCGCGTTCGCCTACGAGTCGCAGATGGACAAGGCGGCCGAGGTGCTGGGCATGGACCCGGTCGACCTGCGGTGTCGCAACGCGATGGAGGAGGGTTCGGTCGCGCCGACCGGCCAGGTGCTCGACAGCCCGGCCCCCGTGGTCGAGCTGCTGCGCCGGCTGCAGACGATGCCGATGCCGGCCGTGGCACCGGCAGATGGCCACGACCTGCGGCGGTTGCCCGGCGGCGTTGCCAACTCCACGCACGGCGAGGGGGTGCGACGCGGCGTCGGCTATGCGGTGGCCTACAAGAACATCGGTTTCTCCGAGGGGTTCGACGACTACTCGACCGCCCGGGTGCGGCTCGAGGTGCACGACGGCGAACCAGTCGTGACGGTGCATACGGCCGCCGCCGAGGTCGGGCAGGGGCTGGTCACGGTGCAGCAGCAGATCGCACGCACCGAGCTGGGCGTGGAGCGGGTCGTGGTCGCGCCGGCCGACACCACCGTCGGCAGCGGCGGGTCGTCGTCGGCGTCCCGGCAGACCTACGTGACCGGCGGCGCGGTGCGCGAAGCGTGCCGGCTGGTCCGGGCCGAACTCCAGGCCCGGTGCGGGGTCGAGAGCTGGGACGACGTCGACTGGGCTCAGGCCGAAGCGGCGCTCGCCGGCGAGTACGTCGAGGCGACCACCGAGTGGCGGCACCGGCCGACCGAGGCGGTCGATCCCGAGACGGGGCAGGGCTTCGCGCACGTGCAGTACGCGTTCGCAGCACATCGCGCGGTCGTCGACGTGGACGTCGAGCTCGGGCTCGTCAAGGTCGTCGAGCTGGCTTGCACGCAGGACGTCGGTCACGCCGTCAACCCGCAGGCCGTGGCCGGCCAGATCCATGGCGGCACCGCGCAGGGCATGGGGCTCGCGCTGATGGAGGAGGTCGTCGTGACCGACGGGATCATCCGCAACCCGTCGTTCACCGACTACCTGATCCCGACGATCCTCGACATGCCGCCGATGCAGGTCGACATCCTCGAGCTGCCCGACCCCCACGCGCCGTACGGCCTGCGCGGCGTCGGTGAGCCGCCCACGATCTCCTCCGGGCCGGCCGTCCTGGCCGCGGTCCGCGCGGCGACCGGGCTGCCCCTCACCCGGGTCCCGATCCGGCCGGAGCACATCTGTGGCACCCGTTCCTGACCTCGTCCTCCATGCGGAGCAGGCCGTGGTCGGCGGCGAGGCGGCCGGGCCGACGACGGTGGTCGTCCACGCCGGTGTCGTCGAGAACGTGGCCCCGCTCGATCGCTCCATGACCGGACGCGAGGTCGTCGAGCTCGGCGCGGACGAGGTCCTGCTGCCGGGTCTGGTGGACACCCATGTCCACGTCAACGAGCCCGGCCGCACCGAGTGGGAGGGCTTCGCGACCGCGACGAGGGCGGCTGCCGCGGGCGGGGTGACCACGCTGGTCGACATGCCCTTGAACAGCCTGCCGCCGACGCTGGATCCCGACTCGCTCGCCGTCAAACGGTCCGCAGCGGTCGGTCGGTGCCACGTCGACGTGGCGTTCTGGGGCGGAGTGGTCCCGGGGAACCTCGGTCGCCTGCGGCCGCTCCTGGACGCCGGCGTACTGGGCGTGAAGTGCTTCCTGCCGGACTCCGGCGTGCCGGAGTTCCCGGCGGTCGACGCCGCCGGGTTGCGCCGGGCCGCGGAGGAGGTCGCCGCCGCCGGCGGGCAGCTCCTCGTGCACGCCGAAGATCCCGCGGTGCTCGCGGCGGCGCCCGAACCGGCCGGCCGGTCGTACCGCGCCTTTCTCGCCTCGCGACCCGCGGCGGCCGAGGACGAAGCCATCGCAGGCGTCATCGAGGTCGCACGTGCCACCGGGGCCCGGGTGCACGTCGTGCACCTGTCCAGCGCGTCCGCACTGCCGGTGATCGCCGCGGCGAAGGCCGACGGCGTCGCGGTCTCGGTGGAGACCTGCCCGCACTACCTGGTGCTGCGCGCGGAGGACGTGGCGGACGGCGCGACGCCTGCGAAGTGCTGCCCACCGGTGCGCGATGACGCCAACCGCGCGGCGCTGTGGGACGGGCTCGCCGACGGCACCATCGACCTCGTGGTGAGCGACCACTCGCCGTGCACCGCGGACCTCAAGTCGCTCGACACCGGTGACTTCGCCACCGCGTGGGGAGGGATCGCCTCGGTGCAGCTCGGCCTCCAGCTCGTGTGGACCGAGGCCAGCCGTCGCGGGCATCGCCTCGCCGACGTGGTGCGCTGGATGTCGGCCGGCCCCGCCGCGCTCGCCGGCTTCGGCACCAAGGGCGCGATCCGGGTAGGTGCCGCTGCCGATCTGGTCGCCTTCGCGCCGGACGCGGACCTTGTCGTCGACCCGCAGCGGCTCTACCACCGCAACCCGGTCTCGCCGTACGCCGGCGCGCGGTTGCGCGGCGCCGTGCGCGCGACGTGGTTGGCTGGGCGGCGTCTGGCGCCCGACGTCGACGGCGACGAGCCGCGCGGTCGCCTGCTCGCGCGAGGGGAGGCCTGACGGTGACCGACCCCCTGGGCCTGCCCGACCTCGCCGTCCGTACCTTCGGCGGGGCGGTCGTGTGGGCCAACGACGAGGCCTTCGCCGGCCGGGAGAACCTCGTGAACCCCGGGCCGGCCACCTTCGTGCCGCGGGCGTTCGGGGCCAAGGGCCAGGTGTACGACGGGTGGGAGACCCGCCGTCGGCGACACCACCACGAGGGTGACCACGACGAGGCGATCGTGCGGCTCGGCGCGACCGGCGTCGTACGGGCCGTCGTCGTCGACACCAGCCACTTCACCGGCAACTTCCCGAGTGAGGCGTCGGTCGAAGGGCTCTACGCCGACGGCACACCGTCGGTCGACGCGCTGCGCGCCGCCTCCTGGACGCCGCTGGTCCCGCGGTCTCCGCTGGCCGGCGACACCGCGAACGTCTTCGACGTCGACGCGCCGGGCCGGGTCAGCCACCTGCGCCTGTCCATCCACCCGGACGGCGGCGTCGCTCGGCTGCGCGTGCACGGCGAGGTCGTCGCCGACCCCCGTGTGGTGGCGGCGCTGGGGACGGTCGACCTCGCGGCACTCGACCTCGGCGGCCGCGTCACCGGGTGCAGCAACCTGTTCTACGGCTCGCCGGACCGGCTGATCGCGCCCGGGCCGGCCCGGTCCATGGGCGAGGGCTGGGAGACAGCGCGGCGGCGCGACGACGCCAACGACTGGGTCGAGGTGCGGCTTGCCACCCGCGGCGTCGTGCGCGTCGTCGAGCTGGACACGACGTGGTTCCTCGGCAACGCGCCGGGCGCGGCCCAGATCTCGGCGTACGACGGCGAGGCTGAGCCCCGCCCCGACGCGACGTGGACCTCGTTGCTCGAGCGCACCACCATGCAGCCCGATACGCCGCATCGGATCGTGCTGCCGGAGCCGGCAGCGCCCGCGACGTACGTCCGGCTCGACGTCTATCCCGACGGCGGCATGGCCCGGCTGCGGCTCTGGGGGAGCCCGACCGACGACGGCCTCGCCGCGCTGCGCGACCGGTGGGACGCGACCTCGTGACCCTGCCGGACGACGTCCTCGGCGAGCTCGACGAGCTGCTCGCACCGGCGGACGCGGCGCTGTCCGCGGGCTGGCCCGGCGAGCCAGCGGCACCACAGCCGGTTCACACGCTCTACCTGCCGGCCGACCGGGTCGACCACGACGTGCTCGCGACCGTGGGTACGTCGGCGCTCGCCGCGGTCGAGGGCATCGATGCCGCGGCGATGGCGCGGATCAGCGGCCTCGACCCCGCGCTCGTCGAGGACGTCTGGCCGCGAGTGCTGGCCAAGCTCACGCGCCAGCCGGTCGAGGACCTGCGTGCCGACCTCGAGGACGGCTATGGCCATCGGTCCGACGACGAGGAGGACCGGGACGCCGCCGCCTCTGGCGCCGTACTGGCGGGGTTGTCCGGTCCGTCGGCACCGCTGGTCCGTGGCGTGCGGGTGAAGTCACTCGAGGCGTTGACCCGGCGCCGCGGCGTGCGGTCGCTCGACCTCGTGCTGGCGGCCCTCGGCGACGGGCTGCCGCCCGGGTTCGTCGTCACGCTGCCGAAGGTGACGTCGGTCGACCAGGTGGCCGCGATGGTCGTGCTGTGCGAGCGGCTGGAGGCCGCGCACGGCCTGCCCGGCGGCGCCCTGCGTTTCGAGGTGCAGGTCGAGACGCCGCAAGTAGTGCTCGGCCCGGATGGCACGGCCACCGTCGCCGCTGTGGTGCACGAGGCGCGCGGTCGATGCACCGGGATGCACTTCGGCACCTACGACTACAGCGCGGCGCTGGGCGTTGCACCCGACCAGCAGGCCATGGACCACCCGGTGGCCGACCACGCCAAGGACGTCATGCAGGTCGCCGCCGCGCAGACCGGCGTACGCGTCAGCGACGGGTCGACCAACGTGCTGCCCGTCGGGGACCGCGGGCAGGTCGAGGCGGCCTGGGCCCTGCATGCCCGGCTGGTACGCCGGTCGCTCAGCCGCGGCATCTACCAGGGGTGGGACCTGCACCCGGCTCAGCTGCCGACGCGCTACCTCGCGACCTTCGCGTTCTTTCGGTCCGGCCTCGCCGTCGCGATCGAGCGCCTGTCGGCGTACCTCGAACGCCGGTCCGGCCAGGTGCTCGACGAGCCCGCGACGGCCGCGGCGCTCGCCGGTTACGTCCTGCGCGGCCTCGATTGCGGTGCGGTCGACCGGGCGGAGGTCGTCGCCGCCGGGGGACCCGGCCCGGCGGAGCTTCGCCGCCTCGCTCGCCGGGCCCCCTCGGTCTTCGCACCCGACGTGCTGTCACCCGAAGCGTTACGCGCAGCGCTGCTCGGGGTGTGCGCGTCCCGCCGGTGGGCCGACCTGGTGGCCGCCGCTGCGCCGTACCACGACGTCGCGGGCTTGCAGCGTGCCGCCGACGTGGCGCTCGGGGCGTTGGACGAGTCCGACGTCGACGAGGCGCTGGCGGGTCACCCGCGGATCGGCGAACGCGGCCACGACCCGGCCGCGCGGCGCGAGCAGGCTGGTGTCGACCACACGACGCGTGACGCGCTGCTTGCCGCGAACCGGGAGTACGAGACCCGGTTCGGCCACGTCTACCTGGTCCGTGCGAGCGGCCGCAGCGGCGAAGAGCTGCTGGCCCTGCTGCGGCAACGACTTAGGAACGACCCCGCCCAGGAGCGCGCCGTGGTGCGCGCCGAGCTCGGGCAGATCAACGCGCTCCGGCTGGAGCGTCTCGCGACCGAGGAGGCACGGTGAGCATCAGCACCCACGTGCTCGACACGACGACGGGACTGCCCGCCGTCGGGTTGCCGGTCCGGCTCGAAGGCGACGGAGTGCTCGTCGAGGGCGTCACCGACGACGACGGCCGGCTGTCCGGTCTCGGGCCGGACGCGCCGGGGCCGGGGACCTACCGGCTGCGGTTCGCGACCTGGGAGTGGTTCCTCGGGCAGGGACGCCAGGCGTTCTACCCCGAGGTGGTCGTGACGTTCGCGGTGACCGACCCGGCGCGGCACCTGCACGTGCCGCTGCTGCTGTCGGCGTACTCCTACTCGACCTACCGCGGCAGCTGAGGGAGACGCGATGGCGATCGTGCTCGGGGACAACAGGTACGGCAAGGCCGAGTCGCGACTCGTGCGGGTGGTCCGCGACACCGACCGCCACGTCGTGCGCGACCTCACCGTGTCGTCGTCGCTGCGCGGCGACTTCGACGCGGCCCACCTCGAGGGCGACCAGCGCAACGTGCTTCCGACCGACACCCAGAAGAACACCGTCTACGCCTTCGCGAAGCAGCACGGCGTGGGCACCGTCGAGGAGTTCGGGCAGCTGCTGGCCCGCCACTTCGTGACCCACGTCGAGCCGGTGTCCTCGGCTCAGGTGCAGGTCGAGGAGGTCCGGTGGGACCGGGCCACCGTCGACGGGCGACCGCACGACCACACGTTCGTGCGCAGCGGTGCGGAGCGGCGTACCGCCGTCGTGACAGCCTCCGGCGGCGGCGAGCACGTCGTGTCCGGCCTGACCGGGCTGGTGCTGCTCAAGTCGACCGGCTCGGAGTTCCGCGACTTCCTCGTCGATGAGTGGACGACCTTGCCGCCGACGAGCGATCGCGTGCTCGCAACCTCGCTGACCGCGCGCTGGCGGTGGTCGCAGGTGCCGACCGACGGCTACGACGCGGCGTACGTCGAGGTGCGCGCCCTGCTCGTCTCGCGGTTCGGTTCATTGCACAGCCTCGCGCTGCAGCAGACGTTGTGGGAGATGGGGCGCAGCGTCCTGGGCGCCCGCGCCGACGTGGCCGAGCTGCGGATGTCGGCGCCGAACAGGCACCACTACCTGGTGGACCTCACGCCGTTCGGTCTGGAGAACCCCGGCGAGGTCTTCGTCGCCGGCGACCGGCCCTACGGGCTCATCGAGGTCGCCGTCGGCCGCGACGACGTCCAGCCGGCACCCGAGGCCTGGCGCGACCTGCCCGGCTTCGTCTGACCATGCCGACGAGTGACGGCTGATCCCGCGATGACCGACGCGCGGACAACTCCCCGCGCGGACCTGCGGGCCGACTGCGCCCACTGCGCCGCGCTGTGCTGCGTGCTGCCGGGCTTCACCGCGTCGGCCGACTTCGCGATCGACAAGCCGCCCGGCACGCCGTGCCCGAACCTCGCCGCCGACCACCGCTGCACCGTGCACGAACGCCTTCGCCCGCTCGGCTTCGCCGGCTGCGTCGCCTACGACTGCTTCGGTGCCGGCCAGCGAGCCGTGCGCGGCGGCCAGCCCGAGCGGACGTTCGCCGCGCTGCGCCACCTGCACGAGCTGCTCTGGTACGTCGGCGACGCCCTCGACCGAGTCGCGCCGGGGGACCTGCGCGACGCCCTCGTTGCGCTGCAGGCCGCGATCGAGCTCGCGGCCGACGACCCGCCCGGGGCGCTGGCCGCCCTCGACGCCGCTGAGCTGCGCCGCGAGGTGGGCGACCTGCTCGGGTCCGTCAGCGCCGAAGTACGCGCGGGAACGGGTGGACCCATGATGCGCGGCGTGGACCGGGCGGGCTGGGAGGCGTCCGGCTGCGACCTGCGCGGCGCCGATCTGCGGAGCGCGGTTCTCATCGGCGCGGACCTGAGCCGTGCCGATCTGCGGCTCGCCGACCTGCTCGGCGCGGACCTGCGCGGCGCGCAGCTGGCCGGCGCCGACCTGTCCAGCGCGCTGTACGTCACGCGGATGCAGGTGGGCGGCGCGCTCGGGGACCCGGCGACCCGGCTGCCGGACGCCCTCGAGCGGCCGGTGCACTGGACACACGATTGAGGTCAGGCGCCGTCGGCGGCGTCCCGAAGTGCCTGCACGTCGAGCTTGCTCATCTGCAGCATGGCCGCCATCGCGCGCTGCGCACGGGCCGGGTCGGGGTCGGTCATCAGCTCGGGCATGATGCGCGGGATCACCTGCCAGGAGACGCCGAACTTGTCCTTGGCCCAGCCGCACGGGCCCTCCTCGCCGTCCTCGGTGAGGCGCTCCCAGAAGTAGTCGACCTCGGCCTGGTCGGCACAGTCGACCTGGAACGAGATCGCTTCGTCGAAGGTGAAGTCCGGGCCACCGTTGAGCGCGGTGAACGGCTCGCCGTCGAGCTCGAACTCGACGGTGAGGACCAGGCCGGCTTCTCGCGGGCCGGCCCCGCCGTAGTGCGTGACGTTCACGATGCGCGAGTTCTTGAAGACCGAAACGTAGTAGTTCGCCGCCTCCTCCGCCAAGGTGTCGAACCACAGGCACGGCGTGATCTTCGGCCTCATCGTCGGCATGGTGAGTCCTTCCCTCGAGTGACCGGGCGGGTTGCCCTCACCCCCATCAGACCGGGTGGACGCGGCGATCTCATCGGTGGACCGACGTCCGAACCCTGTCAGCCACTGGGCGCGCACCAGGGAGGCTCGTTTGCGACCTGAGTCCCCGACACGCCGGGCTGTCGCCCGGCGTGTCGGGGAACTAGGTCGCAAACGATCTCTCGTCGGGCCGTCTCAGCCGGCGGCTGTCAGGTCGCTCAGCGCTGGTGGGGCAACGCAGGGGGGCCGGCGACCCGGTCGGCACCTGGTGGTTGGACAGGAACAGCCCGTGCGCGTCGACCTTCGCCCGCACGGCCTGTGGACGGGTCCAGCTCTCGGCGGTGTAGCCGTTGCTGGCGTCCTGCGCGGCCTCGACGAAGTTGAGGTACTGCTTACCGTTGGCCCACGGCGTCATGGCCGAGACCAGCGCAGCGGCGTCCGCCTCGCCGGCCGCCGCCATCTCCGGGGTGGCCGCGACGGCTACGCCGAAGAGGAGGAAGGCGCCCTCGACCATCGCCACCGCGCCGGCTTCCTCGGCCGGGCGCGCGACGGCGCCGCCGAGCTGGCGCAGCTCCGCGGACAGCAGCGACTGGTTCGTGCCGTGGCCGACCTGGCCGAGGAAGGCGTCGATGCCCTCGTCGGGCAGTGAGCCGAGCACCGTTGTCGCGGAGACGCCGGGGGTCGGGCCCTCGGGGTCCATGTGCAGCCAGATGATCGAGGCCGACGGGACCCGGGCGAAGGTGTCCATCTCGGGCTCCAGGGCTCGCAGCTCGGCGAGGATCTCGGCGGCGGTCTCGTCGTCGGCCAGCACCGCGCCGTCGATCATGACGAGCTGCCGTCCGCGGACCGGGGCAGGGATCTGCTCGAACGGCGGGAGCTGGAGCACCCGGAACGACGTGGTGACCGCGTCCGGTGCGTCGGCGGCCCACCGCGCCCAGGTGCGCAGCACCCGGTCGGCCTCGGACCGGTCCCAGACCAGCATCCCGGCGTACACGGTGTCGATCGGGAAGAGCCGCAGATCGAGGGCCGTGACGACGCCGAAGTTGCCGCCGCCGCCGCGGAGCGCCCAGAACAGGTCAGGTTCCTGGTGGGCGGTCGCGCGGACCAACCGCCCGTCGGCGGTGACCAGCTCGATCGCGGTGATGCTGTTGGCGGCCAGGCCCAGCTCGCGGGCGTACCAGCCCATGCCGCCGCCGAGTGAGTAGCCGGCGACCCCGACATCGGGCGAGGACCCGTGCAGGGCGGCCAGGCCGTGTGGGGCCACGGCGTTCACGACGTCCTCCCAGAGGGCACCGGACTCGACGCGGGCGGTGCGCGTATCGACGTCGACGGTGACGCCGCGCATCGCGCCGGTCCGCACCAGCACGGCCCGCTCGAGGTCGCGCAGCGGACCGGCGTTGTGGCCGGTGCCTTGCGGCGCGACCCGGAGGCCGGCGGCTGCCGCGGCGCGGACGACCTCGACGACCTCGGCGGCGGTGGTGGGGTAGGCGACCGCGGCGGGCCGCTGGTCGACGACGATGGCCCAGGGGCTGCGGGCGGCGTCGTACCCGGGGTCGCCGGGCAGGTGCACCGCGCCGCCGCACAGGCCGCGGACGGCCTCGGCGCCGGCCGGGCAGGTGATCGTGAGGGTCTGCTCGCTGGTCACGTCTGGTCCTCCGTGGTCTCGGGTGATGGGGAGGACCGTGCCGGTGATCACTTGCCGACCAATTGCGAGCGACTTGCGGTACGCCGGTACGCTCGCCCGCCGTGCTCGTGCTGCTGCCGCCGTCGGAGGCCAAGGCCGCCGGCGGCGACGGGCCACCGGTGGGCCGTCGGCCGGCCCTCTCCACCCCGAGCCTTGGGGCCGCCCGGGGCGATCTGCTCGCCGCGATCCGGGCGGCCGCGCGCACCGACCGGACCGACCTGGTGGCCGGCCTGCGCCTGCCGGCATCCGTCGCCGACGCGGCCCTGCGCGCGGACCTGCGGGCCGCGACGGCGCCCACCATGCCGGCGCTCCGCAGGTACGCCGGGGTGCTCTACCAGGCGCTCGACGTCGGGTCGTTGCCTTCGGGTGCCGCGCGGCGGGCGGAGGCGGCGGTGATCGTGGCGAGCGGGCTCTGGGGCGTCGTGCGCGGTGCGGACCTGGTGCCGGACTACCGGGTGCCCGCCAGCGGCCGGGTCCCCGGGTTCGGCGGGGTTGCCGCGCACTGGCGCGGGCCGTTGGCCGCGCTGATGCCGTCGCTGGTCGGCGAGCAAGCCGTGCTCGACCTGCGCAGCACCGACTACCTGGCGATGTGGCGACCCGCCCCCGCGCTTCGGGGGCGGGTCCTGCAGGTGCGGGTGCTCGCCGACCCCGGCACGGGCCGGGCGCCGACCGGTGTCAGCTACCACGCCAAGTGGGTCAAGGGCCTGCTGGTCCGGCACCTGGCGCTGCTGCGGCGCTGGCCCGCCGACCCGTCGGCCGCGGTCACGGCTGCCGCAGCTGCGCTCGACCTGACGGTGCTCGACTCCTCGACGCCCGAGGTCTGCCGGGTCGACCTGGTCGGTCGCTACCCGTGACACCGGATCCGGCCGTCGTACGCTCGGTTGCGTGAGCAACCTCGAGCAGCGGCCGGCCGAGACACTCACCGGCTCGGTCCCGTCGCCACGGCAGAGCCTGCGAGTGCTCGCCCCGCGCGACGTACCCCTCGGTGGCACCCGGGCGATGCACGTCCGCCGGACCCTCCCGCACCGCGACCTGCGCACCGTCGGGGCGTGGTGCTTCCTGGACGACTACGGTCCGCAGGACGTCGGCGGCGCCGGAGCGATGCAGGTGCCACCGCACCCGCACACCGGGCTGCAGACCGTGACCTGGCTGCTGGACGGTCGGGTCCGCCACCAGGACAGCCTCGGCAACGACCAGCTGGTGAGGCCCGGCGAGCTCAACCTGATGACCGCAGGCCGCGGCATCAGCCATGCCGAGACCTCGCCTGCCGGGGACACGGGTGACGTGCGCGGCCTGCAGCTGTGGGTCGCGCTGCCGTCGGAGCACCGCGATGTCGCACCGGACCTCGGCCACCACGCCGACCTGCCGGTGCTGCACGGGGACGGCTACGACGCGACCGTGCTGCTCGGTTCGCTGATGGGAGCCACGTCTCCCGCCCGCGTGTTCACGCCGATCGTCGGCGCCGAGGTCGAGCTGAGTGCTGGGGCGGTCGTCACGGTGTATCTCGAGCGCGCCTACGAGCACGCGGTGCTCGCCCTGTCCGACGACCTGGTCGTGGACGGCACGCCGGTCGAGCGCGCGCACCTGATCCATCTGCCCCCGGGCCGACCCGGGCTCCGGCTCTCGACCGGCCGCTCAGGTGGGCGCCTGCTGCTGCTCGGCGGCGAGCCGTTCGACGAGGATCTGCTGATGTGGTGGAACTTCGTCGCCCGCAGTCATGACGAGATCGTCGAGGCGCGCGAGGAGTGGATGGCCGCCGTGGCCGGCGCCGCGACGCGGTTCGGGCAGGTCTCGGCGTACGACGGCCCGGCCTTGCCCGCGCCCGTGGTTCCGACCAGCCGGCTGCGGCCCCGTCGGCGTACCTAGGCGGCTCGGTCGAGGCGGCCCATCGCGACGATCGCGCGCAGCTGCCCGTCGACGTACTCCGGCGGTGCGTGCGATGAGACCCGGGGCGAGCGAGGGCGGCTCAGGCGGTCGCCGACGCGGCTGCCCGCCCGGCGGCCCGCCCGGAGAAGAGGCAGCCACCGAGGAACGTGCCCTCCAGTGCGCGGTAGCCGTGCATGCCGCCGCCGCCGAAGCCCGCCACCTCGCCGGCCGCGTAGACCCCCGGCAGCACCGACCCGTCGGGCCGCAGCACCTGCGCAGAGAGGTCGGTCTCCAGGCCGCCCAACGTCTTGCGCGTCAGGAGGTGCAGCTTGACGGCGATCAGCGGGCCGGCCTTGGGGTCGAGCAGCCGATGCGGTGACGCGACCCGGACCAGCCGGTCGCCTCTGTAGCGGCGGGCGCCGCGCAGCGCGGTCACCTGGAGGTCCTTGCTGAACGGGTTCGCCATCTCGCGGTCGCGCGCGACGACCTCGGCGCGCACGTCGTCGTACGAGAGCAGGGGCGTGTCGGTCAGTGCGTTCATGCCGTCGACCAGGTCGCGCAGGTCGTCGCGCACGACGAAGTCCTCCCCGCGGCGCAGGAACGCGTCAACCGGGCCCGGCGCCCCGCCGCGGACCCGGCCGAGGACCTTGCGCACGTCGCGGTCGGTGATGTCGGGGTTCTGCTCGGACCCCGAGAGCGCGAACTCCTTCTCGATGATCTTCTGGGTCAGAACGAACCAGGTGTGCGCGTGCCCGGTGCGCTGGACGTGCTCGAGGGTGCCCAGCGTGTCGAACCCCGGGAAGAGCGGGACAGGCAGCCGGTGCCCGGTCGCGTCCAGCCACAGCGACGAGGGACCGGGCAGGATCCGGATGCCGTGCCCGGGCCAGACCGGGTCCCAGTTGGCGACGCCCTCGGTGTAGTGCCACATCCGGTCGCTGTTCACGATGCTCGCGCCGGCCCGCTCCGTGATGGCGAGCATCCGGCCGTCGACGTGAGCGGGTACGCCGGTCAGCATCCCCTGTGGGTAGGCGCCGAGCCGCTCGGGCCAAGCGGCCCGCACCAGGTCGTGGTTGCCGCCGATGCCCCCCGACGTGACGACGACCGCCTGCGCCGTCACCGCGAACTCGCCGACGGTGGTGCGCGACGAGGGGAACCCGCGGTCGAGCGGCGACGGCACGAGGACGGCGCCGCTTACCCCGTCGACGACGCCGCCGGTCACGGTCAGCTCGTCGACCTGGTGGCGGTGGCGGACCTCCACCCGCCCGGCGTCGACGTGCTCGCCGACCCGCCGCGCGAACGGCTCGACCACGCCCGGGCCGGTGCCCCAGGTGAGGTGGAACCGGGGCACCGAGTTGCCCGGCCCGAGCGCCCCGTGACCGCCGCGCTCGGCCCACCCCACCACCGGGAACCAGCGGACCCCCTGGTCGTGCAGCCAGCGGCGCTTCTCCCCGGCCGCCCACTCGACGTAGGCGCGGGCCCACTGCCGGGGCCAGTGGTCCGCGCGCTCGCGGTCGAACGCGGCCGTCCCCTCCCAGTCCTGCCAGGCCAGGTCGACCGAGTCCCGGACACCCATCCGGCGCTGTTCGGGGGAGTCGACGAGGAACAGCCCGCCGAGCGACCAGAACGCCTGGCCGCCGAGGTTGGCGGCATTCTCCTGGTCGAGGAGCAGGACCCGGCGTCCCGCGTCGGCCAGCTCGGCGGTCGCCACCAGGCCGGCCAGCCCGGCACCGACGACGACGACGTCCGCGTCCACCGGTCCTCCAGGTGTCGATGTCGGGGCCTCGAGGGCATGGTCGTGAGGCATCGTGCACATGCCGACCCTGTCCACGGATCGTGAGGGGCGGCTCACCGCACCTTCCCACGCCCGCAGGCTCGAGTCATGGACGACTCCGCCGACCTCTCCCTCGTGCCCGACCCCGGTGTGGTCCGCCTCAGCAGTCCCGCCGATCTGGTCGGGGTGCTGCCGTGGCGGCTCGGGTTCCACCCCACCGAGAGTCTGGTCGTCGTCTGCCTCGAGGGCGCCCACCGCCGCGACCGGCTGGTGATGCGGGTCGATCTCGCCGACCCGCGCCACGACGCCGCGATGGCCGACGACCTCGCCACCCGGGTGCAGCACATCGGGGCGTCTGCTGCCCTGCTGGCCGTCTACACCGACGCGCCCGACGGCACCGGTGCCGGTCAGGGTCAGCTCCCGCGGGCCAGGCTGGTCCGGCGGGTGTCGCGCCGGCTGGAGTGCCGGGGCGTCGACGTACCGGAGGCAGTTCTCGTGCGGGGGGAGCGCTGGTGGTCCTACCTCTGCCACGACCCGGCCTGCTGCCCTCGCGACGGTACGCCGGTGCCGCACCGGCCCTCACCGGCAGCCACCCGGTGGGCGGCGGAGGCCGTCGCCGAGGGGGCCACCGTGCTGCCCGACCGGGCCGCCCTCGTGGCCTCGGTCGAGCCACCCCGCGGCCGGGCGCGGGCCGACGACCGAGCCGCCGCCGCAGCCCGCGCCGAGACGGTGCTGGCCTCCCTGGAGCAGTCCGGCGGCCCGGTGGCGGTCCACGAGCGCACCCTGGCCGAGTTCGCGCGCCTGCGGTCGCTGCGGGCAGACAGCGACCTCGCACCGGATCTCGACGCCGAGGTGATCATCGCCCTGGGCCTGCGCGACACCCGCACCCGCGACCGGGTCATGGCCGCGGTCCTCGACGACGACCGGCGCGACGTGATCGACCTGCTGCGCGCCGCGGCCCGGGCGGTCGACGACGTCTACGCCGCCCCGGTCTGCGCCGCACTGGCCTGGGTCGCCTACTGCGCCGGGGAGGGCGCCCTCGCCTCGGTCGCCGTGGACCGGGCGCTGCGGGCCGACCCCGGCTACTCGCTGGCCGGGCTGCTGGCCACGGGGATCGACGGGATGGTCCCGCCGGCCGCCCTGCGGGAGGTGAGCCGCTCGGTTCGTGACGACGACCTGGGGCGCTTCGGGACCTGACCGAGGCGGGCAAAGGCTTGCGGGAACAATATTTGCGTATTCAATCTTCTATTGCGCAACGATCCCGTCAGCCCTCAGGAGAACCCGTGCCTCAGCTCTTCCGCCTCGACGCCAGCGTCGCCGGCGAGCGGTCCGTCTCGCGCTCGGTCGCGGACACCTTCGAGAAGGTCTGGTCCGTGGAGCACCCGGACGGCACCGTCGTCAGGCGTGACCTCGCCACCGAGCCGGTCCCGTTCATCGACGCCACCGCGGTCGGGGCCCGGTTCGTGCCCGCCGAGGAGCGCAACCAGGAGCAGGCAGCTGCCGTTGCCCTTGCCGACACACTTGTCGCCGAGCTCGTGGACTCCGACGCCTACCTGTTCGCCGTACCGCTCTACAACTGGTCCAACCCGGCCGCCTTCCAGGCCTGGGTCGATCGGATCTTCACCGCCGAGGCCCTGCGCGCCGGAGGCACCGAGCCGCTCGCCGGCCGGCACGCGATCGTCGTCCACTCGCGGGGCGGTGGCTACGGCGCCGGCACCCCTCGCGAGGGCTGGGACCACGGCGAGACCTACCTGCGCCGCATCCTCCAGGACGTGTGGAAGCTGGACGTCACCTTCGTGACCGCCGAGCTCACCCTCGCTCGCACCGTCCCGGCGATGGCCCACCTCGTCGACGCGGCCGATGCCTCGCTGCAGCGGGCGCACGCCGACGCCGAGAACCATGCTCGGCGGGTCGCCGAGCTCGTCGCTGCTCAGGAGCCTGCGGTCGCGCTGGCCGTCGACATGCCCGGCCCCGTCGAGGTGCGCGAGGCGGTCTGACTGAGCGCCTGTGGACGGCGCGGCCTGCGCAGGTCCCCGTTCCCGCAACGCTCGACGCATGACCCTCGACGACCTCCCGGACGACTGGTCCGACCGTCCCCTGACCGATCCGGCCCTTGTCGCCGACGCGCTGGATCTCGTGATGCTTGCGCGTGACCGTCAGCAGGGAGCCGTCAGCTTCCTCATGTGCGACGAGGACGCCCGCCTGGTCCAACCGGTGACCGTCACCGACATCCCGGCGACTGCGGCGGTTGATGACCGGCGGCGGTGCCCGCGCACGGTCTTAGGAGCGATGAGTGGGCGCGGAAGCCTGCTCGTCGCGGTTGCTCGAGAGGACGGGTTGTCCGTCTGCGCCTCCGACGAGGCTTGGCGGGACGCGGCTGTCGCAGTGTGTTCCGACGGGGTGCGCCTGCTGGGTGTGCACGTGGTCACCCAGGCGGGGTCCCGCGAGGTGCCGGCCGCGTGACGCGGCGTCCGGCGCCTTGACCGTTCTTGCGGTGTTCGCGGTCGAGCCTTGCGCCGAGCCGGCGTGTCCCGGTTGCCTGTGGGCATCGACGGCGGAGGTCATGCATGAACGACGAGCACGCCCGGCTGTGCAGCTCGCAGGAGTGGGCCGACTACCTGGCCGCCGAGGTGCTGCCGGCGGCCCTCGCCGACCTGTCGCTCGGGGACGAGGTGCTCGAGATCGGGCCTGGCTACGGTGCCGCGACGCGGCTGCTCGTCGACTCCGTCCCCGGCCTCACCACCGTGGAGCTCGACGACCGACTAGCGGACGAGCTGGCGGCGGCCCACCCCAGCGTCACCGTCGTCCATGGCAGCGGCGACGCGCTGCCGTTCGACGACGGGAGGTTCAGCGCGGTCGTGTGCTTCACGATGCTGCACCACGTCGACTCGCCGGCCCGTCAGGACGCGCTGTTCGCGCAGGCCCACCGTGTGCTGCGCCCCGGCGGTGTCTTTGCCGGCTCGGACAGCACAGCCACCGAGGGCCGGCGGGCGTTCCATGCGGGCGACACCTACGTGCCGATCGACCCTGACGTCCTGCCGGACCGGCTGCACTCCGCCGGGTTCACCGATGTGCATGTCGCGGTGCCCGACCCCGAGTTCCTCACCTTCGTCGCGAGGGCCTGATCAGCTGAGCGGCTGCCTGGTGTTCGGTCGGGCTTGGCGCTGACACATGGCGAAGGGTCTGTGACACTGCCCGCGTGGACCGCCCCAGCCCGGCTGACCTGCTCGCGGCCCGCGACCGCACGCTGCCGGACGTTGTCGCCCCCGGCCTGCGCGTCCTCTTCTGTGGCATCAACCCGGGCCTCTACACGGCCTGGGCCGGGCACCACTTCGCCCGTCCCGGCAACCGCTTCTGGCCGGCCCTGCACCGCTCCGGCTTCACGGCCCGCCAGCTGCGCCCCTCCGAGCAGGCCGAGCTCCTGCGTCTCGGGCTGGGGATCACCAACGTGGTCGAGCGGGCAACCGCGACCGCCGCTGAGCTGACCCGGGCCGAGCTCGTCCACGGCGGCCAGATCCTCGTCGCCGGTGTCGAGCGGTGGCAACCGGCCTGGCTCGCGGTCCTCGGCGTGACGGCCTACCGGACCGCGTTCGCGGAGAAGGGTGCGGTCGTCGGCCGCCAGGAGCGGTGCGTGGGTGCGACGCGGATCTGGGTGCTGCCCAATCCGAGCGGGCTCAACGCGCACTGGACGCCCGCGACGTTGGCGGAGGCGTTCGCCGAGCTCCGCGCGGCGGCGCACGCAACCTAGAAACCGTCAGGTGTTGCAACAACCCCTGAACCCCTGGCAACTTCGGTAGCCAACGTGCGCCACCAGACGGTCGCCAGCTACGGCGCGGTTGCCTCGTGGTGTGCCAGCAAGGCGTGAGCGGCGTCGACACCGGCGTCGCGCAACGCGTCCGGCGCGGTGACGAAGGCGTCCGGCGAGGCGCAGAGCAGCAGCAGACCGAGGCGCTGCGCGACGGGAGGCAGGAGCTGCGCGCGCAGTGCGACGTCGTCCTCGTCGTCGGCCACCACCTCGCTGGACTCGGCGAACCGGTCCACTGCCCACCGCGACTCCTGCGGAACGACGAGCTCGACGGTCTCGGGTCGCCGGTTGGCGGCGAGCAGGTCGTCGAGGTCGGCAGGCAGCTCGAAGGTCTCGTCGGTCGTTCGTACGTCGATGATGCCCGACACCAGGTAGGTGCGGACCGCCGCGACGTCGTCCGGGGGTCCGGCGTCGACCTCCCAGCCGCGGCGGGTCCGGACCACGCGGTACGGCTCGACCGTGCGGGTCGTCGTCCCGGGGTGCCACTGCCGGCTGTAGGTGATCTCGACCCGTCGGCGGTCCTCCGCTGCACGGTGCATCTGCTGGGCCGTGGTCGCGCCCCGACGTTCGTCACCGCCGGTGTCGGCCGGCTCGAGGGCGGTCGCGAAGGCCTCGAGGGCAGCTGCCAAGGTGTCGTTGTCCGGCTCGAGCGCGAGCAGGTCGGTGCCGGCCCGGTACAGAGCACCGAGCTGTTCTGCGGTGAGGTGGTCGACGCCCAGCTCGTGCTCCGGGTCAGGGGCCAGCACGCGCACCCACTCCGGGCCGACCGGGCCGGGACCGCCCGACGGGTCGTCGACGTCGCCCTCGTCCGTCCAGTCGGATCCCGGCCCGACGAACTCGACGACGGGAAGGGACAGGCTGTCCAGCGCGACCAGGTCGGCCAGGTAGTAGGCCATGAAGACCTCGCGCAGGTCCTCCGGCCCGACGCCGAGCTCGCCGGCCAGGTCGGCCATCGGCAGCCCGTCCGGGTGCAGCTCGAGGATGGCCAGGGCCCTCGGCAGGACGGCGAGACGCCGGGCGTACACCGCGACCGGGCTCATGACGCACCGGCCACGAACGACCTGAGCTCGGCGAGGATCTCGTCGCGTACGACGGCAGGCGAGACCACCCGGACCCTGGAGCCCAGCTCGTACACGCGCTTGCGCAGGACCCGCCGGTTCGTCACCCGGTAGCCGAGCAGCAACTCGCCATCCTCGCCCTCAGCCACCGCGGCCGCCGCCCCGAGCAGGTTCTCGACGAGCACCCGGTGCTCCGCGGCGAGGCCCAGGACCACGTCCAGGGGCGGGTCGACCTCCCACGACAGCGGGTCGAGGGACTTCCGGGAGGGCTCGTCGTACGCCGGCGCGGACCCCGGCGGGTCCAGCTCGACGTCGCTCATGCGCGACACGACGAACTCCTTGACCACTGAGCTTCCGGTCTCGCGACCGCTCAGGTACCAGCCGGACGGCCCGCTGTGGACGCGCGCGGGGTCGACTGCGCGCGCCTCGCCCTTGTAGCTGAACCGCACCCGGCAGCGTCGTGCGGTGGCGCGCTGGACCAGGTCGAGCGCGGCCGGCCCCGTCGTCCCTGCGTCGGGCCGGTTCTCGCGGTCGTCGGCACCCCCGGTCTCGACACCTCCGGTCGCGCCGTCGTCGCCCAGGTGGCGGGCCATGTCGTCGAGGCCGGCCGCGAGCGCGGCCCGCAACAGCTCGCCCCGCTGCTGCGCGGTGAGGCTCACCTGCAGCCGGTTGTCACGGGCCCGCATGACGTAGCGCCCCTCGGCTCCGACCTCGGCCACGTTGCGGACGTCGTACCCCAGGGCGTTGAGGTGCTCGAGGTCGCGGCTGAGCATCTTGCGCCGCGCCTCGTCGTGCGCCTCCGGGGAAGCCCCGCGCAGCGCCTCGGACGGCGGGTCGACCGCCGTGAGCAGGAGCTCCGCCGGCGCGCCACCAGGGTGCGCGGTCAGCGCGCCGATCAGCCGGACCAGGCGCTCCATCGGCCCGGTCTGGTCGCGGCCCGCCGCCCGTGGCATCAGCACCTTCCCGAGCCGGGCGACGGCGTGGTGATCCCGCCGGTCCGCGTCGTCGCTGCCATCGCGACGACCCTACCGACGTCGGGCGCGCCGGGAATGTCCCGGCTTGGCCGGGACTTGCACCGAAGATGACGACAGACACCCTGGACCTGACCCGGCTCGACGGTTCCCCGGCCAGCCTCGCGGACTTCGACGGGCAGGCGCTGCTCGTCGTGAACGTCGCGTCGAAGTGCGGCTACACCCCGCAGTACGCCGGTCTCGAGACACTCTACGAGCGCTACCGCGGCCGCGGACTGGCCGTGCTGGGGTTCCCGAGCAACCAGTTCGGCGGCCAGGAGCCGGGCAGCGCCGAGGAGATCGCCGAGTTCTGCTCGGCCACCTATGGCGTCACGTTCCCGATGTTCGCCAAGACCGACGTCAACGGTCCGTACCGTCACCCGCTGTTCGAGCGGCTGACCAGGACTGCCGACGCCGAGGGCGAGGCCGGGGATGTCGCGTGGAACTTCGAGAAGTTCCTCGTCTCACCTGCCGGCGAGGTCGTGGCGCGGTTCCGCTCGTCGGTTGCCCCCGACGACCTGGCCCTGCTCGAAGCCGTCGAGTCGGTCCTGCCCGGCTGACCCGCGCAGGGGACCTACCCTCGACCCATGACTCAGCTGGTCGAGGGTGGCCGACCCATCGCCCGGTTCCGTCTGCTCGGGTTCCCGGTCCACATCGACATCTCGTTCGTCATCATCATCGCGGTGCTCGGGTGGTACCCCGGCGTGACCGCCAGGGCGTTCGTCGTGTGGCTGGTCATGGTGCCGGTCGCGGTGCTGACCCACGAACTGGGCCATGCCTTCGTCGCGCGCAGCACGGGGGCCGAGCCGTCCATCGCGCTGGCCGGGCTGGGCGGCCTGACGACGTACGTCCCGCCGCGGCCGTTGTCGCGCGCCCGGTCGTTCGCGATCTCGGTGGCCGGCCCGGCGGTGGGCCTCGTCATCGGGGGAGCACTCATCGTCTACGGCCGGACGGCCGGTGTCCCGGACGGCCTGGCCACGACGATCGTCAACACGGCGATCTTCACCACGCTGGGCTGGAGCCTGCTCAACCTGCTCCCCGTCCTGCCGCTGGACGGCGGGCAGGCGCTGCGCGAGCTGCTGCCCGGTGCCCCGGCAACCCGTGAGGCCCGGGCCGCGATGGTCTCGGTCGTCGTCGCGGCGATCGGTGCGGTCGTGGCCTACCGATATGGACTCGTCTTCGGCGCGCTGATGGCGGCCTTCTTCGTCTTCAGCAACGTCATGACCGTGCGCGCGGCGCGCGAGCAGCGCCAGCTCGACGTCAACGCGCGAGCCGTCCGGATGCTCTGGTCCGGCCGGGTCGAGGACGCCCGTGCGCTGGTCGCCGACCCGACCGACGAGCGGATGCACCCGCTGGTCCGGGCCGCGGTGCGGGCCTCGAGCGACGACCCCGCAGAACGGGCAGCCGGCACCGGCGAGCTCCAGGTGGCCCTCGCCGGGCGGGACTCCGGCGGTGCCGCATCGCTGCTGCTGGCCGTCGACCGGGTGCACCAGGACTGGGCCGCCGCCCGCGACCTGGTGGCCTCCCCCGCCGTGGTCGACCCCGGCGCGGTTCTGGGCGTCGTCACGGCTGCCCATCAGGCCGGTGCACAGCTGGCGTCGGCACAGATCGGCCAGGCCTGGCTGGACCGCGGCAGCCACGGCACGCCGACTGGGTTGCCGGTGCCGCAGGTGACCGCGACGATTGCCTACAACACCGCGTGCGGCTGGGCCGCGGTCGGCGAGCTCGACCGGGGAGTGGCCGCGTTCCGGGCCGCCGCCGACCTCGGCTTCGCGGACCTCACGATGGTCGACAGCGACCAGGACCTCGCCCCGCTGCGCCCGCTACCCGGCTACGACGAGGCCCGGTCGACGATCCGTCGCCGGGCCCTCGCCGCAGCCGATGAGGCGCCGGGGGGCTAACCGGCCGGAACAGGCTCCGGCTCGGGCTCCGCACTGCGCTGCACCGGCAGGTGCACCTCGGGTCGGCCCTCGATGTGCAGCTGGGGCAGGAACCGTCCGAGCCAGGCCGGGAGCCACCAGTTGGCGCGGCCCAGCAGGTGCATGACTGCGGGCACCAACAGCATCCGCACGACGGTCGCGTCGATGAAGATGGCCGAGGCCATCCCCACGCCGATCACCTTGAGGACCACGTCCTGGCTTGGCACGAAGGCTGCGAAGACGGCCACCATGATCGCCGCGGCAGCGGTGATGACCCGGCCGGTCCCCGCCAGGCCCTCGAGGATGGCGCGGTGGTTGTCATGGGTGCGCAGCCACGCCTCTCGCATCCGGCTCACGAGGAACACCTCGTAGTCCATCGACAGTCCGAACAGGACCGCGAACATCAGCACCGGGACGAACGCCGGCAGGGGGGTCGGCGTGTCGATGCCGACCAGCTGGCCGATCCACCCGCCCTGCAGGACCAGAGCGACGACGCCGTACGCCGCGGCGACGGACAGCAGGTTCATCGCGGCGGCCTTGAGGGCCACGGCGACGCTGCGGAACGACACCAGCAGCAGGAGCATCGACAGCAGCACGACGCCGCCGATCAGCAACGGGATCCGCTTGGCGATGTTGTGGGTCGAGTCGATCGACGTCGCGGTCACCCCACCGACGTGGACGGCGAGGCCGGTGCCGGAGATCGCCGAGGGGAGCACGGTGTCGCGCAACCGGTGGACGAGATCTTCGGTCCTCGGCGACTGCGGCCCGGTCGTCGGGATGACGGTGAACACCGCGGTGCGACCGTCCCTGCTCACCTGCGCCGGTGAGACCCCCGCGACCCCGGTCGTGGATTGCAGGGCGCCGGTCACCCCGGTGAGCGACGACGTCCCGGCGCCCGGCGGCAGCTCCGCGACCATCAGCAGCGGGCCGTTGGACCCTGCACCGAACGCGGCGGTCTCCTGGTCGTACGCGGTCCGGGTGGACGTCCCCTCGCGGTTGTTGCCGGCGTCGGGGAAGCCGAAGCGGACGTTGAGGAACGGCATCGCCAGGCCCACCAGGATCACGACGCCGGCGGCGGCCGCGATGATGCGGTGGCGCTCGACCAGGCGGCTCCAGGCCAGCCAGTTCCGGGATGGCTCGACGTGTCCTCCGACGGCCACCGCGACGGGGGCGCGGCGGCCCAGCGGCAGCCGCCACCGGTCGACGTGGCGACCGAGGAAGGCCAGCAACGCCGGGAACAGCGTGACGCTCGCGGCCATCACCACGAGCACAGCGAGGATCGTGACCAGGGCGGCGCCGCGCATGAACGAGAGACCCATGGCGAACAGGCCGAGCATGCTCACGACCACGGTGCTGCCTGCGACGAGGACGGCCCGGCCTGCCGTGTCAAGGGTGGCCACGGTGGCGGCGCGCTCGTCGAGGCCGACCGCCCGCCACTCGCGGAACCGGGTGACCATCAGCAGCGCGTAGTCGATGCCGATGCCGATCCCCATCATGGTCGCCAGCGAGGTGGACCAGTCGGGCGCCGCTACGAAGTTGATGAGCACCATGGTCAGCGTGGAGCTGACCGCGAGGCCGGCCACGGCGACGATGATCGGCAGCCCGGCGGCGACGACGGAGCCGAAGGTGATGAGCAGAATGATGGCGGCCGCGGCGAGGCCGAGGCCTTCGGAACCGATCGCCCCCTGCTCGGCCTGCTGGATGGTCTGACCGCCCAGGGAGACGTGCACGCCGTCGGTGCTCGCGGCATCGGCGAGGTCGATCATCCGCTGGCTGTCCTTGACGGGCA
This sequence comes from Actinomycetes bacterium, assembly GCA_036269735.1. Classification (GTDB taxonomy): domain Bacteria; phylum Actinomycetota; class Actinomycetes; order JACCUZ01; family JACCUZ01; genus DATBDW01. The sequence goes on from DATBDW010000090.1 coordinate 30,734, forward strand.
TGTCGGGCGGGTTGACGACGTCGAGGCGGACGTGCGCGACCAGCGTCCGACGGTCGCGCGACACCGAACCAGGTGTCGCGTAGGGGTCTGCGACACCTTCGACGTGTGCGACGCCGCCGAGCTTGCCGAGCAGGCCGGTCACGTCGGACCGGACCGCCGGGTCGGTGACCGGCCGGTCGGCCCGTACGACGACGTCGACGGTGTCACCGGACTGGGCCGGGAACTGTCGTTCGAGCAGCTGCTGGGCCGCGCTCGAGTCGGAGCCGGGGGCCGAGTAGTCGGCTTTGAACTCGCCGCCGACGGCGCCGGCCAGGAGGACGGCCAGCGCGAGCGCGCCGACCCAGGTGAGCACGGTGGCCCAGCGGTGCCGGAAGGTCAGGTCGGCGAGCCGGCCGAGGGGGCCTGGTCGCGCGGCTTCGGCGTGGGGCGCGGCGGCCGCCGGCGGCGTCGGTCGGCGGGTCGTCGTGTCGGTCATGGCAGGAGTCCTCGCTGCTCTCGGCGATACGTTATGCCTCATAACAAACACGAGGCTTCGTCACTTGTCAATGGGGTGTCACGTGTGTGATGCTGCGTTACGCAACTGTCACACCCCCCGAGAGACGAGGTCCTCCGCGTGGTCGCCGAGCTCGGCAGCCCCCTCCCCGCCGCGCCGTCCCGTCGCGAGCGCGCCCGGCAGGCGACCGTGGACGAGATCAAGGCGACCGCTGTGGACCTGATGCGCGAGCACGCCACCACGGACGTCCGGTTCACCGACATCGCCCGGGTCATGGGCATGACGGCGCCGGCGCTGTACCGCTACTTCGACGACCGCGACGAGCTGCTCAGCGCCCTCATCGTCGACGGGTTCGACTCGCTGGGCGCGGCGGTGGGGGACGCCGTCCGGCCGCTCGACGAGGCCGACCTGCCCGCCCGGTGGTCCGCGGCGTCACAGGCCTACCGCGCCTGGGCGAGCGCGGAGCCGCAGATGTTCGCCCTGATCCTCGGCATGCCGGTGCCCGGGTACCAGGCGCCGGAGGAGGGCCCGACCACCGAGGCGGCGAAGGCGGCGATGTCCCAGCTGTCCAGCCTGTTCGTCGCGGCCGCGCAGCGGGGCGAGCTGCGCCCGCCGCTGATCCGCGAGGTCTCGGTCTCGGTGGCCGACTGCGAGAAGTCCAAGCACGACGAGCTCTGCGACGTGCTGCCGCCGGAGAGCTTCCAGGCGATGCTGCAGACCTGGGCCATGCTGCACGGCTTCGTCAGCCTCGAGGCTTATGGGCACTTCGACTGGATGGAGCCCGAGGCGCGCGACGAGCTGTTCCGCAGCCACATGCGCCTCGCGGCCACCGCGTCCGGGCTCCCCGTCCCGCCCGCCTGACACACGAAAAATCTCCCCCCACGCGGCTCGCGGGTTCGCTAGCGTGACCCCGACGCCGGGCGGGTCGGCGATCCGGTTCTGCATGTGAAGGGGAGTTTCACTGTGCGCAAGACCTACCAAGTGCTCGCGTTTCTCATCGCCATCTCTGTCGTCCTGCAGGCCATGTGGATCGGTCTGGCGACGTTCCTGCTGATCGGGGACCTCGACGACGGCAAGACGATCGACAAGAGCTACGACGGCAACTGGGCGGACGGGATGCACGGTCTCTTCGGGACGGGGATCATCCCGTTGCTGGCGATCCTGCTGCTGATCGTGTCGTTCTTCGCGAAGATCCCCGGCGGCAGCAAGTGGGCCGGCTATGTGTTCCTCGCGGTGGTCGTGCAGATCGTGCTCGCCTTCCTGGCGTTCGGGGTGCCCGCGCTCGGCTTCCTGCACCCGGTCAACGCCTTCGTGCTGATGGGTGTCGCGGCGACGGCCGGCCGGCGCGCCCGGCTGGTGGGCAGCGCCGCCGCGGTACCTGCGGAGACCGCCCCCGCTGTCTGAGCTCGGCCGGGCGCCGTGGCGGCTCCTCGTAGCAGTCGCCGCGACGCTGGTGATCGTCGTCCCGCTGGGCTACGTGTGGTGGGGCAGCCGGGTCCCGTCGACGTACAACGTCATGGACATGGGATACGTCGACGTCGGTGGCGGCTCGCCGGTGCCGATGACCGGTGGGACCCCCGTCAGCGACCTGACCGGTCCGGCGACCGGGGCACCGGCCGTCACGGTGACCCTGGTCGCGCGGCGGCAGTCGTTCCGGCTGGCCAGCGGTGAGCAGGTCGATGGCTACACCCTCAACGGGCGCTCACCTGGGCCGGTGATCCGGGCGACGCAGGGCGACCTGGTGCAGATCACGCTGGTCAACAGGGATGTCGGCGACGGCGTGACGCTGCACTGGCACGGCATCGACGTCCCGAACGCCGAGGACGGCGTTGCTGGCGTGACGCAGGACGCGGTGCGTCAGGGCGGCCGTCATGTCTACCGGTTCGTCGTGCCGGACGCCGGCACCTACTGGTACCACTCCCACCAGGTGTCGCACGAGCAGGTCAAGGGCGGCCTGTTCGGGACCTTCGTGGTGCAGCCTCGCGACGCCGCGCCGGCCCACGAGCTGGTCGCTCCCGTGCACACCTACGACGGGCGGAGGACCCTCGCCGGCCGGACCGGGGACCGGCGGCTCGTCACGGCCCCGGGTCAGAACGCCCGCATCCGCCTCGTGAACACGAACGACGGACCGCTCGTGACCTGGGTCGCGGGCAGCAGCTACCGGGTTCTGGCCGTCGACGGTCATGATGTCAACGCCCCGAGCGAGATCCGCGGGAAGGCGGTCGTCATCCCGGCGGGCGGTCGTGCCGATCTCGAGATCACCGCGCCGACCGACGGTCGGGCCGCCCGGGTGGATGTCGGCAGTGCCGCCGTACTGGTCGGACCGGCGGGCGCGCGCCGGGCCGAGACACCGGTGCCGGACGGCCGCGTCGACCTGCTCCACTACGGTTCCCCGACTGCACTGCCCTTCGACCCGGCGCACCCGGACCGCCGGTTCGAGTACCGGATCGGGCGGCGGATCGGGTTCGAGAACGGCCTGCCCGGCTTCTGGTGGAGTATCAACGGCCACCTGTGGCCCGACGTGCCGATGCACGTGATCCGCGAGGGCGACATCGTGACGATGAGCATCAGCAACACCAGCGGCGACGTGCATCCGATGCACCTGCACGGCCATCACGCGGTGGTGCTCAGCCGCAACGGCGTCAAGGCGACCGGCAGCCCGTGGTGGGTCGACACCCTCGAGGTCGACAGCGGTGACACCTACGTCATCGCGTTCGCGGCTGACAACCCGGGCATCTGGATGGACCACTGCCACAACCTCAAGCACGCCACCCAGGGCCTCGTCGCGCACCTCGCCTACGCAGGTGTGACCGAGCCGTTCACGGTCGGCGCCGGGCGGCAGGACGTGCACAACCACCCCGAGTAGCGATGCTGCTCGGCTCAGAGGTCGAGGTCGACGACGAGCGGCGCATGGTCGGACGGGCCCTTGCCCTTGCGGGCGTCACGGTCGACGTACGCGTCGGTGACCGCGTCCGCCACCGCCGCCGACGCGTAGACCAGGTCGATGCGCATGCCCATGTTCTTGTGGAACATCCCGGCCCGGTAGTCCCAGTAGGTGAACGGCCGGTCGTACTTCAGCGGCCGCCCGACCACGTCGCGCAGCCCGGTGTCGCGCAATGCGGCGAGGGCCGTGCGCTCCGGCTCGGTGACATGCGTGGAGCCCACGAACGCAGCGGGGTCCCAGACGTCGTCATCGGTGGGAGCCACGTTGTAGTCGCCGCATACGGCGAAGGCACCATCGCTGCCGAGCCGGTCGAGCTCGGTTGCAACGGTGCCACGCAGAGCGGTCAGCCAGGCGAGCTTGTAGGCGTAGTGCTCGTGGCCGGGTTCGCGCCCGTTGGGCACGTAGACCGACCAGAGCCGGAGCGGACCGCAGGTCGCACCAACCGCTCGGGCCTCGGCCGCCGGGAAGCCCGGCTCGTCGGTGAGACCACGGGAGACGTCGGACAAGCCGATCCGCGAGAGCAGAGCAACCCCGTTCCACCGGCCGTCGCCGTGGCTGGCGACGTGATAGCCGAGCGCCTCGATCTCCGCGGTGGGGAAACCCGCATCGGGCACCTTGGTCTCCTGCAGGCAGACGGCGTCCGGCGCCGTCTGCTCCAGCCACTCGAGCAGCCGAGGGAGCCGGGCACCGATGCTGTTCACGTTCCAGGTCGCGATCCGCACCTGCCCGATGCTGTCAGAGACGGCCCGCGGTCCTACGCCGAGGCGCTCACCTGCTCGCGGTCGGCTTCCTGGCGCATCACGGTGCTCCTGCCCAGCAGCAGCCAGCCGACAAAGCCGACCGCGAGGGCCACGAAGACCCCGAGGTTGGCGTAGGCCCACGCGCCGGCCTTGCCGCCCAGCCCGAACGGTTCGAGCAGGTAGCCCTGCCAGGTGAGCCAGCTGGCCAGCCCGTTCGTGACGAGCCCCCACCCGAGGAAGGTCCCGAGGACGACGAGCAGTACGCCGGGCCAGTGCACCGCGCCGTACCGGCCGCGCGGGTCGTAGAGCTCGGCGTCCGCGTACGGCCGGTGCCGCAGCATCAGGTCGGCCACGAACACGCCGGCCCACGCCGCGATCGGTACGCCGACCGTGATGAGGAAGCCCTGGAACGGCACGATGAAGTTGTCCGCGATGAAGACCGCATAGATCGCGCCGAGGCACATGATGACGCCGTCGATGGCGGCCGCCACCGGCCGGCGCACCTTGACCCCGAGGGTGAGCAGCGCGAGACCCGACGAGTAGATGTCGAGCACCGCGCCGCCGACCAGGCCGAGCACCGCCACGACGATGAACGGCACCAGGTACCACGTGGGCAGCAGCGTTGTGAGCGCGCCGATCGGATCGTTCTGGATCGCGTTGAACAGGTCCTTGCTCGACAGCGCAAGCATGATGCCGAAGACGGTCAGCACGATCGGCGCGGCCGCCCCGCCGACGGTCGTCCAGCCGAAGACCCCACGGCCGGACGACGCCCGCGGCAGGTAGCGCGAGTAGTCGGCGGCGGTGTTCACCCAGCCGACACCGAAGCCCGTCGCGACCAGCGCTAGCGCCCCGATGAACGCCTGGGTCGAGCCCGAGGATGCGCCGGACACCTTGTCCCAGCTGACCTCGTCGAGGGTCAGTGCGATGAACCCGACGGTCAGGAAGATGGTCGCGATCGTGATCCAGGTCTGCAGCCGCATGATCACGTCGAAGCCGAGAATCCCCGCGCCCACGACGAGGGCGGCAGTGACGACGAATCCGAGCACCTTGGTGGCGTCGCCGCCGCTGCCCCACCCCAGCTCCTTGAACACTGTCGCGGTCGCCAGGGAGGACAGCGACACGAGCACGGTCTCCCAGCCGACCAGCAGCACCCAGGACAGGAACGTGGGCAGGGCGTTGCCGGTGACGCCGAACGCGGCCCGGCTCAGGACCATCGTCGGTGCCGAGCCGCGCTTGCCGGCGAGGGCCACCACGCCACAGAGCGCGAACGAGAGGACGATGCCCAGCACCGCGGCGATCGTGGCCTGCCAGAACGAGACGCCGAAGCCGACGATGAACGAGCCGTAGCTGATCGCGAGCACCGACACGTTGGCGGCGAACCACGGCCAGAACAGGCTGCGTGGCACGCCCTTGCGCTCGCTCTCGGCAATGACGTTGATGCCGTTCAGCTCGACACCGAACCCCCCGGCGGTCTGCCCGCCGACAGTCTCCGACGTGGTGGTCATGGGCCGTCCTTCCTGCTCGACTGAGGCACATCGTGGCGTATGGCGGTGAGCACCGCGGGCAGCACCCTGGACACGCGCCGTGCGGTGCTCTGCGCTACCGCTACGACATCGTCCGGGTCGAGCATCTCGCCGGTGCCCTCGCGTGTCGTCACTGCCGAGAGTCCGAGCAGCTCCATTCCCGCGGCCCGGGCCGCGATCGCCTCGACAACCGTCGACATGCCGACCAGGTCGGCACCGAGCGTCCGCAGCATGGCTGTCTCCGCGACCGTTTGCACGGACGGTCCGCGCAGCTGTGCGTAGACCGCCTCCACGAGGGTCGGGTCCGCTGCTCTCGCCGCGGCCCGTAGTCGCGGTGACCAGGCGTCGGTGAGGTCGACGAACTCCGGGCCGGCCAGCGGCGAGACGAACGTCAGGTTGAGGTGGTCGAGGAGCACCGCGCCGGTGCCGGGGGACCAGTCCTCGCGCAGCCCGCCGGACGCGTTGGTGAGCACGGCGACCGCGGCCCCGGTAGCCGCAGCGACGCGGAGCGGGTGTGCCACCGGGCCCGGGCCGTGCCCCTCGAAGAGATGGGTCCGCCCGAGATAGACCAGCACGGCGACGCCGGCCAGGTCGTAGGAACGCACGAGACCCCGGTGCCCGGGCGCGACGGGCGCGAGGAACCCCGGCAGGTCGGCCACCTCGAGCTCGGCGACGGGGGTGCCCAGCACGTCCGCGGCGTCGTCCCAGCCACTGCCGAGCACGACCACAGCGTCATGCCGCGGGACGCCGGTGCGGTCGGCCAGCGCCCGCGCAGCGGTCGCGACGAGGTCCGCCACGGCGTCACCGTACTGCTCGGCGCGCTCGGACGGCTCAGGCCACCGAGGCCAGCGCGAACGGAAGGACGGCGGGTGCTCCCGCCGCCCGCACCAGCGCGCCGGCGACGGTCATGGTCCAGCGCGAGTCGACGAGGTCGTCGACGAGCAGGACGGGGCCCGTCAGTGCGCCGAGCTGCGCGCGCAGCCCGTCGGGCACGGTGAACCTGTCATGCACCGCGGCGAGTCGGAACGCGGAGTTGCCGCCCGGCCCGTCGGTCGGCCGGTCCGTCGTCAGGCCGAGCTCGCCGAGGTCCTCGAGGCGACCGAGCGTCGCCAGGTGCCCGGCGACCGACCGGACCAGTGTCGGGCGTCGCAGCGAGGGCAGAGCGAGCACGGCCACCGGCCGGTCCGCCCAGCCCCAGCCCGCGAGCACCTCGACACACCCGGCGAGCAGCCGGTCGTCGGCGGCGACGTCGGGGGCGTCGGCGGCCAGCAGGGTGCGCAGTCGCTGACCCCAGCCGAGGTCGGTGAGCCGGGCCACGACGCGGCCGGTCTCCAGCCGCTCGCCGGGCCCGATCCGCCCGGAGCGCTCGACGCCCAGCCGGGACATACCGCTGGGCCACTGCGACCTCGGCTCGAGCGGTACGCCGACGCGGCGCAGCGTCCGGGTCGCGGCTTGCACGGCACCGTCGGGCACGGTCGCGTCGTACCACGTCCCGGCGCATCGGTCGCAGCGCCCGCAGTCGGCGGCGCCAGGATCGTCCAGGGCCTCCTGCAGGAACCGCATCCGGCAGCCTGTGCCGTGCTGGTAGTCCAGCATCGAGGCCGCTTCCGCGTCGCGGACGGCGGCCACGCGGGCGTAGCGCTCCTCGTCGTAGGTCCAGCTCGCGCCGGTCGCCTCCCACCCGCCACTGACCCGGCGAACCGCCCCTTCGACGTCGAGCACCTTGAGCAGCAGCTCCAGGCGGGTCCGCTTGACGTCGGCGACGGTCTCGAGCGCGGCCGTGGACAACGGCCGGTCGGCCGATCCCAGCGCGACCAGCACCGCCTCGGCGTCGGGGCGGCGCGGCATCGAGGCGGTGGCGAAGTAGCGCCAGATCTCCCGGTCGTCGGAGGCGGGCAGGAGGAGGACATCGGCTCGTTCGGTGGCGCGACCGGCGCGGCCTACCTGCTGGTAGTAGGCCACCGGCGACGCCGGTGCACCGAGGTGCACCACGAAGCCGAGGTCCGGCTTGTCGAACCCCATGCCGAGGGCGGAGGTGGCGACCAGCGCCTTCACCTCGTTGGCGCGCAGGTCCCGCTCGAGGTCCAGGCGGTCGGCGGGGTCGGTGCGACCGGTGTAGGCGCGCACGTCGTGCCCGGCATCACGCAGCAGTGCGGCGGTGTCCTCGGCCGCCGAAACGGTGAGGGTGTAGACGATCCCGCTGCCGGGCAGCTCGCCGAGGCGGGCGGCCAGCCAGCCGAGGCGTGCGTCGGCCGTCGGGAGGGTGAGGACGCCGAGTCGCAAGCTGTCCCGCGCCAGGCTGCCGCGCACGGTGTGCACCGGGGCCCCGCCGGCACCGAGCTGCTCGACGACGTCGGACACCACCCGGGCGTTGGCCGTGGCGGTGGTGGCGAGAACCGGCCGGCCCGGTGGCAGGTCGGCGAGCAGGTCGCGGATCCGGCGGTAGTCGGGCCGGAAGTCGTGCCCCCAGTCGCTGATGCAGTGCGCCTCGTCGACGACCAGCAGACCGGTGGCATCGGCGAGCCGGGGCAGCTGCTCGTCGCGGAACCGGGGGTTGTTGAGCCGTTCCGGGCTCACCAGCAGCAGGTCGACGGTGTCGTCGGCGAGCGCGGCGGTCACGTCGGCCCACTCGTCGGCGTTCGCGGAGTTCATCGTCACGGCACGCAGCCCGGCCCGACGGGCGGCGTCGACCTGGTCGCGCATCAGTGCGAGCAGCGGCGAGACGATCAGGGTCGGGCCGCCGCCCCGCGCCCGCACCAGAGCGGTTGCCACGAAGTAGACGGCGGACTTGCCCCACCCGGTGCGCTGCACCACGAGCACCCGCGCGCCGGACTCCACGAGCTCGGTGACGGCCTCGAGCTGTCCGTCGCGGAACGCCGCCGCCGGGTCCCCGACCAGTCGGGCCAGCAGCTGCTGGGCCGCGGTGGCGAGCTGCCCGGTGTCGGGGCCGGCCATCGTGGCAGGGGTGGCAGGGGATGTCACGGCCCCAGCAGAACACAGCCCCGGGACATGAGTGACCATGGGCGGATGCCGGGCGCCGTCACGATCCGCACCGCCGTGGCCGCCGACGACGGCGCGCTGCGTCGGATCGACGCCACGTCCTGGGACTCGTCGTCCATGTTCCCCTCGGTGCTCGCGACGGTCGACGACCACCCGTTCTTCGGCGACCGACACCTAGCCGAGGACCACCTCGTCGCCGAGATCGACGGGAGCGTCGTGGGCTACGTCCGGCTCCGGCCAGGGACTCCGCTGCCCGAGAGTTCGCACGTCCTGCAGGTCAACGGCATCGCCGTGGACGCCGCGGCGAGGAGAAGGGGTGTCGCCGCAGCGCTTCTGGCCGCCGCCGAGGAGCAGGCGCGGGACCAGGGCGCGACCAAGATCACTCTGCGGGTGCTGGGGACGAACGCGCCCGCCCGCCGGCTCTACGAGCGCTCGGGGTACGTCGTCGAGGGCATCCTGCGCGGCGAGTTCCGCATCGATGGCGTCGACGTCGACGACTACAACCTCGCCCGTTACCTGACGGCCGACGGCGACCAGCGGTAGCCGACTCCCCGCACCGTCTGCAGCGCCGTCCCGGCGAGCTCCCCAAGCTTGGCGCGGAGGCGGTGCACGTGGACGTCGACGGTGCGCGTGCTGTCCAGCCGCCGTCCCAGAGGGCCGCGAGCAGCGCGGCCCGGGTGTGCACGCGGTGTGGCTCGGCCAGCAGATGGGTGAGCAGGTCGAACTCGAGGCGGGTCAGGTCCACCTCGGTCCCGTGGACGAACGCACGCCGCTCGTCGGGGAGCACGACGAGGCCGAGGTCCGCGGTGGGGACCGGCACCGGGACGGCGGAGAGGTGACGTCCCGCGGCGCCGCCGGTCGCCGGCAGGCCGGCCGCCCGCCACGCCTGGAACCCGCCGATCACGTCGGTGGCCGCGCCACCCCGACCTGCTGAAGCGCGGCGGCCGCCAGGCTGGACGTGTAGCCCTCGGAGCAGAGCACCACCACGTGCAGGTCGTACGACGCGATGTCCAGACGCGCCTCGCTGCTGGGGTCGAACCGCCACTCGAGCACGTTGCCCTCGACGGTCATGGCCTCGGGGACCTCGCCCTCCTCGGCCCGCTGAGCGGCGGGCCGGATGTCGGCGAGCACAGCTCCGGCCCGGGTGGCCGCGAGCGCCTCCCTCGGGTCGAGGCGGCGCAGGCCGGCGCGCGCGGAGCGAGCAGCACGACCACCGAGGTCGCGACGGCCTCGGCGGTCACCAGTCGGCCCCGGCCCGCTCGAGCGAGACGACCTGGACCTGTCCGTCGTGGTCGAGGACGAAGCGGCACATCGTCTCCAGGGCCGGCGCGTAGACGTGCAGGCTGACGGCGGGCTCGCCCGTCTCGGCGGGGTTCGCGACGTCGTGGACGAGGTCGGGACCGAAGGCGCGCACCCGACCGGCCGTCAGCGTCCGGTGCACGAGCGCCGCGGGTCCGCGGGAGCGGGCGGGCGGCATGGTCGACTCCTCGAGCACGCCACGCAGGACGGTGAACGCGCCAGCCGAGCCGCCATGGTCGCCCGGTGGACTGGCCGGGCAGCCAGGTCAAGCAGCCAGGTCAGCAGCCAGGCCTCGTGCTCGTCGGTCGCGGCGACGCGGACCGACCGGCGCGACGCCGCCGCGCAGCGGACGTGGGGCTCCCAGAGCCCGGTGCGCTCCGCCAGGCGGCGGACGAGGTGGTGCGGGCGGGGGGAAGTGGCCGTGAACATGTTGGGAAGTATGTCAGTGGAGAAACTTCTCTACTAGTGCTCCCCCGACGTGTCCCGGAGAACGAAACGGCGCCGGGGTGGCCACCCGGCGCCGTTCCGTTCCCTCCGTGCAGATCCGGCCCCGGAGGGCCAGAGGTGGTGCCCTCCTACTGGACGGTGAACGACTTGGTCATCGTCGGATTCGACGAATCGCCGGCGTACACGTCGATCTGGCCGGGCTCGACGACGAGGTTGCCACTGTTGTCGTAGAAGCCGAAGTCGCTCTTGTCCAGGTGGAAGGTGACGTTCTTCTGGGTCTGGCCGGCACCCAGCGTGACTCGCTGGAACCCGCGCAGGCGGCGCACCGGCTGCGAGATGCTCGCGACCGGGTCGTGGATGTAGAGCTGCACCACGTCGTCACCCTTGACCGAACCGGTGTTCGTGACGTCCACGGTCACCATCACGGTGCCGTCCTTGGACACCGTGGAACGGTCCAGCGTCAGGTTGGACACGTCGAACGTCGTGTAGCTGAGGCCGTACCCGAAGGGGTACTGCGGCGCGCAGGACTGGAGATCCCGGTAGCGCGAGTTCCACTTCTGCGTGACGTCGCACGGTCGCCCGGTCGGCAGGTGGTTGTAGTAGATCGGCACCTGACCAACGACGCGCGGGAAGCTGACCGACAGCTTGCCCCCGGGGTTGTTCGCACCGAACACCGTGTCCGCCACGGCATTGCCGCCCTCGACGCCCGGGAACCAGGCCTCGAGGATCGCCGGTGAGGCCGGGATGGCGGCACCGAGGGTCAGCGGCCGGCCGTTGAACAACACCACGACGAACGGCTTCCCGGTCTTCCTGACCGCGTCGATCAGCTTCTGCTCGTCGCCCGGCAGGCCGATGTCGGACCGTGCGGCGGACTCGCCGCTCATCTCGCGGGTCTCGCCGAGGGCGAGCACCACCTGCTGGGCCTGATGGGCAGCGGCGGTGACGGCCGCGATGTTGGCGTTGCTGCAGGCGTCGTCGGGGTGGGAGTCGGGCGCGTTGTCGATGTTGGCCCGGGTGCAGCCCGCGGTGAACGTCGTGTTCGGGTTCTGGGCCTTGATGCCGTTGAACACGGACACGGCGTCGGCGTCCTTGCCCTGACCCCACCACGGGCCGAGCATGTCGTGCTGGTCGTCGCCCAGCGGCCCGATGACCGCGGTCTTCTTCGACGCGGAGAACGGCAGCGTGGCGTTGTCGTTCTTGAGCAGGACCATCGACTCGTTCGCAGCGTTGCGGGCGGCAGCCCGGTCGTCCGCGGTGAGGAAGCTGGCCGGGTCGACGGCCTTCGTCTGGTCGACGTACGGGTGGTCGAAGAGGCCGGCCCGGAACTTCACCCGCAGGATCCGGCTGACCGCGTCGTCGAGCCGCGACATCTGGATCTTGCCGTCGGCGAGCAGCTGCTCCCCGTAGTCGCGGATGTTCGTGCTGACCATCTCGGAGTCGGTGCCCGCGTTGAGCGCGAGCGCCCCGGCGTCCGGGCCGTCGGCCGCGACACCGTGGCCGCACGGCCCGCCGTCGGGCTTGACCCCGGGACAGGCCCGCAGCTCGGCGACGGCCGTGTAGTCGGACTCGACGAAGCCGTCGAAGCCCCACTCGTTCTTGAGGATCTGCGTCTCGGTGTCGTGGTTCGCGCAGCCAGGGACGCCGTTGATCGCATTGAACGAGCACATCGCGGTGTCCGCACCGGCATCCACAGCGGCCTTGAACGGCGGCAGGTAGAGGTTGCGCAGCGTGGACTCGGACATGTCGGTGGTGTTGTACTCGCGGCCACCCTCGGGCGCCCCGTACGCGGCGAAGTGCTTGACGCTGGCGGCCACCTTGTCCGGTGCCGAGTAGTCGCTGCCCTGGTCACCCTTGACCCGGGCCGCGGCGAACGCCGCCCCGAGGTACGGGTCCTCGCCGCCACCCTCGGAGATCCGGCCCCAGCGCGGCTCGTGGGAGACATCGACCATCGGGCTGTAGACCTGCTTGAGGCCCACGGTCGCCGACTCGCGGGCGCCGATCGTGGCGTCGGCCTGGGCGATGGACGGGTCGAACGAGCTGGCCGCGCCGAGCGGGATCGGGAACACCGTCCGGTACCCGTGGATGGTGTCGAAGGCGAACATGATCGGGATGTGCAGCCGGGACTGCTCCACCGCGATGTGCTGCAGGTGGTTGATCTTCGCCGGGTCGACCTGGCTGAACACCCCACCGAGGCCCGCCTTGGCCTCGTCGTCAGTCGCCTGCCAGTCGGCCAACAGCTGGACCTGCTCGAGCTTCTCTTTGGTGGTCATCTGCGAGACCAGCGCGGCCACCTTGTCGTCGATCGACTGGTCGGCGGCCTGCCGGGTGGGGGAGAGCGCAGTCTCGTCGGCTGACCGGGTGCCGGCCATCACGCCGGTGGCCGCGGCGGTACACACGGCCGCCAGGCCGGCGACGAGTGCGATCCGGGAGCGTGATCGCGTCATGCGGAACGACATGCCCGAAACCTTCCTTCGTCCGTGAAGGTCGGTCGGAGGATCGGCCGGCCAGGGACCTCCTGTACCGGCGATGCAGGGTTCAAACCTTGCGAATAGGTCGAACTAGCTAAAATCGGTCAGAGCTGGGGCACAACCTGGTCCGCGACGAGGCGCAGGTGGTCCAGGTCGCGCAGGTCCATCACCTGCAGGTAGACCCGGCTCGCGCCGAGCTCCCCGAGCCGGCCGAGCTTGTCCACGACCTCGGCCGGGCGTCCACCCAGGCCGGACGCCCGCAGGTCAGCGAGGTCGGAGCCGGTGGCCCGCGCGCGGCGGGCAACCTCGTCCTCGTCGCCGCCGACCGCGAGGGTCTGGGCGGCGGAGAGGACCAGCGTGGCGGGATCCCGGCCGCTGTCCTCGCAGGCGCGGCGGGCGCGGTCGAAGCAGGTCGCGACGACCTCCGGGGTGTCGAACGGGACGTTGTACTCCGCGGCGTACCGGGCGGCCAGCAAGGGCGTCCGGCGCGGCCCCGTGCCGCCGACCACAACCGGCACCGGGGTCTGGAGCGGTCTCGGCAGCGCGGGTGAGCCGGTCAGCCTGTAGTGCTCGCCGACGAAGGAGAACGTCTCGCCGCTCGGGGTCGCCCACAGGCCGGTGACGATCGCCAGCTGCTCCTCGAGCCGGTCGAAGCGCTCGGCGACGGGGGGGAATGGCACGCCGTACGCCTCGTGCTCCCCGGCGTACCAGCCGCTGCCCAGCCCGAGCTCGACCCGGCCCCCGCTCATCGCGTCCACGGTGGCGACCGTGACCGCGAGCGGGCCGGGCAGCCGGAAGGTGGCCGAGGAGACCATCGTCCCGAGCCTGATGCGCGTCGTGTCCCGGGCCAGGCCGGCGAGCACTGCCCAGGCGTCGGTCGAGCCCGGACCAGGGTCGCCGCCGCCGATGCGCTGGAGGTGGTCGGAGCGGAAGAACGCGTCGAAGTCGAGCCGTTCGGACTCGCGGGCCACCGCGAGCAGGTCGTCGTAGGTGGCGCCCTGCTGGGGCTCGGTCATGATCCGCAGCTGCATCCCGCGTGCTACCCGTCCAGTACGCCGGACACCAGGTCGCGGGCCGCGTCCTGGACCTCGCGGAGGTGGTCCGGCCCGCGGAAGCTCTCGGCATAGATCTTGTAGACGTCCTCGGTACCCGACGGCCGGGCCGCGAACCACGCCGACTCGGTGGCCACTTTCAGCCCGCCGATCCGGGCCCCGTTGCCCGGTGCCTCGGTGAGCGTCGCAGTGATCGGCTCGCCGGCCAGCTCGGTGGCGGTGACCCGGTCCGCGGTCATCGCGGCGAGGGCCCCCTTCTGCTCGCGGGTCGCCGGGGCGTCCACCCGGGCGTACGCCGGATCGCCGAAGTGCTCGGTCAGCGCGCGGTACCGCTCGCTCGGGCTCGACCCGGTGACCGCTTGGATCTCCGAGGCCAGCAGGGCCAGCAGGATTCCGTCCTTGTCGGTCGTCCAGACGCTGCCGTCGCGGCGGAGGAACGACGCCCCGGCGGACTCCTCGCCGCCGAACGCGACCGAGCCGTCGAGCAGACCGGGCACGAACCACTTGAAGCCGACCGGGACCTCGAGCAGCCGGCGCCCCAGCGAGTCGGCGACCCGGTCGAGCATGCTCGAGCTCACGAGCGTCTTGCCGACCGCGGCCTGCGCTGACCAGCCGGGGCGGTGCTGGAACAGGTAGTCGATCGCCACGGCGAGGAAATGGTTGGGGTTGAGCAGGCCCCCGTCGGGTGTCACGATGCCGTGCCGGTCCGCATCGGCGTCGTTGCCCGTGGCCAGGTCGTAGGGAGCGCCGGACGACATGGTCGCGACGAGCGAAGCCATCGCGTCCGGGGACGAGCAGTCCATCCGGATCTTCCCGTCCCAGTCCAGCGTCATGAACCGCCAGGTGGGGTCGACCCGCGGGTTCACCACGGTGAGGTCGAGCCGGTGCCGGGTCGCGATCTCCTCCCAGTACTCCACGCTCGCCCCGCCCAGTGGGTCCGCGCCGATCCGCACCCCGGCGGCGCGCACCGCGTCGAGGTCGAGCACCGAGGGCAGGTCGTCGACGTACGTCCCGCGGAAGTCGTACGCCGAGGTGCTCGCCGCGGTCCGCGCGCGGGCCAGCGGCACCCGGAGCACGTCGGCGAGCCCGCCGCGCAGGATGTCGTTGGCGCGGTCCTGGATCCAGCCCGTGACGTCGCTGCCGGCGGGCCCGCCGTCGGGGGGGTTGTACTTGAACCCGCCGTCCCGGGGCGGGTTGTGCGACGGGGTCACGACGACGCCGTCCGCGCGACCTCGGTCCTCTGGGTCGCGGGCAGCATTGTGCCGCAGGATCGCGTGGGACACGGCCGGCGTCGGCGTCCAGCTGTCGCGGTCGTCGACCAGGACCGTGACCTCGTTGGCGGCGAACACCTCCAGGGCGGTCGACCAGGCGGGCTCGGACAGGGCGTGGGTGTCGCGGCCCAGGAACAGCGGCCCGGCGACGCCCGCCGCATGCCGGTGCTCGCAGATCGCCTGGCTCGTGGCCGCGATGTGGTCGTCCTGGAAGGCGAGATCGAACGCCGACCCGCGATGTCCCGACGTGCCGAACGCGACTGCCTGTCCGGGGTCGTCGGGATCCGGGTGCCCGGTGTAGTAGGCCGTCACGAGCGCTGCGATGTCGACCAGGTCGGCGTCGGTGGCGGGCGTACCCGCCCGGGAGTCCCTGCTCACGCAGGCCAGCGTGGCAGACTGCGTCGAGGGGCCGGCAGGGAGGTACACGGTGTCGGAGGGGGTCATGTCCGAGCACGGACCTGTCCCTGATCCGGACACGCGGCACCTGGATCTGGTCATGGACGCGGCCGGCGTCGGCTGGTTCGACTGGGACGTGCCCCACGACTACCTCGTCTTCGACGAGCGCACCTTATGGCTCTTCGGCCTCGACCCCGAGACGTTCGACCACCGGGTGGCGTCGTTCTGGGCCGTCGTGCACCCCGTGGACCGCCCCGGCATCGAGTCGGCCGTGGCCGCGGCCCTGGACGCCTGCAGCGACTACTCGGCGGAGTACCGGGTCGTGCTGCCCGACGGTGACATGCGTTGGGTCGAGGCGCGCGGCCGGGTCGTCCCGGACGAGCACGGCCGGGCCGCCCGGATGCTCGGTGTCGCCCGCGACACCACGGACCAGCGGATGGGTCGCGACGCCGTCGCGCGCGCGCTCGAGCACATGGCCGACGGGTTCATCTCGGTCGACGACGCGTGGCAGGTGACCTTCGTCAACCGCAACGCCGAGCCCTTCGTCGGGCCCGCGGCTCAGGCGCTGGGCCGTTCGCTCTGGGAGGCGTGGCCGCACCTGGCCTCCGGCTACGAGCGGTTCGTCCGGGACGCGACCCGCACCGGCACCACGACGTCGTTCGACAAGTACGTGGTGGAGCGCAGCGCGTGGTACCGGATCCGGGTCGTGCCCCACCACCAAGGGACCTCGTTCTTCATCAGCGACGTCACCGCCACCAGGGCTGCCGAGCTCGAGCGCGAGCGTTCCCTGACCCGTCCCGACCAGGCGCGCGCGGTGCTCGCCTACAGCGCGGCGCTGGCGCAGGCCGACAGCCTCGCCGACGTGATCGATGTGGTCGCGACGATGGTGCTCCCGGCCTTCGGTGCCGGAGGGCTGCTCGTGTCACTGCTGGAGTCCAACCGGCTCTCCCTGGCCGGGCACGCGGGCTACCCGCCGGACGCTGTCGAGAAGCTGGCCGTGCTCGGACCCGACGACGACAACCCGATCGCGCAGACGCTGCGCACCCGGGAGCCGTTGTTCCTGCCGTCCCGCGAGGCCTACCTCGGGCTCTTCGCCGGCAAGGAGCCGCTGCTCGAGGCCACCGGGAAGCACGCCTGGGCGTTCCTGCCGCTGACGGTCTCGGGCCGCTCCCTCGGCAGTCTCACCATCAGCTTCGACGCTCCGCGCGACTTCGCGCCCGACGAGCAGTCCCTCCTGGTGAGCGTCAGCGGCCTGCTGGCCCAGACGCTGGCCCGGGCCCGGCTGCGAGACACCGAACGCACGCTCGCGGCCGAGCTGCAGCAGCAGCTGCTGCCGCGCGCTCTTCCGCAGCCGGAAGGCCTGCAGACGGCCGCCCGCTACCTCGCCGCGACCGATGGGATGGGAGTGGGCGGCGACTGGTACGACGTCCTCGAGCTGCCCGGCCAGCGGGTCACGGTCGTGATCGGTGACGTACAGGGCCACTCGATGCAGGCCGCAGCCGTGATGGGCCAGCTGCGCAACGGCCTGCGTGCCTACGCCGCCGAGGGCCACGAGCCAGCCGCTGTCATGTCACGCACGAACCGGCTGATGCTCGAGCTGGACGCCGGCGTGTTCGCGACCTGCGCGATCGTCACCATCGACCTGCGGACCGCGACGGCCGAGGTCGTGATCGCGGGGCACCCGCCGCCCATCCAGCAGACGCTCGTCGGTCCGGCCATGAGCCTGGTCGCACCGGTGGGGCCGCCGCTGGGGGTGGTGGCAGGCGAGGAGTACCGCTCCGGTCGCGTCCGTCTCGCGACGGGCGACGTGTTGGTGCTGTTCACCGACGGTCTGGTCGAGGACGCGAACCGGACGTTCGAAGCCGGACTCGAGAGCGTGCTCGCGACGCTGTCCGGAGCGCCCGCCGGCGATCTCCAGGAGCTGGCCGACCGCCTGGTCGCGGGCTCGGTGGACAGGGAGCACCTGTCCGACGACGTCGCGCTGCTCGTCGTACGCCACGACGGTCTGCCGGAGCGGTCGCGCCCCGAACACGACCGCACCTCCATCGAACGCGTCGACCCACGTGCGGCGCGCGCCGCCCGGGACTTCATCGCGGGCCATCTCGCCGAGCCCGAGCTGGTGGACCTGCGGGAGACCGCGGTGCTGCTGGTGTCGGAGGTCGTCACGAACGCGTTGCGGCACAGCCATGGCCGCGTCGACCTGGAGCTGTGGCGGTTCAGCGACCGGGTCCGGGTCGAGGTCTCCGACGAGACGTCCCGGGCCCCGGTCGTGGAAGGCGCCGACCTGCTGTCCGAGTCCGGTCGCGGCGTACCGCTGATGAACGCGCTCAGCGATCGCTGGGGCACATCCCCGCACGGCGCCGGGAAGGTCGTCTGGTTCGAGCTCGACCTGCCCGGTACGCCGAGGCGTCGTTAGCGGCCGACCGGCCGGCGCGCGCCGCGCGGGCGGCGGGACCGCGGCGGGCGCCCGCCGCGGGCGGGCCCGCCGTCGGGCCGGGTGGCCGGCTGGACGCGCGGCCGCGGGAGGACGTCGACCGGCTCGCCGGACTCCGCGAGCTCACGCACCGCGGGGCTGCCGGGGACGGCGTTCACCGGGGTGACGTGCACGCCGGCCTTGCCGAACAGTGCGGTCGAGGCCCGCACCTGGTCGGGGGCGAGCAGCGAGACCACGACACCAGCCGCGCCGGCCCGCGCGGTGCGGCCCGAACGGTGCAGGTAGTCCTTGTGGTCGTTCGGCGGGTCGGCGTGCACGACGAGGTCGACGTTGCTGATGTCGATGCCGCGGGCGGCGACGTCGGTGGCCACCAGCACCCGCGACTCGCCACGGGTGAACGCGTCCAGCGCACGCTGGCGCTGCCCCTGACTGCGGTTGCCGTGGATCGCCTCGGCGGCCACCCCGGCGCGCTCGAGCTGCTTGGCCAGCCGGTCGGCCCCGTGCTTGGTGCGGACGAACAGCAGGGTCCGCGCCGGCCGGGCGGCGATCTCGGCCAGCACGTCGACCTTGTGCTCACTGCGGACGACCAGCGCCCGGTGCTCCATGGTCGTGATGTGCGAGTCGACGGAGTCGACGGCCCGCGCGACCGGGTCGGTCAGATAGCGACGCACCAGGGCGCCGACGGCACCGTCGAGGGTCGCCGAGAAGAGCAGCCGTTGGGAGTCGACCGGTGTCATGTCGAGCAGGCGGCTCACGTCGGGCAGGAAGCCCATGTCGGCCATGTGGTCGGCCTCGTCGAGCACGGTCACCTCGCACGCAGCGAGGGTGAGTGCGCGGCGCTCGACGAGGTCCAGGAGACGGCCCGGTGTGGCGACGACGATGTCGACGCCCCGCTCGAGGACGGCGACCTGGCGACCGATCGAGGCACCGCCGTAGATCGCGACCGTCTTCACACCGACGGCGTGACCGAGCGGCTCGAGGACGTCGCGCACCTGCACGGCGAGCTCACGGGTGGGGACGAGGACGAGGCCGCGAGGCGTGCGCGGGCTGCGGGAGCCGCCGGTGAGGCGGGCGATCATCGGCAGGCCGAAGGCGAGCGTCTTGCCCGACCCGGTGCGCGCCCGGCCGAGGACGTCTCGTCCGGTCAGGCAGTCGGCCAGGGTCGCGGCCTGGATCGGGAAGGCGGTCCGGATGCCGCGCCGCTCGAGGGCGGTGACCAGCTGCTGCGGGAGGCCGAGGGCCGAGAATGACGTCTCCGTCGGCAGCGGGCTCTCGGCGGCGGACTTCTCGAACCAGGTGGTGAGCTCGCGGTCGGCCGACTGTGCGGCGGAGCGCTCGGCCCGGCTCGACGACGCGGGACGCGGGCGTCGTGCGGGACCGGCCGCCGGGCGGCGGCGCGGGGCGTGCGAAGGCGTGCGGGACGAAGGCGTGCGTGACAAGGGGGTACTCCTGGTGCGTTGAGGCCGCACCGGCGAGGGGCTGCAACACGACGAACCTCTACGAGGTCTGCCGGGAGCACGTCTCGAAGGACGACCACGCGGGCGGCTCGCCCGCGGGAGCGGCGATGCATCGAGCACCGCCGGACTACTGATCCAGATTAGCAGGCGCGCGAGGCCCGGACCGCCGGGCGCGGTGTGGCCCTGCTCACCCTGGTGTGCTCGGCGCCAGCCCCGCGCGGGCCTTCAGGGCGAGGATCCGCCGCGCGGAACGGTCCGCCTGAGAGCGGGGGAGCGTGCCGGCGTCCAGCGCGCGCCGCACCGCGGTGACCGCGCGCAACGGCGCCGAGTCGCACGCCATCGCCCAGTCGGCACCGGCGTCGAGTGCGGCCACGGTCGCCTGCGCGGGCGTACGTCCGATCGAGGAGCTGGCGGCGGCCATCGACAGCGAGTCGGTCATCACCACGACGTGGGGCCCGGCCTGGCGGCGCAGGTAGTGCAGCGCACGGGGGGACTCGCTGGCCGGGATCCCGCCCGTCGTGAGCCCCTTCGAGAGCAGGTGGCCCACCATCACGACGGGCGCGCCGGCGGCGAGCTCACGGTCAAAGGGCACCAGGTCGTGCTGCCTCAGGGTGGCCAGCGGAGCGATGCGTGCCGGTCCGAGGTGCGAGTTGGTCGCCGACCCGTGGCCCGGCCAGTGCTTGAGCACGGTGACGACGCCGGCCGAGCTCATCCCGAGCCGCCAGGCCCCGTCGTGGGACGCCACCCGGTCCGGGTCCGCGGAGAACGACCGGTCCAGTGAGTCGATGTAGGCGCCGGGCACGTCGAGGTCGGCGTCGGGCGCCAGGTCCATGGGGACACCGAGCTGGAGCATCCGGGTCCCGTAGTCGTGGGCTGTCGCGCGCACCCGCGCCGTCGTCCAATGTCCCATGGTCCGCGCCGAGGGAAGGGGATAGATGACGTCGCGCAGCCGCTGCACCATGCCGCCCTCCTCGTCGCTGGCCACGAGCGGCCGGACCGGCGTGGCGGCCGCGCCGCCGACGGCGGCCAGCCGGGTCGCCAGGTGCGCCGGGGGGTGCCCGAGCAGGACGACGGCGCCGATCCCGGCCGCCGACTGCCGGACGGCGCGGTCCAGATGCCCCATGTCGACGCAGGACACGACGAGCTGTGCGGCGAGTCGGTGGGTGCTCCACGTGCTGGGGTCGCGGCCGGCGTACGGGGAGGTGGCCTGGGTGCGCACGCTGGAGACGCTGCGCAGGAGGGGCGTCTGCGCGGCCGCCGTCGGAGCGAGCGCGGTCGCTGCGAGGGCCGCGGCGATCAGGAGAGGCCCGGTACGGCGTCGGGTGAGGAGGGTCTGCGGCACGGGGCGCCAGGCTAACCGGGAAGTGTTGCGTCCTCGGCCGGGTTGCTCCGGCCATGAGCGTCCTCTTCAGCCCGCTGACCCTCCGGGGTACGACGTTCCGCAACCGGGCCTGGGTCTCGCCGATGTGCCAGTACTCCTCGACCGAGG
>DATBDW010000091.1:0-27073 GCA_036269735.1 Actinomycetes bacterium
CGTGGTCGGCCTGGAGGCCGGTGCCGACGACTACCTGACCAAGCCGTTCGGGCTCACCGAGCTGCTCGCGCGGATCCGCGCGCACCTGCGCCGCCGCGCGGTGCAGGTGCAGCCGGACAGCCAGCCGTTCGTCTCCGGTGACCTGCTCGTCGACCCGGGCGCGCGCCGGGCCACGGTGCGCGGCGCTGAGCTGGGTCTGCGCACGAAGGAGTTCGACCTGCTGGCCCGGCTCGTCTCCTCCCCCGGCGTCGCCGTCAGCCGCGAGACCCTGATGGCCGATGTCTGGGACGAGAACTGGTTCGGGTCCACCAAGACCCTCGACGTGCACATCGCGGCGCTGCGCCGCCGGCTGGCCGATGCCGGCCGCGGCTTGGACCCGCCCGCCGAGCTCCCCGAGATCACCACGCTGCGCGGCTACGGCTACCGGATCGAGCCCGGCCCGACGTCACCCACGACCTGACCCACCCTCCGGCGCGCCCCAGACCCCGCCGTTTGCGACGTTGTTGCGCGACACGCCAGGCGTGTCGACCAGAAGGTCGCAAACGAGCATCACGGGGTACGGCGGCGGCGGGTGGCGACAGCGCCGGCGAGCACGACGAGGGCACCCAAGGCACCGAGACCGGCGAGGACCCAGCCCGGCGTACCGGTCGACGAGGGTTCGCTCGGTGCAGCGGTGGCCGACGGCGGGTGGCTGGCCGCAGCGGTGGTCGGCGGCGACGGCGACAGGGTGTCGCCGGCCGGCACCGGCACGGCGAGCACCTGGGAGTGCACCCCCTCGCTGCCGATCAGCAGCCGGTCGCCGTCGGCTGCCACCGACTCCCCCTGCGGCTGCGGCGGCAGCTCGGCCCGGGCGACCTCGTGGCCGGGCCGGTCGTAGACGTAGACCGCCGTATAGGTGCGCAGGACGAACCGGCCGTCCGGCAGGTACGCGCCGTCGGTGACGATCGACGGGACGTCCGCGACCCGGGTGAGCCGGTTGGTTCCCCGGTCCTGGGTGACGAGGTGGCGGGGCGCCTGGTAGAGCCCGGCGCCGGACAGCGCCTTGGTCGCGATCAGGATGCGGCCGGCCGGGCCGACGAGCAGTGCCTCGGCGTCGTGCGGACCGTCGGGGTAGGTGAACCGGTACCACGTGGCGGCCACCGTCTGGTCGGCCAGCCGGGTCGGCTCGGCGAACCGGAACACCGACACGTCGGCTCGACGGCGGTCGTTGTCGCCGATATCTCCGAGGAACAGGGCGGGGCGGCCATCGGCGTCGGTGCCCGGTGCCAGCGCCTCCGGGTCGTAGGGGTCGACGCCGGCGAGCGTGACCCGGGCCACCGTCGCGCCGTGCCGGTCGATCGCGTAGACCTGGGCCACGCTGCCGCCGTCGTTGTGGGTCCACAGGACGTGGTCGTGCGACGCGGACACTGCGAGCCCGCTGGACTCGGTGATGCTCGGATCCTTCAGCGTCAGCACGACCGTCGGCCCGGGAGTCGCCGCGAGCAGCAGGCCGGCGGCGACCACCGCGGCACTAGCTGCCGGCAAGGTCGTCGGCGAGCAGCGTCTGCAGGTGCGGCGTGATGCCCCAGGCGGCCACCAGGTCGGCGTACTCGTGCCGGGCCTCGTCGGTCGCGACGTCCTCGGGTACGCCGGCGAGCACCGCGCGGATCATCGTGTTGCGCGGGGTGTACTCCGCGGACACGAAGGCGACCACGTCGACCCGGTAGCCGACCTGGCGCAGCAGTGCCGCGCGCACCGCGTCGGTGAGCAGGTCGCCCATCCGGTCGCGCAGGATCGCGTGTCGGGCCAGTACGCCGTACGGCGCGGGTGCGCTGCCCGCGGAGATCTGGCGCTGCAGGTCGTGATGACAGCACGGCGACGCGAGCACGATCGCCGCTTTGCGGTGCACGGCCTGGGCGAGGGCGTCGTCGGTGGCGGTGTCGCAGGCGTGCAGCGCTAGCGCGATGTCGACCGGCCCGAGCTCGGAACCGGCGATGTCGCCCGCCTCGAAGGTCACCGAGCCCGACCATCCGAGCTCCTCGGCGATGGCCGCGTTGCGCTCGCGCATCTCGGGCCGGCGGTCGATGCCGGTCAGGCGCACCGCACGGCCGCCGTCGCGTCCGGTGAGGAAGCGGTAGGCAGCGAAGGTGAGGTAGGCGTTCCCGCAGCCGAGGTCCACCACCCGCAACGGCCGGTCGTCGGGCAGTTGTGCTTCGGTCAGCGCGCCGTCGAGCACCCGGAGGAATGCGTCGACCTGACGGCGCTTGGACGCGTTCGCGCCGAGCACCGTGAACAGTGGGTCGCTGGGGTCGATCAGGTGTCGGGCCGCCCGGTCGTGGCCGGTCGCCTGCTCGCCGCCCCCGGCCGCGCGGTGCACCTGGGCCAGCCCCTTCTTGGTGACCCGTAGCTGGACCGTCTCGGCGGTCGTCTGTACGTGCCAGTTGCCGAACGGCTGCGCGAGCAGCGCGTCGACCTCCGCCTCGGCCGGGTCTCCGTAGGCCTGGTTGCTCGTGGTGGCCGCCCGGTCGTCGTACGCGACGACCTGCAGGTGCCGGCCGGCCTTGAGGTCGACCGGTCGGACCTCGACCCGTCGCCACTCTGGCGCGCCGGAGCGGCGCCGCCCGGCCGCGACCGCCCGGACCAGCCGGTCCGGGTCGAGCAGCAGGGGGCGCAACGCGCGCAGCGCGCCGTCGAGGTCTTCGGGCACGCCTCCAGTGTCCCTGCCACGAGGTCGGTACGCCGATGCGGGCTCAACCTCGGGGGCCGCGTGGGTCCCGGGCGCTCCCGGCGAGGGCGAGCATCCCCGCGGCGAGCAGGACGACCACCCACAGTGCGTCGTCGAGGCCGACCGCGTGCGCCAGCGAACCGATCAGCGGCGGGCCGACGAGGAACCCGGCGTAGGCGATCGTGGCGACGGTCGCGATCGCCGAGGGCCCGCGACCGGGTGTCTCGCCCGCCGCGGTCATCGCGAGCGGGAAACCCACCGAGACGCCGAGCCCCCAGAGCAGGGCACCGACGTACCCGGCCGCGAGGGTGGGAATGAGCAGCAGTACGGCGACACCCACCGCCGCGCACCCCGCGCCGAGCCGCAGGGTGCGGACCCGGCCCCACCGGACGACTGCCGAGGTCCCGGCGAGCCGGCCGGCCGTCATCGCGACCGCGAACAGCGCGAAGCCGGCCGCCGCGGCCGCACCGGACGCGTCCCGCTCGTCGCGCAACAACAGGGCGAGCCAGTCGTTGGCCGAGCCCTCGGCCCAGGCGGCGCAGAACGTCATCAGCCCGAGGGCCAGCAGCCGGGGGTCGCGGATCAGCGGGCCGACGGGGGACGCCAGATGACGCTCCCCGCTCGCGTCGTCGCCCGAGTCGGCCGTGGCCGGCTCTCCTCGCCCGTCCGGCATGGCACGGACCGCGACCAGGGCGCCGACGCCGACGACCGTGCAGACGACGGTGAAGTGGGTGGCTGGGCCGATCCCTGCTCGCGCGGCCAGGGCACCGATGCCGGCACCGACCACGGTGCCGATGCTCCATCCGGCGTGGAAGCCCGGCATCAGGTCGCGGCCCGCGGCGCGCTCGACCTCGTGCCCCGAGACGTTCATGGCGACGTCCCACACGCCGACACCGGCGCCGACGACGAAGAGGACCGCCGCGAGCACCGCAAGGTTGGGAGCCAGCGCCAGGCAGGGGTAGGACACGGCGCAGACGACGATGCACACCGTCATGACCGTGCGGGCTCCGGCCCAGGCGACCAGCCGTCCGGAGAGCGGCATCGCGATCAAGGACCCGACCGCGACGAAGAGCAGGGCAAAGCCCAGACCGCGCTCGTCGGCCCCCAGCTCGTCCTTGACGGCGGGCAACCGGGACACCCAGGTCGCGAACAGCCCGCCGTTGGCGGCGAACACTACGCGGGTCGCCCAGGCCTGCCGGCGTACCGTGGCGAACTGCTGCCCCGCGAGGTGGTCCTGCACCCGTCGACCCTAGGGACAACCTCCCTCGGCAGGGTTGAGAAGCAGCGCCGCGAGGCAGGAGCCTGACATGGAATACACGCACCTCGGCCGCAGTGGCCTGTCCGTCAGCCGGCTGTGCCTGGGCACCATGAACTTCGGTCCCGAGACCTCCGAGGAGGACTCGCACACGATCATGGACGCCGCCCTCGACGCCGGCATCAACTTCTTCGACAGCGCGAACGTCTACGGCTGGAAGAAGGGCGAGGGCATCACCGAGCAGATCGTGGGCCGATGGTTCGCCCAGGGCGGCGGTCGGCGCGACAAGACCGTCATCGCGACCAAGCTCTACGGGTCGATGAGTGACTGGCCCAACGACACGTTCCTGTCCGCGCGCAACATCCGCAAGGCCTGCGACGCGTCGCTGCGGCGTCTCCAGACCGACTACATCGACCTCTACCAGATGCACCACGTCGACCGGGACACGCCGTGGGACGAGATCTGGGAGGCGTTCGACATCCTCAAGCAGCAGGGCAAGGTGCTGTACGTCGGCTCGTCCAACCACGCGGGCTGGCACATCGCGAAAGGCATGGAGGCCGCGCGCCGGCGCGGCTCGACCGGGCTGGTGAGCGAGCAGTCCATCTACAACCTGCTGACCCGCGACGTCGAGCTGGAGGTGCTGCCGGCGTGCCTCGACTACGGCCTCGGTGTGATCCCGTGGTCGCCGCTGCACGGCGGCCTGCTCGGCGGCATCATCCGCAAGACCGAGCAGGGAAAGCGCCGGCTCGCCGGCCGGGCCAAGGACGGGCTCAAGGAGAACCGCAAGGCCATCAAGGCCTGGGAGGACTTCTGCGACGAGTTCGGAGAGCACCCTGCCGACGTCGCTCTGGCCTGGCTGCTGCACCAGCCCGCCGTCACCGCACCGATCATCGGGCCGCGGACCATCGAGCAGCTCGAAGGCGCGCAACGAGCCCTGAAGATCCGGCTCAACCGGGACGAGCGGTCCCGGCTGGACGACATCTTCCCCGGTCCCGGTGGCCCCGCGCCGGAGGCCTACGCCTGGTAGCAGCCGGTCAGCGGCCCGGTGCCCGGTCGCTGGCGCGAGTACGCCGGCGCGGGTCAGAGGAGGGCGTTGGCGGCCACGATGAGGACGAGCAGGACCAGTGCGCCGAGCACGATGCGCCGCCTGGTCCGGGGGTCCACCCGCCGACCCTACGACCGGTCCGCGGAGGCGGCCCGCGGCAAGGTCCACGTCTCGAGGTCGTCGTACGCCGGCCCGTTGCTGCCCCCCAGCTGCGAGTGCACGAGGTGGACCTCGGTGGCCGGCCATGTGGGACCTGCGTAGCCCGCCAGCGCCGCAACCGCAGCATCGGCGGCGGCCGGGTCCGTGTCGGCGCGCAGCCGGGCGATCGTCAGGTGCGGCCGGTAGGCGCGCGGGTGCGGCTCGCGGGACAGCGCCCGGGCCAGCATCCGCAGCCGGGCGATGCTGTCGATGTCCTTCCCGGCCGCGCCGGCACTGTCCTCGGCGCCGCCGGTGACTCCGAGCCACAGCGCCCGGCGCCCGAACGAGCCAGCGCCGGCCAGGGCGAGGTCCATCGGCCGACCGCCGGCGACCGCCCGGCCGACCCGCCGCGCGGTGCGGTCCACGTCGCGCTCGGCGACCTCGCCGTAGAAGGCCAGCGTGAGGTGCCACCGCTCCGCCGGGACCCAGCGCGGTCCACCGTGCGCGGCCCGCACCGCGTCAACGGCCACGGCCGCGTGCTGCATCGCGTCAGGCGGCGGCCGCAAGGCGACGAACAGCCTCACGTCATCGTGACCGCGAACCGGGTCGGGTCGAAGGTGGACAGGTCGAACCTGCTGTCGCCCCCGGTGACGAGGTCGGCCAGCACCTCGCCGAGCACCGGCGTGAACTTGAAGCCGTGCCCCGAGAACCCGCAGGCCAGCAGGACCCGCGGCGCTGCAGGGTGCGGACCGACGACGAAGTCCTGGTCCGGCGTGAGGGTGTACCAGCAGGGCGCCGCGCGGACGTGGCGGCGACCGAGAGTCGGGGCGAGCTCGGCCAGCGTCGCCGCGACCTCGTCGACCGACCACTCGGCGGGCTCGCGCAGCGTCGAGAAGTGCACCGCGGCCTTGACGTCGACGCCGTTCTGCGAGGGCACCCCGTACAGCGACGTGCCGTCGGCCCGGTCCCAGATCCACACCGGGAGTCGACCCGGCAGGAAGTCCGCCACCGACTCCGGGGCGAACCAGTGCTGCACACGACGCTCGATGGCGAGCGGCAGGTCGAGCTGCAGCAGGTCAGGGGTCCAGCGCCCGGGTGCGAGCACGAGCGCCCCGGCTTCGACCACTCCCCTGCCGGTTGTGACCCGCACCCCGTCCGCAGTCGCCTCCCAACCGGTGACCGCCTCGTCGTGGCACAGCTCGGCGCCGCTCGCGGCTGCGCGCCGCAGGTGTGCGAGGACTGCGCTCTCCGGCCGCACCGTGCCGGCGGCGGGTTCCCAGATCGCATCGACGTCGGGCGGTGGCCGTAACGCCGGGAACCGCCGGGCCACGTCGGTCGCGGACAGCACCTCGTGCTCGAGGTCCCACGCTCGCGCGGTGGCCAGGCTGCCGGCGAAGACCCGGGTGTCCGGGCTGCCGAGGAAGAGCCCTCCCGTGGTGCGTACCAGTGGCGTGCCGTCGGGCTCGGCGAGGTCGGCCCAGAGCTCGTAGGTGCGCCGCAGCAGCGGCACGTAGGTCGCGCCCTCGAAGTAGACCTGGCGCACGATCCGGCTCTCGCCGTGGCTGGCGCCCTCGCTGTGCGCAGCCGTGCGCGGGTCGAGTCCGAGCGTGCGCAGTCCGCGACCCGCGAGGTGGGCGGCCGCGGCGCTGCCGACACCGCCGAGGCCGGCGACGACGACGTCGTACGCCGGCATCAGCGCCCCTACTGCGTCACGACCTGGAGCCGGGCGCGGAAGCCGGCCAGCAGGTCCGCGTCACCCTCGACCCGAACGGCGTCGTCGGGGCGGCGGCCCCACAGCCACAGGTAGAGCTCGGACGCCTCGCCGGTCACGAGCGCGTCGGACGGACCGGGCTCGCGGGACAGGTCGATGTCGTCGGGGTTGAGGGTGACCCGCCAGATGTGGTCGCCGGTACGGACGGCGACGGTGCCGCTGCCGGGTCCGTCCGGCCCGACGTCGTCGGCCTGGAAGCGCAGGAACCAGTCGAGCACCTCGTCGATGCCGTCGACCGCGAGGTCGTGACCGACGGGCGACTGCATGCCGGTGCCGCTCTCGACGTCGACCCGGTGCACGGCGACCTCCTGGGCCATCCGGCGGTACCAGAACCCGACGGTCTGGTCGCCGTCGTACCACGTGTACGCCGGTGCGTCGGGGCCGCGCGTCTCGAGCTGCTCCACGAGCTCGTCGCGACGTTCCCGGAACCAGCTGCGCACGGTGTCCAGGTCGGCTCCCTCGGCGGGACCCTGGTCCCAGTCGGACTCCTGCTGGGGACCCTCGGGCAGCCGCATGCAGGCCACCTTGTGGCTGAAGACCGAGCCGGTGTGCACGAGCGCGTCGCGCACGGTCCACCCCGGGCAGGTCGGCACCGGCGCCTGGAGGTCGGTGACGACGTCGAGCATGCGGTCGCTGTCGCCCCGCAGCGCCGCGAGGTAGAGGGCGTACTGCTCGGCGGTACGCCCGGTGGCAGCGCTGGTCGCAGTGGTCGGGCCGGTCTGGCTGGTGGGGCTGGTCGTCATGCCGTCATCCTGTCCGCTGGCACCGACCGGCGCCAGACGGAATCTGCCCCGCACCGGTGGCTCAGGCCTGCTGGACCCGTTCCCCGGCTTCCTCGACCTCGACTTCGATGGCCGGGTCGTCCCGGTCCTCGTGCAGCCAGGATGCCCAGGCGATCTGCAGCTCGTCGCGCAGCACGACACCCTCGCGCCGCGCGAGGACCAGCCCGGCGATGATCGCGGCGAGTGCCGAGATGATGCCCCCGGCGAGCAGGCCCCAACGGGCGCCGAACGTCTGTGCCAGCCAGCCGATGATCGGGGCACCGATCGGCGTGCCACCGCCAAGCACGGCCATGTAGAGCGCCATCACCCGGCCGCGCATCATGGGGTCGACGGCCAGCTGCATCGTGGAGTTCGCTGAGTTGAGCATGGTCATCTGCGCGAGCCCGAGCGGGATCAGCAGGGCCATGAAGCTCAGGTATGTCGGCATCAGCCCGGCGCAGATCTCGATGATGCCGAACACGAGGGCTCCCCCGACGACCAGGCGCAGTCTCGGCCTGGCGCGGCGAGCGGCGATCAGCGCACCGGACAGGGAGCCGATGGCGAGGACGGAACCGAGCACGCCGTACTCCCCCGCGCCCTTGTGGAACACCTGGGTGGCCATCAGTGCCGACGTCATCTGGAAGTTGAGCCCGAAGGTCCCGACGAAGAACACGACGACGAGGATCATCATCAGGTCGGGCCGACCCCACAGGTAGCGAGCGCCCTCGCGGATCTGACCCGGTCCTCGGGGAGTACGTGGGACCGGGCGTAGGTCGGCTACCCGCATCTTGGTGAGCGCGAAGATGATCGCGAGGAACGAGGCCGCGTTGATGAGGAACACCGGTGCGGTGCCGACGAGCACGATGAGGAAGCCGGCCAGGGACGGGCCCACGACCCGGCCGAGGTTGAACGACGCGCTGTTGAGGCCCACGGCATTGGTGAGGTCCTCGCGACCCACCATCTCGATGACGAAGGACTGCCGCGCCGGGGCGTCGAAGGACGCGCCGATGCCGAACATCAACGCCAGCAGATAGACGTGCCAGACCTGCACGACCCCGGTGAGGTCGAGCACACCGAGGATCGCGCCCATGGTCGCCATCCAGGTCTGGGTGACCATCAGGACGTTGCGCTTGGGGTAGCGGTCGGCGATGGTGCCCGCGAACGGCGCGAGGACCAGCATCGGCAGGAACTGAAGGCCGGTCGTGATGCCGAGCGCGACACCGTTGTGACCCGAGAGCTGCAGGACCAGCCAGTCCTGGGCGACGCGCTGCATCCAGGTGCCGGTGTTCGAGACGACGCCGCCCGTGGCGTAGAGCCGGTAGTTGCGGTTCCTCAGGGCAGTGAACGTCGGGCTCATGCGCTGGTGATGCGGTCGATGATGGGGGCCGCGGCACGCAGCACGTCACGCTCCGCCTGGGTCAGGTCGGCGAGACGCTGCGCCAGCCACGCGTCGCGGCGGCGGCGGTCCTCGCGCAGCAGCGCGACGGCCGGGGTGGCGAGGGAGATCAGGTGCTGGCGACCGTCGCTCGCGTGCGGCGTACGGACGATCAGCGCGCGTTCCTCGAGCCCCGCGAGGGTGCGGGTCATGGACGGCGGCTGGACCCGCTCGTGCTGGGCGAGCTCGCGCGGCGTCAGCGGTCCGTGGCGGTCCAGGGTGGCGAGGACCGAGATCTGGGTGAGGGTCAGCCCGTGGTCGGCGCGCTCGACGCGCAGCCGCCGGGAGAGCCGCATCACCGAGACCCGCATGGAGCTGGCGAGCTCTGCGGTGCGGGTCATGGTCGGCATGCTTCAGGATAACTCATTACTTCTGCTAACGAACGTTATGCCCGATCTCTTCCCTGGCCGGCTGGTGCCAAAGCGACGTGGCCCCGCTGCGCGGTTGGAAAGCAAGGAAAAGAGATTGGAATGGGCCGAGGGGGACTGCATCGGCGCCAGGGCTGGCTGGGGGTCAGGGCGCCTTCGGAGGAGGGAGGGGCCTCACCCTCGTCGGCTGCTTTCCCGCAAGCCCTGAAGGCGTCGATCGGTCCGGGATGTGAGACCAGCGCCGCGCCCCTGCGTCCACTGGCGGGTTGCGGCTGGCCTGACGGCGCTGCGGCCAGCCGCAACGCGCCAGTCAGCGCTTTAGTCACCAGTCACCGACGACCCGCAGCTGTCGACGGCGATAGGCCACCGTCCCTCCTCCAACGCCGGCTCTGACGGCAACCGTGAATCAAGCCGCAAGGACTCAACGGCCGAGGCGGCGCGCTGCATGGCAGGACCGTGACCGGCGCCCTGTTCCTGATCGCGATCTTGGTTCTGGTCGTGTTCCTCTCGGTGACGCCGGTCGACCGACCGGGGTTGTCCGCGGCGAGGAGGACGAGCAGCTCGCCGCCTGACCGACGCGCGAGGGCGCCGGGCCGGCGTACCTCTGCACCGCCGTCGTCCTGCAGTCCCCTATCCGGGCGGCAGGACGACGGCGAACGTCGCTCCGGACCCGTTGCCGGCTGCGTCCTCCAGGGTGATGTCCCCGCCGGCAGCCCGGGCCAGCCGGCGAGCGAGCGCCAGCCCGAGACCGGCGCCGGGGTGGTCATCGTCGGGGTCGGCGCGGGCGCCGGGCTCGAACACGGCATCGTGGAACCTGGGTGGTACGCCCGGCCCGTCGTCGTGCACGCGGACGCGCACGCCCGCGGTACCCCGGTCGCCTGAGACCGTCACCGTCGTCGCGGCGTACCGGGCGGCGTTCCCGACAAGCGGCGTGAGGATGCGCGTCAGCACGTCAGCTGTGACACCCGCCTGCAGGTCCGCGGGAACGTCCACTGCCCCGCGCGGCGACCAGTCGTCTATGGCGACCGCGTCCAGCACGGTGCGCGCGACCGGTTCGACGCGGCAGCTGCCGGGCGCCTCGGTGATCACCTGCGCGGCCTGGGCCAGCAGGTCGTCCAGCAGCGAGATCATCCGCTCGACGGTCGCGTCGATCACCTCGAGACCGCGCTCCCGCTCGTCGGCGTTCTCACCGGCGGAGCCGTGCAGCAGGTCCGCCTCGCCGGCAATCACCGCGAGCGGAGTGCGCAGCTCGTGCGAGAGCTCCCCGGCCAGCTGCTGCTCGTGCCGCAGGACGGTCCCGATCCGGTCGAGCACGACATCCAGCGTGGCCGCGAGATGGCGCAGCTCCTCGGGCCGTGGCGCGTCCCCGAACCTGTGCTGCACGTCGTGCGCGCTCCACTGCGCGGCCTGGTCCGCCATCTCCGACACGGGCGCGAGCGCCCGTCGTACGACCTCACGGGTGGCGAAGAACGCACCGGCCACCATCAGCAGCGCCAGCGCCACCGAACCCACCAGGGCGGCCCTCGACGTCCGGTGGTACGGCGCCAGGCTGGTCTCGACGACGATGGTGCCGTGTTTCGCGCCGTCCTTGGTGATGGGCCGGGAGAACAGCCGGACGTCGCTGCCGGGTGGCTCCCGGAAGTCGCGGACCGCCCGCCGGGCCATGTCCCTGGCCAGCGCATGGGCCGCTGGGGACGCCTGCGGTGACTCGATCGGGCGACTCCCCTCGAAGACCCAGACGCCGGCGTCGAGCGCCTCGTCGTTGGCCGGCTCCGACATGGTGACCGCGCCCGTCGGGCCGACGCGGACGGTCGAGTCCACGGCCGCGGCCCGCGCGCGCAGCACACCGTCGACCTGCCCCGAGAGCTGAGCGGTGAGCAACACGTTGAACAGCACCGTCAGGACAAGCACCCACGCGCCCGTGGTCAGCACGGCCACCACGGCGAGCCGGTTGCGCAACGCCCCGGGCCGTCTCACGAGACCCGGTACCCGACGCCTCGAACGGTGCCGATCGTCTGGCTCGTGCCGACGTCGGCCAGCTTGCGACGGAGCTTGGCGACGTACTGGTCCAACGTGTTGTCCGCCACCATCGACCCGTGCGCCCACGCCGCGGCGACCAGCTCGTTCCTCCGTACGACGCCGCGCGGTTCGGCCAGCAGCCGCGCGAGCAGCCGGAACTCGGTGGGCGACAGCGGCGCCGAGTCCGCCGGCCCGATCAGCTCGTGGCTGGCCGGGTCGACGCGCAGGTCGCCGGTCGCGGGATCCTCGGCGCTGGCAGCGGTGCGCCGGATGGCGACCTCCAGCCGGGCGACCAGCTCGGCCAGATGGAACGGCTTGGCCAGGTAGTCGTCGCCACCCGCGGCGAAGCCGGACAGGCGGTCGGTCACGCCGCCGCGGGCGGTGAGGAAGACCACCGGCGCGGTCGTTCCCGCGGCGCGCAGGGCCTGGCACACGTCGCGGCCGTCCGCGTCCGGCAGCCCGATGTCGAGCACGACCGCGTCGAACGACGTGCCCTCCGCGGTCCGCAGGGCGCTGGCTCCGTCCGAGGCCGTGGTCACCTCGAACCCGGCCCGCCGCAGTCCCTTGGCCACCACGCCGCGCAGCTCGTGGTCGTCCTCGACAACCAGAACGCGACCAGTCACCGAGCCATCATCGCGGCTCAGCCGGCGGGCGCGCGGCGCCGGGCGGCCGGCCGTCGTCGTGCCCGCCGAACCGGTCCTGGCTGGTCCAGCCGCCGGGGTGGGCGAGCACGAGGACGGCGCAGAGCGCCGCGACCACGAGCGAGCCCACCACCAATGCACCCCGGGCGACCGGTCCGGGGACGGCGCCAGGACCCCGGGCCACGGTGCGTGCGGCGAGCAGGAGCCGGCCGAGCACGTGCAGCCCCGTCACGACCGCCCACAGCACGAACGACACCTGGTGCACCGTCAGCACGTCGACGCGCTGCCCGACGACGGTGAACAACGACTCGCGCGACCGATGGTCGCCGAGCCATACCAAGGCGACCCCGCTGCCGAGCAGGGTCAACGACCCGAGCACGACCAACGGACCCAGGACCCGGAGCACGAGTGGCGGCGGCCCGGCCTGCCGGTAGGCCCGGTCGCCCCGGTAGTAGCGCAGGATCCGCCAGCCTGTGCTTCCCGTCTTCAGCAGTGCCGGCGGCACCAGGATCACGCCCAGCGCGAGGTGCCACCGGATCAGGCCGCGAACGTCAAGGAGGGTGACGAGCTCAGCAACGAAGAGCACGAGCAGCACGAGGCCGGTCCAGGCCGTCAGGCGCGCATTGCCGGCCGGCCCTCCTGTGCCCGGTAGCACCGGGTCGGACCGCTGCTCCTGGCCCAGGGCTGCAGCCACCGACTCGCCCATGACGCCGCGCCAGCCCTGCCCGCTCATGGAGCGAAGTCTGCCCTCGGTGACCTAGCCGGGACCATTCCGGCCAGTGTTCGAGACTTCCGCAGCGGGCGTCCTGGGGCGGAAGATGTGCCCGGCACCGCTCGTCGTACCGTCCGGCCGGAAGGGCACGAGGCATGATCCCGCTGGTCTGGTTGCGCGCCCGCGACCCTGACCTCGCGGCGCTGCGCCGGGCCGCTCGCGCCGCGATCGTCATGCCGACGATGTTCGCGATCGGCACCGAGGTCCTCGACAACGCCGACCTCGCCACCTTCGCCGCGTTCGGCTCGTTCGCGATGCTGCTGCTCGTCGACTTCGGCGGCCCGATCGCCGACCGCGTCCTGTCCTCCATCGCGCTCGCGGGCGTGGGCGCAGTCTTCGTCGTCGTCGGCACCCTCGCGTCGCGCAACGCGTGGCTGGCCGCCGCCTCGATGGCTGTCGTCGGTTTCGCAGTCATCTTCGCCGGCGTCGTGAGCTCGGTGCTCGCCGGCGCGACGACCTCGCTGCTGCTCGCGTTCATCCTGCCGGTGTCGTTGACCGCCCCCGCGTCCGCGATCCCGGACCGGCTGGCCGGCTGGCTGCTGGCCTCGGCCGTGGCGGTCCCCGCGGCCGTCCTGCTGTGGCCCGCCCCGGTGCGCGACCCGCTGCGCGGTGCCGCAGTCGCCGGGTCCCACGCGCTCGCCGCACGGCTGCGCGCCGACGTAGCGCGCCGGTTGGGCGCACCCGACGCACCGACCGACGAGCAGCACCGGATCACCGTCACCGCGGCTGACCATGCCGTCAAGGAACTGCGCCGGACGTTCCTCGCGACGCCGTACCGGCCGACGGGCCTGAGCACCGCAACGCGCACCGTGGTCCGCCTCGTGGACCAGCTGACCTGGCTGGAAGCGATCGTGGCCCAGGCGGATCACCACGCACCGGGGGTGCCCGTGGACCGTGCCGCGTGCACCGTGCGGTCGGCGGCCGCCGTGGTGCTCGACCGCTCGGCCGACCTGCTCGAGCGCGACCACGCCAGCCCCGAGCCACTGCGGTCCTCCCTCGACGAGCTCGACGCGAGCCTGAGCCTGATGGAGCACCGCGCCACCCATGACCTTCCGGTACGCCGGTTCCAGACGCCGGGCGCCCACGGCGCACCGGCGGACGGTGAGCCCGCCGACGCGCAGATCGGCGAGTTCCTGACCTCGCTGGACCCCAGCTTCCGGGCCCAGGAGCTCGCCTTCGCCGTATCGCTCGTCGGGCGGACCGCAGACCTGACCGCCGCCGCGGAGCGACGCAGCTGGCCCGAACGCCTCCTCGGCCGCCAGCCCCGAGGGCTCCCGAGCACCCTGTCGGCCGCGCAGGAGCGCGCGGCCGCGCACGTGGATCGGCACTCGGTGTGGCTGCACAACAGCCTGCGCGGCGCCGCCGGCCTGGGTATCGCCGTGCTGGTCGCCAACCTGACCGGCGTCCAGCACTCGTTCTGGGTCGTCCTCGGCACCCTGTCCGTGCTGCGCTCCAACGCGCTGAGCACCGGCCAGAACGCGTTGCGCGGCCTGGCGGGCACCCTCGTCGGAGTCGCACTCGGCGCGCTGCTGCTGATGCCGATCGGCACCGACAGCACGGTCCTGTGGGTGCTGCTCCCGATCGCCATCCTGGTCGCCGGCGCGGCGCCCTCGGTCATCTCGTTCGCGGCCGGCCAGGCCGGCTTCACCCTCGTGCTGGTGATCCTGTTCAACATCATCGCGCCGTCGGGTTGGCAGGTCGGGATCGTCCGGGTCGAGGACGTCGCCCTCGGCTGCGCCGTCAGCCTCCTCGTCGGCCTGCTGTTCTGGCCGCGCGGCGCGAGTGCGGCCCTCAACCTCGCGCTGTCCGAGGCCTACACCGAGAGCTCGGACTACCTCTCCCGCGCCGTCGAGTTCGGCATGGTCCGCTGCGACGCGACAGCCACCGCCCTCCCACCGCCCACCGCCGAGGCGGCCCGGTCGGCTGCGGCATCGCACCGGCTCGACGACGCCTTCCGCGCCTTCCTCGCCGAGCACGGGGCCAAGCCGGTGCCGCTCGCCGAGGTCAGCGGGCTGGTCTCCGGCGTGGCCGGTCTGCGCCTCTCCGCGGACGCCGTCCTGGACCTCTGGGAGCGCGAGGACGGGCAGGCGCCGGGCGACCGCGCGGGCGCCCGCGCCGAGCTGGTGGCCAACGCCGCCGCCGTACACACGTGGTACGACGACCTGGCGGCGAGCATCGCCGCGCAGAACCCGGTGCGTGACCCGGACCCGCACGACAAGGTCGCCGACGGCCGCCTGGTCGACGCGATCCGCGCCGACCTGCGCACCGACGACGGTCGTTCCACCGCCACCGCGGTCCGGATGATCTGGACCGGCGACCACCTCGACGCCGCGCGCCGCCTGCAGGAGTCCCTGGTCGGTCCGGCCAGAGCACTCACCGGCACCTGACCGCGGCGCTCCGCCCGCTCGGACAGGCAGGACGAGGTACGCCGGGAGCTCGGGATCATCCGCACCGACCTGCACGCACACGCCGTGCGGGTCTACGGCAACCACCGGGACCGGGTCCGCACGACCGGGCGACTGGCCATCGACGCCGGGCTGGAGCTGTGGCTCGCGCCGTTCCCGGTCGACGTCGACGCCGGCGAGCTGCTGGCGTGCCTCGCGACCTACGCCGCGGACGCGGAGGAGCTCCGGTCCGGCAACGGGGACCTGCCCGAGGTGGTCCTGGTGCTCGGCTGCGAGTTGTCCCTCTCGGCGCGAGGGTTCGTTCCCGGGGACACCTGGGGCCCAGCGCGCCGCGGTGCTGACCGATCCGGCCAGCTTCGCCGACCAGGCGCGGCGCGCCGAGCTGCAGCGCGGGTTGGAGCGGTGGCGCGACACCCAGCAGGCGATCGTCGCCGCGGCCCGCGCGGTGTTCGGCTGCGCCACCTACCGCGGTGCCGCCGACCGCGGCGGCACCGGTTGGGCCGTGGTGGACCGCGGCGTCGACCCGCCGCGGCTGGACGGCGAGCACCTGCGCGACGAGCAGGAGCAGGTGCGCTACCTCCTCGAGTGCTGCCGGTGCTCGAAGCCGAGGGCGTCGACACGGCGCTCTGGTTCAGCTTCGCGGGCTACGAGGTCCGGCACCGCCCACGGGACCCGGCCCGCGATCTTGACGTGTCGTCGTACGGGCTCGTCGCGGTGCTCGACGAGGTGAACGGCGCGCGGTACCCGACGGGCTGGGGGCCGAAGGCGGCCTTCGACGCCCTGGCCGAGCTCTACGAGAGTCGCGTGGCGACCGGCGCGCAGCGCCGCTGAGCCCGGGCCTGCGGCCGCCCTCGAGGTTTCGCGGCACCGCCGACCTGGGAACGAACATCCCAGCACGGGGGGCCTGACCGCCTTCGGCTGCGCCCGGGCCCGGGCGAGCCCCGACGTGTCCTGGGAGACAGACGATGACCACC
Organism: Actinomycetes bacterium; assembly: GCA_036269735.1. Classification (GTDB taxonomy): domain Bacteria; phylum Actinomycetota; class Actinomycetes; order JACCUZ01; family JACCUZ01; genus DATBDW01. Next base: position 16,289 of record DATBDW010000091.1, read on the forward strand.
TTCCTGCCGCAGAAGGGCACCTCGGCACCCGCCGAGTCGCACACCGACCTCGAGGAGTGCCAGAGCGAGGTGGAGGACCTCAAGGCCGCGCTGACCACTCGCCCGGTCATCGACCAGGCGAAGGGCATCCTAATGGCCGAGCGCGGCTGCAGCCCGGAGGAGGCGTTCACCCTGCTCTCCACCGCGTCCCAGCGTGACAACCGCAAGGTGCGCGACATCGCCCGGGCGATCGTGGACAACGCCCAGCAGGAGCCCGACCGCAAACCCTGACCCGGGACGGACTGGCAGACCGGCCGGTCCCCGCGGGCGAGGACCGGCCGGTGCTCCCTCCGTCGGTCGCTGGTGGCGTGACCCGTCGGTCAGCGGAGGGACAGGACGCCGAGCAGCCCGTGCGACTCGTCGTTCGGGCCGGCCGAGAACAGCACCTGATCCTTGCCGCCCTCCGTGCCGTTGCCCGGCGTCAAGGCCCACAGGCCGTCGATGCGGATCGGGTGCCCCGCGGCGTTGCGGACCGTTCCGCGCCCGCCGAGCGTGCGTGCCCCGAAGGCGTGGATCCGGCCGTCACCGAAGTTGCCCACGAGCAGGTCGCCGCTGAACCGGCCGAAGCCGGCCGGTGCGATGGTCATGCCCCACGGCGCATCGAGCTTCCCGTGGTGCCGGACCCGGTGCAGCAGCCTGCCGCCGAGGGTGTAGACGTCGACGCGGCCGAGGCCGGCGCCGTCGACCTCGTCAGGACCTCCGCCGGCCCGCTTCGCGTACGAGACGTAGAGCCGGCTGCCGGCCACCATCACGTTGAAGGGCGCGTAGTGCGCCGGCAGGTTCGGGTCGCGGAACATGCCGGCCGTCGCGACCGGGTGGAAGGCCGAGTCGAACACGTCGATCCGTCCCGCAGAGAAGTTCGCGGCATAGAGCCGCGGGCCAGCCGCAGGCCGGCCGAGCGCCAGGCCCTTCCAGACCGCCCCCTTGCGGAGCACCGCGTCCTGGGCAGAGGTGCCCGACGACGAGGCGCTCCAGCCGGTCAGGTGACCGCTCTCCGAGACGAAGAGGAACGTCGCCGGCCCGCTGGCGGCTCCGTTGTGCACGGCGAAACCGCTCGTCGGGTTGAACACCGTGCCGGTCGGCGCGCCACCCGGGATCGTCACCACGAGCGGTGTCACCGTCTCCGTGCTGCCGTGGACGCCGCCGGCGTACAGCGTGCTCTTGCCGGTGCCGTTGTCCGCGACCCAGACCGGAGTGCCGGGTCCGTAGCTCAGACCCCAGGCGTTGACCAGGTTCGGATCGGTGACCTGCGCCCTGCCGGGGACGTCGGAGACCAGGTTGGTACGTCGGTAGGTGCTACCCGCTGCACCGGCCGGGCCGGCCGGGAGCACGAGCGCCAGCACCACCGCCGCCACCGCTACCCCGGCTCCCGCCAGCCCGACTCCACGTGACCTCGTCCGCATGACGCCTCCTCGACGACCGGTGGCTGCGCGCGCAGCCCCCCTGCTTCAACGAGGCCGGGCCCGGGCCGGTTCACCCGTGCTGGGGGACGTCGGTCCGGGGCCGGGCCGCCTAGCGTCGCGAATACCGAGAAGGAGGTCACCATGGCTGGATCTGTTCAAGTATTCGTCGCGTCGTTCGCCACCGAGGACGAGGCCGGCGAGACACTGAAGAAGCTGCGCGCGATGGACCGCGACGGGACGCTCGAGCTGGTCGACGCCGCCGCAGTGGTGAAGAGCGCGGAGGGCAAGGTCTCGTTCGACGAGACGGCCGACCCGAGCGGCAAGACGTGGGCCAAACGAGGTGCGATCGCCGGCGGCCTGGTCGGGCTGATCTTCCCGCCGAGCATCCTGGTCTCCGCCGCTATCGGCGGGGCCGGCGGCGGGATCTGGGGCAAGCTGCGGGACAAGGGCTTCGACGATGCCGATCTCAAGCGGGTCGGGGAGAGCCTGCCTCCGGGCGGCTCGGCCATCATCGCGATCGCCGAGGACCAGGTCATCGAGCGGCTGCGCCAGGGCATGACCGACTACCAGGACCTCGCGACGCGCGTGCTCAACGCCGACGCCGCAGCGATCCTCACCGCCGAGGTCGACCCCGAGGCGGACTGATCCGACCTACCGGATCCCCCACCCGGATCCTCCGGGTGGGGGATCCGGTTCACATCAGTTGGCCGCCGCGCTGCTGGCTGACCGAGGCGGGCCGGACGTCTGACACGTCGGCGCCCAGGTAGCGGTCCTTCGCCACCTGGTACTCCGAGTCGGTGAGCTTGCCCCGGTCGTGGAGCTCAGCCAGCTCCCCCAGGCTGCCGACCGAGGCGGCGGTCTGGGCAGCCGACTGCTGCAGCGCCGTAGTGGTTCCCGCCGGCCGGAGCACGAGGTAGACCAGCGGCCCGAGGATCGGGAAGATGCAGCAGACCAGCAACCAGGCCAGCTTGAGCATCACCGACGCGTCGGGGCGGCGGATGATGTCCCAGGCTGCGTAGCCGAACAGCACGATGAGCGGCACCGCGATGACGATCTGAAAGACGGTCTGCCAGAACTGCGGCATAGTTCCCTCCTCGCGGCGCACCTCGTGACGGCCCGCGCCGGGCGCCCGGTGTCACCGGCTTGAGACTGGCCCGCGCCCGGGCGGCCGGGCATCACCCGCCGCGGGCGACCCGCGCGGGGCGCGGTCAGCCCGCCACCGCGGACCCCATCCACCAGCCGAGGGCGCAGGCGCCCAGCCCGGCGGCCACGCTGAGCGTCACGTTCCCGATCGCTGCCCGGGCGGACCGCTCCTGCAGCAGGCGGACCGTCTCGAAACCGAACGTCGAGAAGGTCGTCAGCGCACCGCAGAACCCCGTGCCGACCACCGTCAGGACCCACGCCGGCCCCCCGCCCGCCGAGACGGCCCCGGCGGTCACGCCGAGCACCAGGCTGCCGGCGACGTTGACCGACCAGGTGCCCCACGGGAAGCGGCCCCCGTGGCGGCCCTGCACCGCGAGGTCGGTCAGGTAGCGGGCCGGCGCACCGACCGCGCCACCGAGCAGCACCAGCAGCACGGTCACACCGGCTCCCGCCGCACGAGGGACTCGGTGAGCGCGATGCCCGCCCACACGGCGAGCAGCCCCGCGAGCACCGAGCCGACCAGGTACGCCGTCGCCGTACCCCCGTGTCCGCCCGCCAGCAGCCCCCGCGCGTCCAGGGCGTAGGTCGAGAACGTCGTCCAGCCACCCAGTACGCCGACACCGGCGAACGGCCGCAACAGCCTCGCCCGCCCGTCGGCGGGCCAGACCTCCTGGACGAGGACCATCAGGACCCCGAGGGCGAGGGAGCCCGAGACGTTCTCGGTGAACGTTGCCCACGGGAACCCGCCCGGACCCGACACGAGCCCCTGGGCGAACCCCCATCTCGCCAGGCTCCCGAGCGCACCGCCGACCGCGATGACCGCGAGGACGTCCCAGGTCACGCCAGGTGTGGCCGCCCGCTCGACGTCGGGGTCGACGGGAAGCGCATGTTCACCGTGCAGCGGGCGCGCGGCATCCGTCCGTCCGCGGTCCGCGTCCTCCCCCGGCGCGATCACCCCGCCTCGTCGTGCAGGGTCGCGACCGCCTTGGCCACCCGGCGGGCCTGCGTCTCCGGTGTCTTCGCCCCTTCGACCGGGAGCGTGTGCCTCCGCTTGTTGCTGTAGGACAGCGAGTCGAACCGGCGGGCCGCGGCGGGGTCGGCGGCGAGTGCGGCTGCCAGGTCCTGCGGTACGTCGACCTCGCGCGGCGCCGTGTCCAGCTCGATGTCCACCTCGACCCGGTCGCCGGCGGCCACCTCCGCCCCGGTGCGCACCTCTGCGGTCACCCCGACCATCGGCCGGCCGGTCACGGTGGCAACGGTGGAGCGGTACGCGTGGCCGTTCACCGTGACCGTCACTGCGGGCTTCTTCGACCCGCCGAGGCCGATCATCACCTCCGCGGGGACCTCGATGCCGGTCGCGGTCTTCCCGTTGCTGAGCAGCGTGGTCGTGAAGCGCACCACGGCAGTCTGCCGCAGCCCGCCGGACCTTCCGACGGCGGCGCGAGCTAGTTCACCCCGAGCAGCTGCTGCAGCGGGTTGATCGCGAAGTAGACGACGAACAGCGCCGCCACGATCCACAGCAGGGGGTGGATCGCCGACCTCTTGCCGAGAGCGACCTTGATGACGACGTAGGTCACGAAGCCTGCGCCGATGCCGACGCTGATCGAGTAGGTGAACGGCATCAGCACGATGGTCAGGAACGCCGGGATGGCGATCTCCCAGTCGTCCCAGTCGATGCCCTTGACCTGGATCATCATCAGGAAGCCCACCACGACGAGGGCCGGCGTGGCCGCCTCGTAGGGGATGATCGCGACGATCGGCGCGAAGAAGGTCGCGAGCAGGAACAGCACGCCGGTCACGACGCTGGCCAGGCCGGTGCGCGCGCCCTCACCGACACCGGACGCCGACTCGATGTACGACGTGTTGCTCGACACCGACGCGGCGCCACCTGCCGCCGCCGCGATCGAGTCGACGATGAGGATGCGTTGCGCGTTGACCGGCGTACCGGTCTCGTCGAGCAGCCCGGCCTCCGCGCCGATCGCGGTCATCGTGCCCATCGTGTCGAAGAAGTCCGCGAGCAGCAGCGTGAAGACGAACAGCGCGGCCGCCACGAACCCGATCCGGCTCCACGAGCCCAGCAGGCTGAAGTGACCGAGCAGCCCGAAGTCGGGGGTCGATACCCAGGTGTCGGGCAGCTTCGGGACGTTGAGCCCCCAGCCGTGCGGGTTGATCTTCCCGGGTGCGATGAAGCTCGGCCCGATGTTGGCGATCGACTCGATGATGACCGCGAGGACGGTGGCCGCGAGGATGCCGATCAGGATGGCGCCCTTCACCTTGCGCACCATCATCACGATGATCGCGAGCAGGCCGAACACGAAGACCAGCGTCGGCCAGCCGGCCAGCTCACCGTTGGCGCCGAACCCGACGGGGACCGTGGTGCCGGATGCGTCCGTGTTGCGGCGTACGACCCCGGCGTCGACCAGGCCGATGAACGCGATGAACAGTCCGATGCCGACACTGATGGCGGTCTTCAGCCCACTCGGTACGGCGTCGAAAACCGCCTTTCGGAAGCCGGTCAGGACCAGGACGAGGATGATCAGGCCCTCGATCACGACAAGGCCCATGGCGTCGGCCCAGCTCATCTGCGAGGCGATGGAGAACGCGACGAAGGCGTTCAGCCCGAGCCCGGTGGCCAGCGCGAGGGGGAAGTTCGCGACCACACCCATCAGGATCGTCATGACCCCGGCGACGAGCGCGGTGGCCGCGGCGACCAGCTCCAGGTCCGGTGTCAGACCACCGCCGAGGAACTTGCCGTCGGCGTCCTTGACGGTGCCGATGATGAGCGGGTTGAGGACGACGATGTAGGCCATCGTGAAGAAGGTGACCAGGCCGCCGCGCACCTCGGTGCCGAGGGTCGAACCGCGCTCGGTGATGCGGAAGAACCGGTCCAGCCCGTTGTTCGCGGCGGACCCCGTACCGCTCGGGCGGGTGGCGTCGCTGGTGGTCTGCTGCTGTCCGGACATGGCGACCTCGAGGGGATCGGGCGGCTGGCGACGGGCGGCAGCCTGCCAGACATAGCCTGGCCGCGTGCCAGAGCCACGCCGTACGCCTCCGGAGCCGGTGGAGGCCGACGCGGTGCTCGTGATCGTGATCGGCACGATCGCGTGGGCCGTCGTGCTCGTGGTGCTCCTCGTGCTCCGTCTGTTCGGTCACCGGCCGGGCGCGCACGACGACTGGGTGTGGATCGCGGTGGCGGGGGTCGGCCTCGGGCTGGTCGGGATCCGCACGGTACGACGGCGCCGGTCGGCCCTGCGCAGGGAAGCACTCGCCGGCCCACCGGCAGAGGTCGGGCCGAACCACCTCTGAGCGGGGCGAAACGCCGCACTCACCGGGCCCGCACGGTGCTGGACGGCAGGGTCCGTAGGCATCGCGGTCCGCGGCGCGGGGCCTCGGCGGACCGCGACGAACGGACCTCTCCGGCCCGACTCACCGTCTACGGTCGGAGCATGGGACGTACGACCGGGCTCGGCCGCGCAGACGTGGCCCGGTGCTGGGCCGGGTTCGCCTCGCTCGGTGCCGGGCTGATCCACCTGGCTGTCGTCCAGGAACACTTCGACGAGTGGTGGCTCTACGGCACCTTCTTCCTCGCCGTCGGGGTCGCGCAGATCATCTGGGCGGTGGTGGCCCTGGCCAAGGACAACCCGCCCTGGCGACTGCTGACGGCCTGGTGCAACGTCGCCATCGTGGTGCTCTGGGCCGTGACCCGCACGACCGGCCTGCCGATCGGGCCCGAGCCGGGCCAGGCCGAGGCCGTCGGCCGGGCGGACGTCTTGTGCGGCGTCCTCGAACTGGTGGTCTTCGGCGCCTTGATCGCGGTGCCATGGCTCGCGGCTCGCGACGAACGCACGGCCGGTCGCAGGCGGGTCGGGAGATTCGTGGCGCTGGTGTTCGCCGGCGCCCTGGCGGTCCTGGCGATCACCACCCCGGCCCTCGCGGCGACACCGGCCGGTGGCGGCGGCATGGAGCACATGGACGGCATGGCGCACCTGGACGGCCGGTAGCCATCCGGGTCAGCCCTCGAGCCGGGTCTCCGCGGCGAGCACATCGGCCCGGCCCGGCGCGCGCAGCAGCGCGGCCACGACCAGCCGGGCCGACCAGCGTCCGGTCGACGCCGCGAGACCCCGCGCCAGACCGTCCGGCCCGGTCGCGTGTACGGCGCCGTGCACATCGCGCCACCAGCTGACGTCCCGTCCCTCGACCGCCAGCGACGAGTGCTCCCACCACTGCGCGGCCAGGTTCGCCCCGAGCACCTCCGTGAGCCCGGCCGGGACTTGCCGGCGCGTGCCGCCCTCGAGATCCGGCTCGGCGAGGACATCGCTGCCGAGGTCCAGGTCGAGCAGCGCCGCGACCCGGTCCGCCGCCGACAGGGGGACGACGAGCGCCTCGCCCGGGTCGAGCACCTGCAGCTGCTCCGGCCGGTCAACCACCACGACCTCCCCGGCGTCGACGACGAGATCCGGCAGCAGCCGCACCCGCTCCGGCGGGCGCACCTGTTCGAGCCGCAGCTCGGCCAGACCGACCCAGATCCCCGCCAGCGTGCCCGCGGGGACGCTTCGTGCCGGGTCGCCGAGGCGACTCAGCAGGTCGTCGGCACCGCCGGGCTCGGCGAGCACGGCACCCAGGTCCGAGCGCACCCCGGCGGCGGCCAGCAGGCCCGCGTCCACGTCGTCGAGGTCGCCGGGCGCCACGGCGTCGTAGAGCCCGTCGAGGCCGGAGCCGGGCAGGCACCGGTCGGTGAGCGGGCGCCCATCCAGCCGGGCGTGCTGGCGCAGGTACCAGGCGGCGTACGACGGCGTCAGCAGCGAGCGGCCGTCGCCGGTCTGCAGCCGGACGGGGGCCGTCACGGCGGCCAGCAGCCGCGGGTCGTCCGAGAGCAGCCGGAGCGCCTCGGGCCACCGGTCGACGGCAACGACGTCGAGCTCGGGGACCACGAGCACCGAGCGCGCGGTCGGCGGCAGGTCGTCCTGGCCCTCGCGTTCGTCGGGCTCGTCGGGCACCTCGCCGCCGGCGACCTCGGCGATGTGCTGTGCCCAGCCGCCCAGCGGCTCGTCGACGGTCAGCGGGTCGAGGACGACGTCCTCGACCTCGACGACGCTGAACGTGTGCAGCACGCCGACCGCGGCAAGCAGCGGCGCAGCCCAGCGGACCAGCAGCTCCGGGTCGACCAGCCCGACCGCCTCGAGGTCGGCGACCCGCGAGAGCGGCGCGCCTGGTACGACGAGCTCGTCCGCGCGCACCGGCTCGCCGTCCTCGTCGGGCAGTGGCAGCGCGGCCAGCCACGGCAGCTCTCCGGGGCGCAGCACGGCGGCCGCGGCCAACGGGAGCACGAGGTCCGCGAGTGCCAGCGGATCGGGTTCGCCGAAGGCAGCCTCGACCGCCGCGCGCAGCGGTTCGGCCTCCAGCAGGATCCGCGGTCCGGCCTCGGCCGCGCCGGCGCGCAGCAGCAGCGGGTGCGTCGCCTCCGGGTGCGCCAACCGGAGCCCCGGCAGGTCGGTGAGCCCCACGACGCCGGCGGCCACGTCACGGTCCGGGAGCAGGACGTGGCGGGGGCCGCGGACGAGGCGCCCGTCCGCGAGGGGCACCGGCAGGACCGCGAGCACCTCGTGGTCGGTGACGCCCGCGTCGGAGAGTGCCGCGTAGAGCTGGTGCCACCACGACGGCGGCCGGTCGAGCGCGGCCAACGACTCGACCGCCTCGGCGAGGGACACCCGCCGGCCACCGAGCCGGTCCAGCCCCCGGTGGTCGGGGACGAGCGGGCCGAGTGCCTCGGCGAGCAGGTCGCGGACGACGCCGTCGGCTCCGGTGACCGCGACGGCGTCCCGCGCAGCCACCCTGGTGCCGTCGGTCGAGGTCAGCAGCGCGGCCGCGGCCAGCGCCTCGGTGATCGCAACCCGGAGCAGGCCGTCGAGGCGGCCGACCGGCACGGGCTCGGGAACGAGGTCGAGCGGGTCCGGCTCACCGGCGGCCAGCTCGGCGTACGCCGCCGCGGCGTGCCCGACCAACGCGTCGGTCAGCGGCCCGGGCGCGACGTGCCGGCGGCTGGTGTCCAGGGGGAACGACGCGACCAGCAGCGCCGGCAGGTCGAGCGCTTCGTCGGTGGGAGTCGGGGCGTGCAAGACGTCGGGCACCGGCTGCCCCTCGGTCGGGAGCGCCCAGGCAAGCGACCACCAGGGCCGGTCGCGTTCCTCCAGGGGTCGGTCGGCGACCAGCTCCGGGGCGGCGTCACCCGAGCGCCGGACGACGCGCCAGCGGCGCTCGGCGTGGGCCACGACCCGACGTACCCCATCGACCTCGACCGTGACCTCGGCCAGTGCGGGCAGGGCCAGCACCAGCCCGTCGTCCACATCGCCGAAAAGGTCGCGCACGAGGGCGACCGCCGCGTCGTCGCGCAGCGGCAGGATCACGGTCGTGACGTAGCCGGGTTCCGGAGCCTGGTTGTCGGGCCATGGCAGGCGCAGCGCCGGCGCCGCCCCGCCGCGGCGAACCAGCTCGTCGGCCAGTGCCGGCAGCGAGGCGGCCTGCTTGCCGGAGGCGACCGCGTGCCAGCCGACGCCGCCGGTCGTCGAGCCGATCGCCGGATCGTCGGTGACCGCAAGCACGGCGGCGAAGCCGACGCCGAAGCGGCCGACCGACGTCGGTGCGTCGCGCTTGGTCGACGCGCGCAGCGTGGACAGGGACTCGACGCCGGCGGCATCCAGCGGCGCGCCGGTGTTCGACGCCACGAGCACGTCACCGGTCAGGGTCAGGCGAAGCCGGCCGGGCTCGCCGGCGCGGGTCGCGGCGTCGGCGGCGTTCTGCGCCAGCTCGACGACCACCCGGTCCCGGTAGCCTCCGCGGACCAGGTCCTCCTCGGCGTTGGAGTCCTCGCGGAACCGGGCCGGTGACGCCGCCCACGCGTCGAGGACCCGGCGGCGCAACTCCGCCGTACCGAAGGGGTCAGCGTCGCCCGTCACGTCCCGACGCTAGTCGCCCCAGAGTTGTCAGAAACCTCGACGGTCAGCTCTCGGCCGGCCCCGCGTCCTTCGGCGCGTCCTCGATGTCGACGTCGTCGAAGGTGAGCAGGTCGAAGCCCTGCTCGTCGATGACCGGCTCGGTCACGTCGACCGGCGGCGGCAGCGCCGGCACCTCGGAGTGCGCCCCGCAGCCGTGGTCGAAGGACACGACCTGACCGTCGCTGGGTGACATCTCGTTCGCGCAGACACCGAACATCCGGCGTAGGGAGCCGCCGATGGGGACGACGAAGCCACACGTCGAGCAGGGCGCCGGGGCTGCCTCGGCGATCGGCGCGGTCGGCCCGTGCTCGCCGGAGTACCACCGGTCCACGGCGTCGTCACGGCCGATCGGCGAAAGGACGCGGGGCCGGCCGAGACCGAGCTCCCAGATCGCGAGCCGGTCGGTGTCGTCGTCGGCCGGCTCGGCTCGCGTGTCCGGCACCGCAGCGTAGCCCGGCTCGAGGCGCTCGTCGTCGGGGTCGCTCGGCAGCAGGTCGCCGACGCCGAGGTCACCCGGCGCCAGGCGCTGCGACCACGGCACCCACTCCTGGGCGAGCATCGCGCCGTCGCCCGGGAGCAGCACGGCCTCGTCGACCGTGACGGTCCGCCCGCGCGGGACGCGGGCCACGGTGACGGCCCACTGCCAGCCGCGGTACGCCGGGTCGGCGCTCGCGAACCGGTGGGTGGCCACCCGCTCCTCCTCGACCTCGACACCGAGGTGGTCACCGACGTCCTCCGGCCGCAGGGCGACCTCGACGGCGGCGGCGCGGGCCAGCTCGACGGCCCCCGCCAGGGCCGCGTCGACGGCTCCAGCGCGCCGCGCCGGCCCCGCTGTCGTCGTACTCGTCTCGGTCGTGGTCGTCGGCACAGGCGGATTCTCCCCCATGACCGCGCCGGCGGCGAACCGGCGAGCCTGCGGTGGGCCTCTGTCGCGGCGACCCGGCAGGATGGGCGCGTGGTCGGGACGCGGCGGGAGCGGCTGGCGCGGGCCTCCCGCGCCTCGCAGGACGCGGCTCGCCCGCTGCGCACCGGGGCGGTCGGGTTCGCCCGCCGGGTACGCCAGGTGACCCACGCCGGCGGGGCGGGCGAGTCGGGCCTGGGGCGGCTGATCGAGCTGCACGGGGTCAACACTGCCGGCGACGCGATGGTCGCGGTGGCGCTCGCAAACACGCTGTTCTTCTCGGTGCCGACCGGCGAGGCCCGCGGCC
>DATBDW010000092.1:0-13427 GCA_036269735.1 Actinomycetes bacterium
CTCGCTGGGCATCGCGATCCACAGCAGCGGATAGACGAGGAACTGGCTGCCCGGCAGCACGAGCAGGGCGATCACGAAGAGCAGTCGCGCCGGCCACGGCTCGAGCCCGATCCGGCGTCCGAGCCCGGCGACGACGCCGCCGAGCACCCGGTCGTTCCGGGCGCGGACCAGGCCGTGCAGGGCGAGGCCTCGGTGCAGGTTGTCCATCATGGCGGTGCAGTCCTGTTCTCGTGTTCTCTCTCATCGGCAAGGTCGCCGGTCGGCTCCCTCGTGGGGCTACGACGTCCACGATGCAGCCCGCGGCCGGTGCTGCGCATCGGGGACGGACCCTGGTCGCACCCGGACCACGAGACGCCGACCGGTCAGGGTCTTGATCGGTGGCGGCTCCTCCGCGACCCTGGCGAGGTGTCTCCGACGACGAGTGAACCCGCACAGCGACCGCTTTCACGGCTCGATGGGTCCGCGGTCATCGGAATGTTGGCGATCCTCGAGGCAGAGCTGCTTGGGGAAGTGCTCGACGTCGAGCTGGCCGGTCGCTTCCGCGATCGCTTCGTGCGGGCCGGCTTGCTCCCCGAAGGCGCTGGTCTCGGCGAGCTGCGACGGGCGCTCGCGGAGCTGAACCAACGGGTCCGGTACGCCCTCGGCGAGTACGCCGAGCCGCCGGCGCCCGAGGGTTCGACCACACATACGGTGAGGTTCCCTGACGAGGTGGCGGCGGCACAGTTCCGCACGGCGGTTGAGTCCAGCTGGCCGGGCGGCAACCCGGCCGTCGCATCCACGCCGGACCGCCCTGCGACGTTCGTCGGCGTCGAGGACGTGGTGCTTCCGCTGACCGAGGCGTTCCGAGCCCACCAAGCGGCGATCCAGGACCTTGCGGGGCGCTTCGGCGGTGACTACACGGGCTACGGGGGCTGACCGACCGCTCGGGAGCTCAGCCGGTGGCGCTGGTGTCGGTGGCGGCTTCGCCGTCGCGGGCGGCCGCCGCGTCGAGCCGGGCCCGGGCGCCGTCCAACCACTCCTGGCAGATGGCGGCGAGCTGCTCACCGCGCTCCCACAGCGCGAGGGACTCCTCGAGGGTCGCCGCACCGGTCTCGAGGCGGCGCACCACCTCGACGAGCTCTTCGCGGGCCTGCTCGTAGGTCGGGCGCGGGTCGTCGGGCACGGCGCCAACCTTAGGGCTCACGAGTGCGCGGCCGCCTCGTCGCGGACCTCGACGGCGAGCTCCCCGACGGCGAGCCGGGCCCGAAGCAACGTCCCGCCGGCCACGTCCGCCGCCTGCCGGACGACCTGACCGTCGGGGCGTTGCAGGACCGCGTAGCCGCGGTCGAGCGTCGCCGCGGGCGAGAGCGCTGTGACCCGGGCGCGGGTGTGGGAGAGGTTGTCTCCGGCCCGGTCCAGAGCGGCGGTGAGCACCCGCCGCGAGCGCTCGACCAGCCGACGAACCTCCTCCTCGCGCGGCGTGAGCAGGTTGTGCGGGTCGGCGAGGACAGGGCGGCTGCGGATCGCCACGAGGGCCGCCAGCTCGCGGGACAGCAGGCCGTCGATCGCGGCTCCGGTACGCCGGCGCAGCTGGCCGACGCGCTCGAGCTCCTCCGTGACGTCAGGCACGACCCGCTTGGCGGCATCCGTGGGTGTCGATGCCCGGACGTCGGCGACGAGGTCGAGCAGAGGGGTGTCGACCTCGTGCCCGATCGCGCTCACGACCGGCGTCCGGCAGGCGGCGACGGCGCGGACGAGTGCCTCGTTGGAGAACGGCAGCAGGTCCTCCAGAGAACCGCCGCCGCGGGTCACGACGATGACCTCGACCTCGGGGTCGGCGTCCAGCCGTTGCAGGGCCTCAGTGACCTCGGTCACGGCTGTCGTCCCCTGGACTGCGACCTCCTCGACCCGGAAGCGGACCGCCGGCCAGCGACGGCGGCCGTTCTCGACCACGTCCTTCTCGGCCGCAGAAGCGCGGCCGCACACGACGCCGACGACGGCGGGCAGGAACGGCAGCGGCTTCTTGCGGTCCTCGGCGAAGAGGCCCTCGGCGGCGAGCACCCGCCGCAGGTGCTCGAGCCGGGCCAGCAGCTCGCCGACACCGACCTGGCGGACCTGGTCCGCGGCCAGCGAGAGGGTCCCTCGGGTCGCGTAGAACTGCGGTCGGGCGTGCACCACAACCGTGGCGCCCTCCGCGATCCCGCCGCCCGGGCCCTCGAGCAGCGCCACCGAGCAGGTCACGGTCAGGGACATGTCCGCCGCGGGGTCGCGCAGGGTCACGAACGCGGTCCGCTGGCCTGGCCGCCGCGACAGCTGGGCGACCTGGCCCTCGACCCACACGTAGCCGAGCTGTCCGATCCACTGCGCCATCAGCTGGCTGACCCGGCGTACCGGGACCGGGTTCTCCGGTGTGGTCTCCAGCGGCACTCGGGCAGGCTATCCGGCCTCCCCCCAGGCACCGGCTCGGTCGTCCCCAGGTCGCCGACCTACCATGAAGGTATGTCGCAGAGCCCGGGTCGTGTCCTGCTCGCGGCACCTCGCGGCTACTGCGCGGGCGTCGATCGGGCCGTCATCACGGTCGAGAAGGCGCTGGACACCTATGGGCCGCCGGTCTACGTCCGCAAGCAGATCGTCCACAACAAGCACGTGGTCGAGACCCTGCAGGAGCGCGGCGCGGTCTTCGTCGAGGAGAACGACGAGGTGCCCGAGGGGGCGACCGTTGTCTTCTCCGCGCACGGCGTCGCGCCCGAGGTGCACGAGCAGGCCGAAGCCCGCAGCCTGCACACGATCGACGCGACCTGCCCGCTGGTGACCAAGGTGCACCACGAGGCCAAGCGGTTCGCCGCCGACGACTACGACATCTTGCTCATCGGCCACGACGGCCACGAGGAGGTCGTCGGCACCACCGGCGAGGCGCCCGAGCACATCCACCTCGTCGACGGGCCGGCCGACGTCGCGTCGATCGAGGTGCGCGACCCGTCGAAGGTCGCATGGCTCTCGCAGACGACGCTGTCCGTCGACGAGACGCTCGAGACGGTACGCCGACTGCGTGAGCGGTTCCCGGCGCTGCTCGACCCGCCGAGCGACGACATCTGCTACGCCACCCAGAACCGCCAGGTCGCGGTGAAGGAGATCTCGGCCGGTGCCGACCTGGTGATCGTCGTCGGGTCGACCAACTCCTCGAACTCGGTGCGGCTCGTCGAGGTGGCCAAGGAGGCCGGAGCCAAGGACAGTCGTCTGGTCGACAAGGCGTCCGAGCTCGACGACGCCTGGGTCGACGGCGCGACGTTGGTCGGCGTGACCAGCGGAGCATCGGTGCCCGAGATCCTGGTCCGTGGGGTCCTCGACTGGCTGGCCGAGCGCGGCTTCACCGACGTCGAGGAGGTCTCCTCGGCGGAGGAGAGCCTGCTGTTCGCCCTGCCGCCCGAGCTGCGCCGCGACATGCGGGCTAAGGAAGCCGCCGCCCCCACCTAGCGGTTCCGGTGAGCTACGGCGTCGCGGGGCTCAGCCCCGGTCGGCGTACCCCGGTGAACACCACGTCCGGATCACCGCGGCCTAGCGAGGTCTCGACCTCGATGACCTGCACGTCGTCCAGCCGACCGGCCAACAGGTCGGCGTACCTCGGCGCCGGTCGCGCGCTCCACACCGCGAGCACGCCAGCCGACGCGAGGGCCTGCACGCAGCGGTCCAGCCCGTCGGCGGAGTAGAGCGCGTCGTTGGTTTCCGTGACCGTCCAGTCGGGACCGTTGTCGACGTCGAGGCACACGACGTCGTAGCCACCGGGGTGCTCCGCAAGGTGCGCGGCGACGTCGCCGACGACAACCTGCACCCGCGGGTCGGCCAGCGCCGCGCCGGTCAGGTGGGCGAGCTGGGTCGCATGCCAGCTGACGAGCACCGGCTCGATCTCGACGACGACGACGCGTTCGAGGTCGGGGTCCGACACGGCCTCGAGCAGTGAGAAACCGACCCCCAGTCCGCCGACTACGAGGGTGCGCGCGGCCGCGGGCCGCCGATGGGCGGCCAGCGCCGCGCGGACCAGCGCGCGCTCGGAGCGCCCGTCCCGGGTGTCCATCAGGAAGGTGCCGTTGCTGATGACCTCGAACTCGCCGTCGACGCGGCGCAGCACGAGCTCGCCGCGCGGAGTGGTGACGCGGTCGAGGACCTCGGGGGATACGGGCGAGCCCTTCACTCAGCCCCGGGCGATACGGACGCCCACGCGCACCAGCAGCACGAGCACCGAGAGCGCCGCGGCCACGAAGACGGTCGGTGCGTGCAGCGCCAGCGTGGTGCCCACGTCGAGGACGAGCTCGCGCCGGCCGCGGTCCTGCCCGCCCAGCGCAGCGATCCCAGTCGCGGCAGCGGCCACGAGCAACGGGGGCAGGACCAGAGCGGTGGGCAGCGAACGGAACCGGACCACTGCCGGTGCCGCGAGCGCCGCGAGGAGCAGGGCAACGGTCGTCCCGGCGCCGAGCGTGCGGTCACGTTGCAGGTCGACGGCCGCGCCGAGGGCGACGAACACCGCAGCAGCGGCCACGACGGCGGGGCCGGTGACACCCTCGCGGCGAGCCCGCGAGATCAGGCCGGGACCGCGCACGGCCGGTGCTGTGACGACCACCGGGCCGAGGACGGGCGGCCCGCCTGAGACGGTCGTCGTCGCCTGCCCCGTGGGTGCCTCCGTCGTCACCGTGGGTGCTGCCGTCGCATCTGCGGCTGCAGACACCGGGCTGCCTTCTGTGGTCGTGGTCACCCCGCCACGGTAGGACGAGCGCCCCCCGGCAGCGGCCGGACACGCCCGGGTACGCCGGGCCCAGCTGCCGCCGGTCAGCCGCCACCGGTGTGCAGGAACCGTAACGGTCGCGCGTCGGTCGGGTCCGACCGGACGGTCCGGCCGGCTCCGTCCTCGTCCGGCTCGGGGAGCTCGAGCAGCTCCGGCGCGCCGAGCGGCCTTGTCGTCGCCGTCAGCGGGATCGGCGTCGGAAGGTCGGCGTCGGTGACCTGCAGCTCGGCCATCCGTCGGGCCTCGACCAGCACGCTGCGCTCGAGCGAGCCCACCATCGAGTTGTAGTCATCGACCGAGCGGGTCAACGTCCGGCCGAGCTTGCCGACGTGCTCGCCCAACGTGCTCAGCCGCCGGTAGAGCTCGCGGCCGAGCTCGAAGACCGTCCGCGCGTGCTCCGTAAGGGCCTGCTGCTGCCATGAGTAGGCCACCGTCCGTAGCAGCGCGATGAGGGTCGTAGGCGTCGTGATGAACACCCGCGCCGCCATCGCATCGTCCAGCAGCCGCGGGTCTCGCTCCAGCGCCGGCGCGAGGAACGCGTCGCCGGGCACGAACAGGACCACGAACTCCGGGGTCGGCTCGAACGCGCGCCAGTACTCCTTGGCCGCCAGCCCGCGCACGTGCTCGCGCAGGTGACGGGCATGTGCCTGCAACCGCGCCTCGATCACGTCAGGGTCGCGGGACTCGGCCGCGTCGAGGTAGGCGGCGAGCGAGACCTTGGCGTCGACGACGACCTGCTTGCCGCCGCCGAGGCGCACGACGAGGTCGGGCCGCTGGGTGCCGAGGTCGCCGGTCACGCTCTCCTGTTCGGAGAAGTCGCAGTGCTCCACCATGCCGGCCAGCTCGACCACCCGTCGCAGCTGCATCTCGCCCCACCGGCCGCGGGCCTGCGGTGCACGCAGCGCGGTGACCAGCGACGCGGTCTGGTCCCGCAGCGCTTCACCGGTGCTCGCCATCGCCCGTACCTGCTCGCTCAGGGTGCTGTAAGCGCCCACCCGGGCCTGTTCGAGGTCGCGCAGGTGGCTCTCCACCTTGCCCAGCGCGTCGCGCAGTGGCGCCACCGTGACGACCAGGTCGTCGCGTCGGCCGGCCTCGGCGTCGGCGACGGCCAGCCGCTCGCGCAGCAGCCGTGCCTCGGCTGTGGCGTCGCCGGTGTGCGACCGGGCGAGCAGCCAGCCCAGCGCGGCGCCGACCAGCAGGCCCAGGACGAGCAGAACGATCTCCATGCGCCCAGGGTGCGGGGGACCCCGGACACAACCCGGCAACCGGCGCCCAGGCGTGTCGGCAGGAGTCGCCGACTGGCGCGTTGCGGCCCCAGCCGGGTCGCCGGGGGCAGCCGCAACGCGCCGGTCGACGCGGGGTGCCGCCCAGGAGCCCGCGGATTCGGCGCGGCCCGCTGCTCGCCCCTACCCTTGAACCCTGTGAGCCTCACCATCGGGATCGTCGGCCTGCCCAACGTCGGCAAGTCGACCCTCTTCAACGCCCTGACCAAGAACGACGTGCTCGCCGCGAACTACCCGTTCGCCACCATCGAGCCGAACGTCGGCGTCGTTGGGGTGCCCGACCCGCGGCTCGCGGTGCTGTCCGGGCTGTTCAGCAGCGCCAAGGTCGTGCCCGCCACCGTGTCGTTCGTGGACATCGCCGGGATCGTGCGTGGGGCAAGCGAGGGGGAGGGGCTGGGCAACAAGTTCCTCGCGAACATCCGCGAGAGCGACGCGATCTGCCAGGTCATCCGCGCCTTCCGGGACCCGAACGTCGTCCACGTCGACGGCGAGGTCTCACCGAAGTCGGACATCGAGACCATCAACACCGAGCTGATCCTGGCGGACCTGCAGACCCTCGAGAAGGCGCTGCCGCGGCTGGAGAAGGAGTCGCGGCTCGTCAAGGACAAGAGCAAGGCCGCGACCCTGACCGCTGCGCAGCAGGCGAACGAGCTGCTGCAGGGCGGCACCACGCTGTACGCCGGTGCGGCGACGGCCGGCATCGACCCGGCCGACCTGCGCGAGCTGCATCTGCTCACCGCGAAGCCGTTCCTCTACGTGTTCAACGTCGATGAGGACGAGCTGAGCGACGACACGTTCAAGGACGAGATGCGTGCCCTCGTGGCGCCGGCCGAAGCCATCTTCCTGGACGCGAAGACCGAGGCCGAGCTCGCCGAGCTGCCCGACGACGAGGCCCTCGAGCTGCTGCAGTCGCTGGGTCAGAACGAGTCCGGGCTCGACCAGCTCGCCCATGTCGGCTTCCGCACCTTGGGACTGCAGACCTACCTCACCGCGGGGCCGAAGGAGTCACGTGCCTGGACCATCTCGGTCGGCGCGACCGCGCCTCAGGCGGCGGGCGTCATCCACACCGACTTCCAGCGTGGCTTCATCAAGGCCGAGGTCGTCTCGTACGACGACCTGGTCGAGGCCGGCTCGATGAGCGAGGCCAGGGCCCGCGGCAAGGTGCGCATCGAGGGCAAGGACTACAGGATGGCCGACGGCGACGTCGTGGAGTTCCGCTTCAACGTGTGATCAGGCTCGTTTGCGCAGGTATCGGCCGCCAACTGGGCAAGTGCGGCGGGAGTCTGGCCCAGCGAGGCGGACATGATCGTCGCGAGTAGCTTGTGCCCGCTAGGAAGGCCACACGCCGCGCAGGCGCGACCGGTCAGCTTCGGGTGCGCGACTTCCTCCGCGAATGCCAATGCTGCTACGGCTTGTCGAGCGGATCGTGCACTCCGGAGAGGCCACCCGATGAGATGGCGCTGGTGCTGTCGCCGCTGCCCGCGTCACCTCTCACGCTAGGCCGCATCGATTGCGCACCGCGGAACTGCCGGGTTCGATGGTGGTATGCGCGTTCGGCTTGTGCGCGGCCCGCGGCCGGCTGTCGCCGTAGCGTCCTTGCTGGTGTTCTTCGTTGGCTGTCTCGCGGGCTGCGCCGCCGACCGCGCGGCGAGCGACCCAACCAGCATGAGCCGGTCAACGATCGGCCCGGTCGAGACAACGGTGCGCGTGTTGCAGATGAACCTCTGCAACAGCGGGCGCGCTGAGTGCTACTCCGGCGGCCGTGCCGTCAGCATGGCGGTGGAACTGATCCACCAGGACCAGCCGGAGATGGTCAGCGTCAACGAGGTGTGCCGCGATGACGTACGCGTCCTCAAGCAGGCGATGTCGGCCACCTTCCCCGCCGCCGCGGTTGCCTCGGCGTTCATGTCCGCGAAAGACCGCCCCAGCCAGGCACCGGTTCGCTGTCAGAACGGCCAGCAGTTCGGCGACGGCGTGCTGGTTGTGGTTCCGTCCCCCGCACTCGGCTTCCGCAGGTACAGCGGCGTCTACCCGGTTCAAGACCCCCACGACCCGGAAGAACGCGTCTGGGTGTGCATCGATCTGGCCACACGGTTCTCTGCCTGCACCACGCACACGGCCAGCACCAGCACGACGATCGCGCTTGACCAGTGCCGATACATGCTGAACTCGGCGGTGCCGAGGATCAGCCGCCGGGACGGAGGGGACCCGATCATCCTCGGCGCAGATCTCAACCTCGCGGCTCGCGGTTCACCCCGCCCACAGTCATGCCTGCCGAGCGGCTACCAGCGCACCGACGACGGCGCTCTTCAGGATGTTGTGGTGAGCCCGGGTAACGGGGTGCGATCGCACTCGGCCATCGACATGCATGGCACCACGGATCACCCCGGCCTGCTCGTCGAGGTCGTGCTGTCGCGCCACTGAGGGACGGCCGAAGCCGCTGATCGCGCGTTCACTGGTACTGGCCCTCGCGGTCTGTCGGGACCCATTCCGGGGCACCGATGGGGCACACGAGCGTTGCCGGCACGCGGCAGTCGACGTCAGCCAATGAGGGCAACTCAACCGTCTGACCAGCGGAAATACACCCGCCGCGATCGGCCCAGCACACCGGTCGCAGTTCCGCTTCAACGTCTAGTCCGCTGCATCAATCCAGGACAGGCAGGCCACACTTCCCTCCTGGACAGCAGAAGCACCCGCGCGCACAGTCATGACATGAAGGCATTGACCTGCTATCTCGGACGGCACAGGTGGCGGCACGAGGTCAACCCAGAGATGGGCGGACCACACGCCGGGTACGACGTGTGCAGCCGGTGCGGCAAGGAACGCAACGTGTACGAGGAGAACGACGGGACTGGCATCGGCGGGATCGGCGGCGTCGGCGGCTAGCCAAGGTGGGGGCGAGCGGCGGCACACTCGAGACTGGGCCATCCAAGATCGCGAGACCGTAGGGGACAGGATGCGGATCCGAGCCTGGTTGAGGGATCAGGGCAGGCACGCCAGCGTGGAACTACTTGAGCGTCGGCAACAACGACGCATCAGGGCAGCGGGGATCAGCCGCCGGGCTGCGCGAGACGACGTCCGATACGACCCCAGCGCCACGATCGGGAAACCCGGCGGAGCACCCGAACGCTTCCAAGGGCGCAACTGAGCGACTTGTCAGGCGACTCGCCCTGATCGACCGAGGTCAGCCCAGGGCGGAGCGCCGGGCAGGCCGGGTCAGTCCGACCGCGGTCAGCCCGCCGGGCTGGAGGTCGGCAGCCACGACGACGGCGTCGCCTCCGTCGCCCTTTGCGGCATACAGGGCCGCATCGGCGGCTCGGTAGACGGCAGCGGCGTCCGGGCCGTCGCTGCCTCCGTCGGTGATCGCGAGCCCGATGCTCGCCGAGACGACGAGGCCGTGCGAGACCTCGCCCCACGCCTCCGACGAGATGGCGCTGTGCAGCTCCCCGCCCCGCGTCCGAGCGGCGTCCGCGGTCAGGGACTCGCCGGAGAGCAGGACGGCGAACTCGTCACCGCCGAGCCGGACGGCGAGGTCGCCGGGGCGTACCGACTCGAGGAGCAGGCGGCCGAGGCGCCGGAGCACCTCGTCGCCGTAGTCGTGCCCGTGGTTGTCGTTGACCGCCTTGAAGTCGTCGAGGTCCACCAGCAGGAGCGCGGTCGGGGGGAGGGGTGCCGAGTCGCCCCGGTCCAGCCAGGCGTCGAAGGTACGCCGGTTGTCCAGGCCGGTCAGCGGGTCCGTGCGCACCGCCCGGCTGAGCCCTTCATGCTCGGCCTGCCGGCGAGCCGCCGCGATCTGGGCCTGGGCTGCGACGAGCACGGCTTGGCGAGACTCCCAGCGCAGTCGGGACAGCATCGCCGCGTGGTCCTGCTGGGCGCGAACGGCGGCCGACGGCTCGGCGGCTGCGAGGACCTGGGCGCGGACCCAGAGCGGGAAGCTGCGGGCGCCCGACGACGCAGAGGAGACGAGCTCCAGCCGGTTCGCGACCTCGACGGCCGCCTCGGTCGATCCCGAGTGCCGCAGCGACCAGGCGACGGCGGCGTCGAGCAGCGGCAGCACCTCGATGTCGCCGTCCTCCTCGAGGGACGCCCGGACCATCGCCAGCTGCTCGGCGACGTCGGCGACCGGCGTACCGGCGAGCAGGCCGGCGACCATGCCCAGCGCCTCGACGTCGCGGCGCCACAGCGGCGGCAGCGCCTGGGCCAGCGCGTCGGGCACCGCGTCCAGGGCCTGCCGAAGCCGCAGCTGGCATTGCTCCTCGTCGCCGTTCTCGAGCAGGCCGACGGCCCATTCGACCCGGGTGAGTACGCGGTTGACGCCGATCGCGGCGGCCATCGCCGGCACGTCGCAGGACGGCCCGAGGTCGCCCGCCCGGCCGTACAGCGAGTCGACCAGCTCCCAGAGCCGCAGCGTGTTGAACACCCCGGCGGCCACGACGAGACCGGTGCACCGGTCCAGAGGCGGCTGGTGCTCGTCGTCGAGGAGAGCGATCGCCCGGCTGGTGTCGGACATCAGGCCGCGGGTGTCGCCGGTCGAAGCGGCGGCGAGCCCACGCAGCCCGAGGGCGACCGCGAGCAGGGCGGGCAACCCTGCGGCCTCGGCCTGCTCGACGAGCGGGGTCACGGCGGACGGCGCCAGGGGCACGCCCGAGGGTGGTCGGGACACGTCGTGGACGGCGACCGCTCCGGCGAGCACGAGGTCCACCTCGGGCCAGTCCTGGCGCCGGGCCCGTTCGCGGGCGAGCGGGATCCGGGCCAGCGCTTCGGCGTGCGCTTCGCTCTGGACGGCCTCGAACAGCTCGTAGGCGGTCAGGTAGGCGGCGCGCCTCGCCTCGTCGCCCGACACAAAAGCCCTCCGTAGCCCCGGTTTCGGGCGCGCCCTAACGCCCGGGAGGTCCATCTGATGAGAAACCGTCCCATCTCGGCATCGGCCGAGAACGCTGCGGGCTTGACCCCAGGATACGCGTCAGACCGTGAGCTCGGTCTCCGCCGAGGCCAGCGCCTCCTGGATCGCAGCCACCAGCCGCCGGGCCGACTCGGCGGTCAGCTCGACGGCGACCCGCGCCCCGGGGCCGGCGCCCGGGTCGGCGAGGTCGATGTTCAGGGTGTGCTCTGCCATCGCGTGCACCGGGTGGTCGAAGTAGACGGTGGCATCGGTGACGTGGAACCAGGCGCTGCCGGGTCCCTTGGCACTGCCGTCGACCGCGCAGCGAGCTGTCGCGTAGGTGCACATCGGCTCAGGCCTCCTGGCCCGGCAGGCCGGACAGGTAGGTGCCGTAGAACGCACCGATGCGCTCCCAGCCGTCGTTGGCGGCAGCCGGCCGGTACGCCGGTCGGTCCACCGCGAAGAACGCGTGCCCGGCGTCGTCGTACCGGTGGATCTCGAAGGTCTTGCCATGCTCGGTGAGCAACCGCTCGAGGGTGTCGACGTGCTCGGGCGACGGCGTCTTGTCCTCGTTGCCGAACAGTCCGAGAAGCGGGCAGCGCAGCTCGCCGAGCCGGTCCTCGAGGCTGGTCACCCTCAGGGGGAAGTCGGCCCGTGGCGTGCCCGTGACGTACGCGCCGTAGCAGTCGACGACGGCGTCGACGTCCGTCGAGAGGCCGGCGAGCACCGCCTGGCGCCCGCCGGAGCAGTAGCCGATCACACCGACCTTGCCGTTGGACGACGACAGCCCGCGCAGGTACGCCGCCGCGCCCGCCACGTCAACGACCAGCTGCTCGTCGGAGATGCCCCCAGCAGCCCGCACCGTCGCGGCGGCGTCGTCCGGCGCCGCGCCAGGGGCCTGGCGCCAGTAGAGGTTGGGGCACACGGCGTCGTACCCCAGCTCGGCGAACCGCCGCACCATCTCCTTGGTGGCCCGGTCGTAGCCGGGCAGGTGATGGATGACGACCACGCCGCCGCGGGGATCGTCGCCCTCGGGGCTGGCCAGGTAGGCCTCCACGTCGTCGCCCCCGTTGCCGGTCATCGTGATGGTGCTCGCGCTCAGGGTGTCGGACATGTTTCCGATGCAATCATGTTGCCCGACGGCGACCACTTCCCGGGTCCCGCGACCCGGGCGACGTCAACGCGCGCAGATCCAGCAGGTGCACCGGCGACCCCGGGCGGTGGCATGCCGCAGTCGGGTCCAGGCGACAACGAGAGCTGTCATGCCACCCACGGTCCGCGGGCCGGGTGAATGCACGGGGTGCGCGCAGGTGTCGCGTCGCCGTCGGCGCGATGACGATCAGTCGACCGGCCGCGGGTCGGTCAGGCGTCCCGGCCAGGCTGGGCACCGGTCAGAACCTGGTCGATGCGCGCGGCCAGGTCGACGTCCTTCGCGGTGACGCCGCCCGCAGAGTGGGTCCAGAGGCGGAACGTGAGGGCGTCCGGCTCGCGGGTGACGGCCGGGTGGTGGTCGAGCGCGTCGGCGATCGCACCGACGCTGCGCTCCATGGCGTCCTGGCTGTCGTCGGGTACGTCGGCGCGCTTGACCAGTGCCTCGCCGTCGTAGGTCCAGCCGGGCAGTGCCCCCAGCGCCGCGTCGATCGCGTCGTGGTCGAGGACCTCGGGCATGGCTTCCTCCGTCAGGTCGACGTCATGTGGTGACGACGTTCATCTCCGCGAGATTGGCCCGCACACCGGCCAGCCGGGGATTGTCCGGCCACAGCCCCTGTGCCTCGCCGAGGGCGGAGGCCGCCTCGTCGCCTTCCCCGAGCCCGGCCAACGCCTCCGACAACGTGACGAGGTCGTCGGAGCGGGTGTAGCGGTCTCGGTCCCAGGCGATGGCCTCGCGGGCGTGTTCCGCGGCCTCGGCGAGCCGGCCGTTGATCAGCTGGTGCAGGGCATGTGCGCCTTCGAGGACGGTCCCGGTGCTGGCCGCCCGTTGCGCCCCGCTGAGTGTGGCGGCGATCTCGTCCTCGACCCGGTCGAGCGCGAGCTGTCCCGACTCCACCGCGCAGAGCAGCGTCCAGGTGTGCAACGTCATCGCGTCGAGGCGTCCGGTCCGTGATCGACCGGTGTTCTCGACGAGTTTGCGGCTCACCTCGGCGGCCTCGGCGAACCGGCCTTGGGCCCGCAGCGACTCGGTCAGCGTCTTGAGGGCGCCGCTGTCCGCGGGCTTGTCCTGCAGCCGCGCCCGAGCCTGCGATTCCGCCGCGGTCGTGTCTCCCGAGGAGAGGCTGCGGTGGGCGGCCATCGTCGACCGGCGCGGGATCTTCGACCCCAGCCAGACCAGCGGGTCGTACTGCGTGTCGACCACGCGCTCCTTCATCGGGATGATCGCGTTGTCGGTGATCTTGATGCCCTCGGGGCAGACCTCGGTGCAGCACTTGGTGATGTTGCACATGCCGAGGCCGTGCTGGGACTGCGCCTCGCGCTTGCGGTCCCGCGCGTCCAGCGGGTGCATGTCGAG
>DATBDW010000093.1:0-3555 GCA_036269735.1 Actinomycetes bacterium
GTCCGCGGTGACGCCACCCCGCGCGTACGGCCGCACCGCGGTGGTCCGTCCCGGCCGCTCGACGACGGTGCCCGCGCGAGAGCGCCGGTGCACGACGACGTTGTCCCGGGTCCGCAGGGTGCCGGAGAAGATGCGGGCGACCGCAACCTGGCGACCGGCCCGGTCCCGGTCGATCTTGAAGACACTCGCGTGCAACGGCCCGTCGGCCGGCGCAGGGGTCGCCGGCAGGTAGCGGGTGAGCCCGTCGATCACGCCGCCGACCCCGACGCCGGTCAGCGCCGACCCGACGTAGACCGGATGCATGGTGCCCGACGCGGTGAGCCGGGCGAGTGCGCCGGACGCGTCGCGCCAGGCGGGCGGTTGCGCGCCGTCGACGTACCCCCGCAGCACCTCGTCGTCGTGCTCGGCCAGTCGTGCCACCAGGTCCTCGAGGACGTCGGCGCCACCATCTTCTTCGACTGGTTCGACGGTCGCCGACCGGCTGCCCAGGCCGACCGGTCGGGTGAGCGCGACCGCGTCACCCGTGAGCGCCTCCCGCAGTGCAGCCATCGTCGCGTCGACGTCGGCGCCGGTCCGGTCGATCTTGTTCGCGAAGACGAGGAACGGGATCCGGAGCCGTTCGAGGATGCGGATGAGCGCTCGCGTCTGCGCCTGGACTCCTTCGACCGCGGACACGACGAGCACCGCGCCGTCGAGCACGGCGAGGGCACGCTCCACCTCCGCGACGAAGTCGGAGTGGCCAGGCGTGTCGATGAGGTTGACGCGGGTGTCGCCGATGGTGAACGCGACCACCGCGGAGCGGATCGTGATGCCGCGCGCACGCTCGACCGCGTCGGAGTCGGTGACCGTGTCACCGTGGTCGACCCGGCCGACGTGGGTGCTGACCCCCGTCTCGAAGAGGAGACGTTCGGTCAGCGTGGTCTTACCGGCGTCGACGTGCGCGACGATCCCGAGGTTGAGGATCGGGGAGTTGGGTGTGGACTGGCTGGACTGGCTGGACACTGAGACGGGCCGCCTTGGGGTTGCTCGGATGAGGTACGGCGATCTGTCCGAGCAGTTGGCGCATCTCCAGCGCTCCTCACGTCCTGACGTCGGGTCCCGACGGCACGGACGGTAGCCGCGCCGGCCACGCCAGGCGAGTGGATTCCGGCGCCCCGGGCTCGCGTCGCCCGTGTCGAGGCACACCTGCTTCGTAGGCTGTCGTCTCGTGACGGCGGCCATCGACTACACGACACCTGGGCCGTTCACGGCGTTCGACGGCATCGACCCGAGGGCCCTCGGTGCCCCGGGCGGCGACCCCGAGGAGATCTGCCGTCCCGTCCAGGCACTCGTCATCCAGCCCACCGACACCGACGCGCTCGGGCTGGCCCCGGAGCGCCTCGCGGAGAAGGACATCCGGCCCGTGAGCGAGCTGGTACGCCGGTTGCTCGCCCTCGACCCGGCTCCCCTGGCGGTGCCCCGTGAACCCGAGGACCGCGTCGTCGGGACCTGCCGGCACTACGCGGTGCTCAGCTGCGCGCTGCTGCGGCGGGCCGGGATCGCGGCCCGGGTCCGCTGCGGCTTCGCGACCTACTTCCAGCCGGGCCAGGCGCTCGACCACTGGATCACGGAGCACCGGCTCCCCGGCAGCCAGCGCTGGGTGCGCGTCGACTCCGAGGCGCTCGGCGGGTCGGTGATCCCACGACCCGTCGACCTGGCCCCCGAGGACTTCCTCACCGGCGGCGAGGCCTGGATGGCCTACCGCCGGGGCGACGCCGATCCGGCGACGTTCGGCGTGTTCGGCACCGACAACTGGGGTGCCGCCGAGATCCGTGGCAACGCGGTCAAGGATCTCGCCGCCCTCAACAAGGTCGAGGTCCTCCCGTGGGACGAGTGGGGCCGGATGACCGAGGCGTACGCAGGGCAGACCGGAACGGACTACGACGAGCTCCTGGACGTCCTCGGGCAGGTGTGCGCCGAGGACCAGCCGGAACGGGTCGCGGCGCTCTACGCCCACGAGGACCTGACAGTCCCGCCGGCCCTGTTGAGCTAAGTGGTGCCTGCCGTCCCGTCGACCCAGCAGCTGACCGGCTGGGTGCGCGACGACTACGGCCTGGAGTTGCTCGACGTTGATCGGGTCGGGCACGGGGCCGACGTGGCGGCCGACCTGTGGCGCGCCGTCGCGGCGGACGGAGCGGCGTACGCCGTGAAGCTCTCCGGCGGCGGGACGCCGGCCGGCGACCTCGTCACGTCCCACCTCGCCGCGAGGGGGATCGTCGGCGTCCTGGCCCCCCTGCCCACCCGGCCCGGGGGCTTCGTCGCCGACCACCTCGGCCGCCGGCTCACCGTCACACCGTGGGCAGTCGCGGAGCGGGCTCTCGACGTCGACCTGACCGATGCGCACTGGCGAGCCTTCGGGGAGCTGCTCGGTGCCACGCACGGGACGGACGTCACCGGCGATCTCGCCGCCGCGCTGCCGTGTGACGACCTCACCCACGACGCGATCACCGAGCAGGTGCGGGCCACCATTGCCCGGCTGGCCATCCCCCCGGCCGACGAGACAGCGGAGGCCGTCCGGCAGGCCTGGTGGGATGCCACCGATCGCATCGCGGCGTTGAGCCACCACGCCAGCCTGCTGTCCGGGGCGCTGCGGCCGATCACCCACGAGCACGTCGTCTGTCACGGCGACCCGCACGTCGGCAACCTGCTCGTCGGCGAGAACGGCGAGGTGTGGCTGGTCGACTGGGACGACGCCGTGCTCGCGCCGCGGGAGTGCGACCTGATGTTCGTCCTCGGCGGCGTGCTGGCCTTCGCACCGGTCGGCGACGACCACCGGACCGCGTTCTTCGCCGGGTACGGCGACGTCGACATCGATCCGCGTCTCGTCGCCTACTACCTGTGCACCCGCGCGCTGGACGACGTGTCCGGCTGGACGGCTCAGGCGGCCGACCCGCGGGATGCGGACCGGGACCGCGCACTGGACATCGTCCGCGGGATCCTCTCCCCGCCCGGTCTCGTCGACGTCGCGCTCAGCGCCGTGGCGGATCTGCGCCGAGGCTGGTGAGCTCACGACGCCCGCCGGGTGGCGAGGTCGAAGACGGTGACCAGCTCGCGGCCGTACGCCGCCACGTCGAGGTCGGGCTCGGTACGAAGGAGGAACGGCAGGCCCTCGACGGCGCGCTGCACCGCGATGCCAACGACGTGCGTATTCATCTCCCGGAACTCGCCCGCCTCGACGCCGCGGAGCAGGATCGCCTCGACGTGGTGGGCCGAGCCGAGATCGCGAGGTTCGCCCGAGCCCTCGGCGGTGACCGTCGGGTCCTCGGCGTCGGAGGTGAGCGCGCCGGCCAGGACGATCTCGAGCAGCGCGGTCATCTGCGCGCGGTGGGTGTCGACGAAGCCGACGGTGGCCGAGATGTAGGTGCCCAGCGCGTCGGCGGTGGTCGTGACTGCGGCCAGCCGGTCGCCGACGTACCGCCCGATCGCGTCGACCACGTGCCCGGCCACCGCCGCCATCAGCTCGCCCTTGTCGGCGAAGTGGTAGGAGATCAACCGGGTGCTGGACAGCCCGGCCCG
>DATBDW010000094.1:0-23255 GCA_036269735.1 Actinomycetes bacterium
GCCGGTCACCGGTCGCCTCGGCCAGCGAGAGGGCCAGGTCGAGGTCGACCAGCGCCTCGGCGTAGCGAGTGAGCGCCTCGAGCGCCGAGGCGCGTGCAATGAGCACCCGCACCCGCAGGTCCGTCGCACCGGCCGCCTCGGCGGCGGCGAGAGCGCTGGTGAGCAGGACGACCGCGTCACCGGTGGCTGCCCGGTCCAGTGCCTGCTGGCCGGCCAGCAGCCACCCGCGAGCAGCCCGATCGTCGTCCCCGAGGGCCGCCGCGTGCGCGGCCATGGCTTCCGGTACGCCGGTGAGCAGGTCGGCCGCGCGCCGGTGGTGCGCCAGCCGCAGTGCGGGCGCGAGCTCGGCGTACACGACCTCCTGGACGAGGTCGTTAGCGAACTCGTAGCCGGTGTCGGTGCGGGCCAACAGCGCGGGGCCGACCAGGGCCTCGCAGCTGTGCACGACGTCGAGGTCGGACCGGTCGAGCAGGCCAGCCAGGAGGTGCGGGTCGACCCGCGGACCGAGCACGCTGGCCGCCTGCAGGACGGTCGCGGCGTCCTCGCCGGACCGCGTGACGCGTTGCAGCACAGCCTCGCGCACCGTCGCCGGGACGCCGCGCTCGCCGGCGGCCAGCGCCCGCAGCATCTCGACGACGCTGAACGCGTGCCCGCGGGTGCGTTCGACGATGGCGGCGGCGTGCGCATCCTGCCCGGCGGCCGCGGCCATCGCGTGCACGGCCGAGTCGGGTAGCGCGCCCAGGTCGATGCGGCGGCGCAGCTCGCCGGTCGCGAACAAGGACGGGTCGGCCTCCGCCTCCCGGGCCGCCACGACAACGAGCACCGGTGCATGGCCGAGATGGCGAGTCAGGTGGTCGAGCAGGTCGAGGGTGGCGACCCCGGCGTCCTGCGCGTCGTCGAGGGCGAGCAGCACGGGCCGGCCGCGGGCCAGCCGGGTCAGCACCCGCCGCACGGTCTCGTAGGCACGCCGGCGCTCCAGCTCGGCCGGCAGGTGGGCTGCCGGCCCGGGGTCCGGCCGCGCGGCCGCCAGCTCGGGCAGCAGCAGCCGCCAGGCCTCGTCCGCCGTACCGAGCAGGTCGTCGAGCTCCGGCGGTGGGAGAGCAACGAGCGCCGGGCGCAGCGCGTCGGCCACCGGCTGCAGGAAGAGGGACCGCTCGGCGGCGTGGCAGCGGGCACTCAGGACGAGGCCACCGGTGCCGGACGCCAGGCCGGTCACCTCGACGAGCAGGCGGGACTTCCCGATGCCGCCCGGTCCGGTCACGACGACGAGCGACGGACGGCCGGCGACGGCGTCCGACCAGGCCGTACGGACGGCGTCGACCTCGACGGTGCGGCCCAGCAGCGGCCGCGCCGCCGGGGCGGCCGGGGAGGACGGAGCCGGACGGCCGACGGGCTCGCCGCGCAGCAGCGCGAGGTGCAGGTCGCGGGTCTCGCGGGCCGGGTCGGCACCGAGCTCGGAGCGCAGGGCCCGGGCCAGATCGGCGTACACCCGGAGGGCCTGTGCCTGCTCCCCCGTCGCCAGCAGGACGGTCATCAGGTCCCGCGCCGCCTGCTCGTCGAGCGGGTCGGCCGCGACGGCGCGGGCTGCGAGCTCGCGCAGGCTCCCCGGCGCCCCTGTGCGCAGCCCGGCGGCGACGGCGAGGTGGGTCGCCCGGCGGCGGAGCATCCGGACCTCCTCGCGCAGCGGGCGCAGCCAGGCGTCCTCGCCGGTGCTGCCGGACTCGCCCAGGTCCCCGATGTCGTCGAGGCCGAGGTGCCCGCCGAGGTCCGCCAGCACCTGGGTCGCGGCGGACGCAGCGAGCCCCGGCTCGTCGGCGCCCAGCCGGACTGCCGCCTCGTCGGCGAGTGCCGCCGCGGCGTCCAGGTCGGTGGTCCACCGGCCGCCGCGGACCAGGCCGTACGCCGACCGGCCACCTCCGATCACGTCCTCGCCCAGGACGGCGCGCAGCCGGCTCGCCAGGGTGGCGACGCCGCCGATCGGATCGGCCGGGGGCCGGGCCGGCCAGAGCAGGTCCGCGAGGCGGTCGGTGGGCACCAGTCCGCCGCGTCCGACGAGCAGCATGGCGAGCAGGTGGCGGCCCCGACGGCTGCCCAGCTCGCGCCCCGACGCCGGCCCGTCGTCGCGTACGGCGACCAGGGGTCCCAGCATGCGCAGGCGCACCGGCCCGCGACCCGTCGGTCCGCGAGCGCTCACCGGTTGGTACCCCCGGTCTCAGACGACACTGCGATAGAGGTCGAGGGTCCGCGTCGCGATCGCCGCCCACGAGAACGCCTCGACCGCACGGCGCCGGCCGGCCAGGCCCATCTCGCGTGCCCGGTCCGGGTCCGCGAGGACCGCCGAGAGCGCAGCGGCGAGATCGGCCTCGAAGCCGGCAGTGTCCAGCGGCGTGCCGCTGCCGTCCGCGAGCTGCTCGATCGGGACCAGCAGCCCGGTCTCGCCGTCGGCCACCACCTCCGGGATGCCGCCCGTCGCCGTCGCTACCACCGGCACCTCGCAGGCCATCGCCTCCAGGTTGACGATGCCCATCGGCTCGTAGACCGACGGACAGGCAAAGACGGTGGCGTGGGTGAGCACCTGGATCACGTCGGGCTTCGGCAGCATCTCCTGCACCCAGACGACGCCGTCTCGGTCGCGGCGCAGCTCCTCGACCAGAACGGTGACCTCGGCCAGGATCTCCTCGGTGTCCGGCGACCCGGCGAGCAACACGAGCTGTGCCGACGGGTCGAGCGAGAGCGCGGCCCGTAGCAGGTGCGGCAGCCCCTTCTGGCGGGTGATCCGCCCGACGAAGACGACCGACGGGCGGCCCGGGTCGACCCCGATCCGATCCAGCACGTCGGTGCCGGGGTCGGGCTGGTACTCCTCGGTGTCGATCCCGTTGTGCACGACGTGCACCCGGCCCGCGTCCACCCCCGGGTAGCACCGCAGGAGGTCCTCCCGCATGCCGGCGGACACCGCGATCACCGCGTCGGCGACCTCGACCGCGGTCCGCTCGGCCCACGACGAGAGGGCGTAGCCGCCGCCGAGCTGCTCCGCCTTCCAGGGGCGCAACGGCTCGAGGCTGTGCGCGCTCATCACATGCGGGATCCCGTACAGCAGCCTGGCCAGGTGCCCCGCCGTGTTGGCGTACCAGGTGTGGGAGTGGACGAGGTCAGCGCCTTCGCAGCCGGCGACCATCGCCAGATCGGTGCCGAGAGTCCGCAGTGCGGGGTTGGCGCCGGCGAGAGTCTCGGGCACGCCGTACGCCGTCACACCGGGCTCGTCCCGGGGTGCGCCCATGCAGTGGACCCGCAGGTCGGTGAACCGCCTCAGCTCGCGGGCGAGGTACTCCACATGGACGCCCGCTCCGCCGTACACCTCGGGCGGGTACTCGCGGGTAAGGAGGTCGACGCGCATGGCGTGATTGTGTCCCGCCGGGGGTAGCGTGCGCACCATGCCGTCTCGCGTGCTGTCGATCGTGCTGGCGGGCGGGGAGGGCAAGCGGCTGATGCCGCTCACGGCCGACCGGGCCAAGCCCGCGGTGCCGTTCGGCGGGATCTACCGGCTGATCGACTTCGTGCTGTCCAACCTGGTGAACGCCGGCTATCGCAAGGTGGTCGTGCTCACCCAGTACAAGTCGCACAGCCTGGACCGGCACATCTCCAGCACCTGGCGGCTGTCGGCGATGCTCGGCAACTACATCACCCCGGTGCCTGCCCAGCAGCGGCTCGGGCCGCGGTGGTTCGCGGGCTCGGCGGACGCGATCTACCAGAGCCTGAACCTCATCGGTGACGAGCAGCCCGAGCACGTCATCGTCTTCGGCGCCGACCACATCTACCGCATGGACCCCAGCCAGATGGTGGCTGCGCACATGGAGTCCGGAGCCGGGGTGACGGTGGCGGCGATCCGGCAGCCGATCTCCCTCGCCGACCAGTTCGGTGTCATCGAGACCGCCAACGACCGCCGGCTGATCGCGGCGTTCAAGGAGAAGCCCTCCGACGCCGTCGGGCTGGCCGACGACCCTGAGCAGGTCTACGCCTCGATGGGCAACTACGTCTTCCGCACCGACGTACTGCTCGATGCCTTGCGCCGCGACGCCATGGATCCGGCCAGCAAGCACGACATGGGCGGAAACATCATCCCGATGCTCGTCGAGCGCGGTCAGGCGCACGTCTACGACTTCCGGGACAACGACGTCCCGGGCTCGACCGGGCGCGACAAGGACTACTGGCGCGACGTCGGGACGCTCGACGCCTTCTACGAGGCGCACACCGACCTGATCGCAGTGCACCCCGTCTTCAACCTCTACAACAAGGAATGGCCGATCTACACGGCGCACGACCCGCTGCCGCCGGCCAAGTTCGTGCACAACGAGGAGGGGCGCACGGGGCTGGCCATCAACTCCTTCGTGTCCAGCGGTGCCGTGGTCTCCGGCGCGCGGGTGGAAGGGTCGGTCCTCTCGCCATGGACGAACGTCCACTCCTGGGCCGAGGTGACCGGCAGCGTGCTGATGGACAACGTCATCGTGGGCCGGCACGCCGTCGTACGCAACGCGATCCTGGACAAGAACGTCGTCGTCCCGGACCACGCCAGCATCGGTGTCGACCCCGACGCCGACCGAGCCCGTGGTTTCGTCGTCTCCGACGGCGGCATCACCGTGGTCGGCAAGGGCCAGCGCGTCTCGGTCTGACGGCTCAGAGCATCGGCGACCAGCCGCCGTCCACCAGCAGGTCCACTCCGGTCACGTAGGACGCCCTCGGCGACACGAGGAACGCCACGACCTCGGCGACCTCGGCCGGGTCGGCCATCCGGCCGAGCGGGATCTCCTGCTCGGCGCCACGCACGATGTCCTCGGGTGTGACGGCGGATCGCGCCGCGTAGGTCTGCGCCGGCCCACCGGGTCCCATCCAGAGGTCGGTCCGCACCGGTCCCGGCAGCACGTTCACCACGCGAACGCCCTGCGGGGCGTACTCCGTCGCCACCGACTTGCCGAACGAGCAGAGCGCGGCCTTGGACGCGCTGTAGTCGGCGATGTCGCCCGAGGGTGCGACCGCGTTGATGGACGAGATGTTCGCGATGGCGCCACCCTCGACGCACAGGTGGGGCAAGGCGGCGCGGGTCGCGCGCACCGCGACCTGCAGGTTGAGGGCCAGCAGTGCCGCCCATTCCTCGTCCGTGGCGGACACCGACCCGGACCGAACGGTGGCGGTGCCGGCGTTGTTGACGAGCACCGAGAGCGAGCCATAGCGCTCGACCGTGTGCTGGACCAGACCCTCGACGGCGCCCAGCTCGGTGAGGTCGCTGCGGAGGTGCTCGACGCCCTCGATCTGCTGCTCCACCGGTCCGCGCGAGGCGCCGACCACGCGCATGCCCTCGGCGGCGAGCGTCCGGCACACCGCCAGCCCGATCCCCGTCCGCGATCCGGTGACGACGGCGACCTTGCCGGCCAGTCCCAGGTCCATTCCCCGGCTCCCGTCTCGTCCCGCGCGGCGCGCTCTGCTGTCGCCCGGCCGCGACAGTAGCGTGGGCGCGGTCCAGGCGAGGGGCGACGACGACATGACGGGCGCGGACGGCACGGAGCGCGGCGACGGGCTGCTCATCACCGTGAGCGGCCGCGACCGCCCCGGCATCACCTCCCGCCTGTTCGACTCCCTCGGCGGCGTCGACGCGACCGTGCTGGACGTCGAGCAGGTGGTGATCCGCGGCCGACTCGTCCTCGGCGTACTGCTCCGCGCACCGGCCGGCGCCCACGCCCGGGTGCAGCGGTCCATCGAGTCGGCGCTCGGCCCGCTCGGTGTCGATGTCGATGTCGCGGTGGTCGCGGCCGACGAAGGGCCGCACCGCCGCGGCCGGAGCCATGTCACGGTCCTCGGGCACCCGTTGCGGCCCGCGGCGGTCGCCGGCATCGCCGGCTGCATCGCGGACTACGGCGGCAACATCGACCGCATCGTGCGGATCGCGCACTACCCGGTGACCGGCGTGCAGCTCGAGGTGTCCGGCGCCGACCCGGGCCTCCTGCGCCAGCAGCTTGCGTTGGCCGCCGCCTCGCTCGGCGTCGATGTCGCCGTCGAGCGGTCCGGCCTGCACCGCCGGGCCAAACGTCTCGTCGTACTCGACGTGGACTCGACCCTGGTGCAGGGCGAGGTCATCGAGATGCTCGCAGAGACGGCCGGCTGCGCCGACGAGGTACGCCGGGTCACCGAGGCGGCGATGCGCGGCGAGGTCGACTTCGCCGACTCCCTGCGGGCTCGGGTGGCCCTGCTGGCCGGGCTGGACGTTGCCGCCGTCGACGAGGTGCGCCGCGGGCTGCAGCTGGCGCCCGGGGCACGCACCTTCGTCCGTACCCTCAAACGCCTGGACTACAAGCTGGCGGTCGTCAGCGGCGGCTTCAGCCAGGTCACCGACGGGCTGGTAGCCGAGCTCGGCATCGACTACGCCGTAGCCAACACGCTCGAGATCGTCGGCGGGCGGCTGACCGGCGGGCTGGTCGGGCCTGTCGTCGATCGGGCCGGCAAGGCGGCCGCGCTCGAGCGGTTCGCCCGCGAGGCCGGCGTACCGGTGTCCCAGACCGTCGCGATCGGGGACGGAGCGAACGACCTCGACATGTTGGCGCGGGCCGGTCTCGGGATCGCCTACAACGCCAAGCCGGTCGTGCGCGCGTCCGCGGACGCGGCCCTCAACGTGCCCTACCTGGACGCGATCCTGTTCCTGCTCGGGATCTCCCGCGAGGAGATCGAGGAAGCCGATGCGGCCGAGGGCCTCGACATCGAGACTCCACCGACCTGAGCCGATTTCCCACATTCCATCGGCAGAAGACCGTTAGGCGTCATAGTGAGCGGGCCAGCAAGTACGCAGGAAACGGGGAGTTACAGGATGAGCCACGCCTTCGGTTCGGACAGCACACGACCTTTGCCGGCGCCGCGACCTGACTGGTCAGGACCAGCCCCGTCTTCCGTCCCGCCGCCCGCAGCGACTGGATGGTTGAGTACTGGCCAACCTGTCGCTCGGCCCCAGCCGATGACAGATCGACGCGATCCGAACACGGTCGTGGTCTTGATCGCCGTCGCGTTGGCAGTGCTCACACTCGGGTACATGCTCCCGTGGGCTGTCGCCGCTGCCCGGGGACGGTCCAATCAAGCCGCGATCGGGCTCCTCAACTTCTTCCTCGGCTGGTCAGTGATCGGTTGGATCGCCGCGCTTGTGATGGCCTGCCAGGCTCACCAACTTGTCGGGGGGTTTGGCTCGACGACGGTTGTCGTCGCGCAGCAATTTCCGTCGGCGCAGTTCTCCGGGCCGGTGCCTCAACCGCGGATCGCGCCGGGTCCCGGTTGGTACCCGGCTCCAGGCGGGTCGGGACAGCAGTACTGGGACGGACACGCTTGGACGACTCACCGCGCCCCGTGACCAAGGGGGTCCAGTCGAGCCAGCCCGTCTGGCCACTCAGGACGACGTCGTCGCGACCCGCAGTCCGAGGGCGACGAGGACCGGGCCGCTGACCGCCTCGAGCCGGCGACGGACAGTGCGGCGGCGGAACCAGCCGCCGGCCCTGGCGACACCCGCGGCCAGGGAGAGGTAGAGCGCCGTTTCGAGAGTGACCTGGAGCAGGGCCAGCACGGCGGTCGTCGCGAACAGCGGTCGGTCGTCGGGCACGAACTGCGGATAGAACGCCACCATGAAGACGGCCGCTTTCGGGTTGGCCAGCTGGACGATGACGCCCTCGCCGAACGCCCGCCGCCGGCTCGTGCCGTCGGCGCCGGTGTCGAGCGCCACGACCTCCTGGCCCGCTGGTGCGTGCCTGTCGCGCAGCACCGCACGCCACGAGCGCAGCCCGAGGACCACCAGCACGACGGCGCCGGCGACCCGCAGCACGAGGAAGCCGACCTGTGACGCGGCCACCAGCGCCGAGAGCCCGGCCGCGGCCAGCAACGCCCACAGGTAAAGCCCGGTCTCCAGGCCCAGCACCGTGGGGACCGCGCCCCGGAACCCACGCAGCGCGGCACGCCGCAGGATCAACGCGATCGCCGGGCCGGGGGACGCAGAGATCAGCAGCACCGCGAGCACGAAGGCAGGCAGCGTGTGCACGACGTCCATGGCCCGGAGTGTGCCCGGCCGGGGCCGCCGGCCGGAAGCGATTACTGCGGAAGCAGCGGTGCCGGCGACTCGTCAGCCGCTGGACGACCGCTGGGTCGTCGTCGGGCTGACAACGTGCAGGTAGGCCTCGGTGACGGCCACCCGTGCTGCGACGCGACTCGACGTCGCCCGGCCGGCGCGCCGTGCGACGCACCGGTGGCCGGGCCACTTCGCTGGGCGCGGTTCCCGCCTAGTGCGGGGACCAGCGCTCGATCAGGCTCCCGGCGCCGTCCTCGTCCAGTTCGATGAGGGCCACGGCAGAGGGCCGCAGACCATGCAGGTCACCGGTCAGGATCCGCACCACGTGCTCCATCGTCGGGTTGTGCCCGACGACGACGGCCACGCCGGTCGTTTCGCCCGTGAGCAGGTCCTCGCCGAGGCGCTCGAGGACGTCGCTAGCCCCGGCGTTGTAGAGCGCGCGGTCGACCACGAGGTCGGCCGGTGCGGGCAGCTCCGCGCTCATGGCGTCCCACGTGGACCTGGCCCGCACCGCCGAGGACACCCAGACCCGGCCGAGGGTCTGGCCCTGGTCCTGCAGGCGGCTCGCGAGCCAGCGCCCGGCGTCCGCGGCGTCGGTGACCCCGCGGGCAGTGAGCGCGCGATGGTGGTCGGCGTCCTCCTCGCCACTCTCGGCTTTGGCGTGCCGGACCACGGCCAGCAGCCGCTCCGGCACCACGACACGGTCGGCGGTGTCCATGGCGCCCATCCTGCCCCCGCCGGGCCGCGGCCTCTACGCTGCGGACGTGGTGGCGCGAGCAGTGAGCCCGGTGCCCGCGGGCACGCTGTGCCTGATCGGTGGCGCCGAGGACCGCAGCGGCACGCGTGACGTCCTGCGCCACTTCCTCGAGCTCGCCGGCGGCGCGGGCGCCCGCGTGGCCGTCGTCGCGACGGCGTCATCGCTCGGCCCGGAGATCCTCGAGTCGTACGCCGGGGTGTTCACCGACCTCGGCGCGGGCAAGGTCATCCCACTGCGGCCCGCCTCCCGGGCGGAGGCCGACGACCCCGACCTCGCAGACCGGCTGGCCGACGTGGACGCCATCTTCATGACCGGCGGCAACCAGCTCAAGCTCACCGCGATCGTCGGCGGGACGCGCTTCGGCGACGCGATCCGCTCGGCGTACCAGAAGGGCGCAGTGGTCGGGGGGACCTCGGCCGGTGCGAGTGCGGTGAGCGAGCACATGATCGCCTTCGGCGACGAGCACGACACCCCACGCCAAGGGGTGACTGGGTCCGCCGCCGGGCTCGGCCTGCTGCCGGACGTGATCGTCGACCAGCACTTCAGCCAGCGCAACCGCTACGGGCGGCTGCTCTCGCTGGTGGCCCGCTCCCCCCGGCTGCTCGGGCTGGGTGTCGACGAGGACACCGCCGCGGTGATCCGGGGCGGGCACTTGCTCGAGGTCGTCGGCGCGAGCTGTGTCTTCGTGGCCGACGGGTCCGCGGCCGTCACCGACGCCCACCTCGCCGAGCTCGGGGCACCCCTGCTGGTGTCTGGTGTCGTGATCCACACGCTGCCCTCGGGGGCCCGGTTCGACCTGGCCCGGCGGGCTCTGGTCGACTTCCAGGAGGAGCACCTGGCCGGCCAGCTGGTGCGCCGGCCCGAGGAGGACGGTTGAGCACGGCGAGCCCGGACCTGACGATCCTCTCGACCCGCGTCTACCGCGGCCCCAACATCTGGTCCTACGAGCCGGCCATCCACCTGGTCGTCGACCTCGGCTCCCTCGAGGAGCACCCCAGCAACAGCATCCCCGGATTCGTCGACGGGCTGATGGAGGCACTTCCCGGGCTGGCTCGGCACTCCTGCTCGCGCGGGCACCGCGGCGGATTCCTGGAGCGCCTCAAGGAAGGCACCTGGCTCGGGCACGTCGCCGAGCATGTGGCCCTGCAGCTCGAGCAGGAGGCCGGCCACGACATCCGGCGCGGCAAGACCCGGGGCACCGGCGTCACCGGCCAGTACAACATCGTCTACGGGTACGTCGATGAGACCGTCGGCCTGCGCGCGGGCACGCTGGCGGTCCGTCTCGTCAACCACCTGGTGCACGCCGAGCCCGACCTGGACTTCGCTGCCGAGCTCGAGACGTTCCTGCTCCAGGCCGAGCGCAGCGCGTTCGGCCCCTCGACCCAGGCGATCCTCGACGAGGCGGTGTCCCGGGACATCCCGTGGCTGCGACTCAACGAGCACTCCCTCGTGCAGCTCGGTCAGGGCGTCCACCAGAAGCGGATCCGCGCGACGATGACGTCGAACACGTCGGCGCTGGCCGTCGACATCGCCGGCGACAAGGAGCTGACGACCCGCCTGCTGGCGGCCGCGGGCCTGCCGGTCCCCCGGTCCGAGTCGGTGCGCACGGCCGACCAGGCGGTCCGGGCAGCCAACCGGATCGGCTACCCGGTGGTGTGCAAGCCGCTGGACGGCAACCACGGCCGCGGGGTGATGCTCGACCTCCAGGACGCCGACGAGGTACGCGCCGCCTTCCCGACCGCGCAGGAGGAGTCCCGCCGCGGCTGGGTCGTCGTGGAGTCGTTCATCACCGGCAAGGACTACCGGGTGCTCGTCATCGGCGGGAAGCTCGTGGCCCTGGCCGAGCGGGTGCCCGCCCACGTCATCGGCGACGGCACCCGCACGGTGCGCGAGCTGGTCGATGAGACCAACGCCGATCCGCGACGCGGCGTCGGCCACGAGAAGGTTCTGACGCGGATCAAGGTGGACGACGCAGCGGTCGACCTGATCCGCGAGCAGGGCTGGGCGATCGACGGGGTGCCTCCCGAGGGCACCATGGTCAAGCTCACGCTGACCGGGAACATGTCGACCGGCGGCATCTCGATCGACCGCACGCTCGAGGCGCACCCGGACAACATCGAGATCGCGGAGGAGGCCGCCCGAGTCGTCGGGCTGGACGTCGCCGGGATCGACTTCATCTCCCCCGACATCGCGGAGCCGGTTCGCGAGACGGGCGGCGCCATCTGCGAGGTGAACGCCGCGCCCGGCTTCCGGATGCATACGCACCCGACCGTCGGTGACGCCCAGTTCGTGGCCAAGCCGGTCGTTGACTCGCTGTTCCCGCCGGGTACGCCGAGCCGCATCCCGATCGTCGCGGTCACCGGGACCAACGGCAAGACCACGACGTCCCGGATGATCGCGCACATCTTCAAGGGCATGGGCCGCAAGGTCGGCATGACCTCCACCGACGGCATCGTCATCGACGAGCGGCTGCTGATCCGGGCCGACGCCAGCGGACCGAAGTCCGCGCGGATGGTGCTGCAGAACCCGCGGGTGGACTTCGCCGTCTTCGAGGTCGCCCGCGGCGGCATCCTGCGCGAGGGCCTGGGCTACCAACGCAACGACGTCGCGGTCGTGCTCAACGTCGCTCCCGACCACCTCGGGATGCGCGGCATCGACACCCTCGACCAGCTGGCGCAGGTCAAGGCCGTCATCGTCGAGGCCGTGCCGCGCGACGGCTTCGCGGTGCTCAACGCCGATGACGAGCTGGTCCGCGGCATGCGCCGGAAGTGCTCGGGCGAGGTCGTGTGGTTCTCGATGGCCGAGGCGGGCAGCGAGACCGCCGAGATGATCGACGACCACTGCCGGCGCGGGGGCCGCGCAGTCGTCCTCGAGCGCAGCGACCTGGGGGTGATGATCGTCCTGCGGCAGGGCCGACGCACGATGCCGCTGGCGTGGACCCATTTGCTGCCGGCCACGTTCGGCGGCAAGGCGAAGATGAACGTGGCGAACTCGCTGGCGGCGGCCGGCGCGGCTTTCGCGGCCGGCGCCCACCTGCACGACATCCGGCAGGGGCTGCGGACGTTCACGACGTCCTACTACCTGTCTCCTGGCCGGCTGAACCAGATCGACGTGGCTGGCGCGAACGTCATCGTCGACTACTGCCACAACGCGCCGGGGATGCGGATGCTCGGTGACTTCGTCGAGCAGCTTGCGGCCAGTGCGCAGCAGACATCCGAGCTGGCCAAGCCCCAGCGCATCGGGGTCGTGGCCACGGCGGGCGACCGCCGCGACGAGGACATGCGTGAGCTCGGTGCGGTCGCCGCCGAGCACTTCGACGTCCTCATCGCCCGGGAGGACCTCGCGCTGCGCGGTCGCGAGCGCGGCGTGGTCGCGGAACTGGTCGCTGAGGGCGCCCGCGGGGCGATGGACCGGGGGGCCCGGTGCAAGCAGGTCGAGATCGTGCTCGAGGAGATCCCCGCGGTGCATCACGCGATGGCCCGGGCCAACCCGGGCGACCTCGTCGTGCTGTGCGTCGACAAGCACGCCGACGTCCTCGCCGAGCTCGAGACGATGTCGCACCAGGCCCAGGCCGGCGCCCACGTCGGCGAGGCCGTCGGCGACCCGGATGCCCCCGTGCTGCCGGCCGGGTCGCCGGCACCTTCAGATCAGCCCGAGTAGGTCACGCCGAGTAGATCCACGGCTCGCTGAAGTCGTAGAACCGCGGCTGGCCGACCTCGAGAGCGGCCATTGCGGCCATCTGCTCCTGCAGCTCGGCGGGCATCTCGCGCTTCTCCCCCTCGCGCGCCTCGGCCTCCGACGTGAAGTAGATGACGACCGTGTACGCGCCACCGGCGTGCGACACGGCGAGCATCCCGAGGACGTCGGGACGCGCCTTGGCTCGCTCGTCGGCATGCGCCGACATGATCTCGCGCACCTTCTCGTGGTCGCTGGTGCGGCCGCGCATGACCTGGACGAAGCTGGCGGCTGACGGGTCTCCCGGCAGCTCGGCGTCGACCGCGATGCTGTCGTGGAACGACGGCTCGTCGACGAACAGACCCTCCATCCGGGCCCACCACTCCCCCTGCTCGGGCCGGTCGCTGTTGGCCCGGGCGGCCTCCTCGGACTCGAAGCGCGCGGTTGCGATCAGCTGGCCGGACGACGTGACACCCGCCGTCGAGCCGAGCCACCCCTTCGCCCCGGGTGCCAGGCCGCGGACCCAGCCGTCCATCTCGGCATGCACGGCCTCGGCGTCGCTGACGCGTCCCTCGATGACCTGAACGAACATGGTTGGCCTCCTGTGGTCCGGCCGGCGGTCGATGCCGTCGCCGCTTGTGAACCTAGGCCGAACCGTGCGCGCCGTCGACCTCGGCCTCGCCTCGCGCCGCAAGCACCTTGGCGCGGATCTGCTCGGGACGGCTCACGGTGGCCCCCGTGTCTCGCAGCCAGGCCTCCACCTCGCCGCGCTCGGCGTGGCACATCAGCCCCACGACGTCGCCCGGCGCGGCATCGGCGACCAAGGCCTGTAGACCGGCGAGCTCGGTCGGGTGGACCGGGACGTCGGTCACACCGACCGCCGCGGCGCCGGCCCGCAGCAGCGCCGCGAGCTCGTCGGGGTCCCGGCCGCGCAGGTAGTGCTCCTTGTGCGCGATGACGACCTGGTCCGCGCCGCGGGCCGCAAGCTCCCCGATCCCGGTGATGATGTCATCGGTCCGGTCCCCGGGCGACCCCATGACCAGGCGCACCGCGGCGCCCGGCGCCCGGAGGCCGGTCAGCACCTCGACAAGGGCGGTCACCCCGGCCTCGTTGTGGGCCAGGTCGACCACGACGGTGACAGCGCCCATGTCGTAGACGTTCATCCGTCCGGGGTTGTCGTCCGGCCCGGGAGCGAACGTGCGCAGCGCGTCGACCACGGCGTCGCGCGGCAGGCCGACACCGAACCCGGCGCCCGTCGCCGCAAGGGCGTTCTCGACGTTGACGTGCGAGAGGCCGGACAGCGTCATCGGGACGTCGACCACCGCGACCAGCGGGTCCGGCTCACGACCCGCGTCCAGCACGGTGAGCATCCCGTCGAGCAGCGTGACGGCCCGGCCGCCGGAGGACAGCACGGTGCGCAGCGCCGGGGAGTCCGGGTCGCGGGAGAAGATGCACACCCGGGCGCGTACACCGAGACGCATCGCGAAGGTGCGCGGGTCGTCGCCGTTGAGCACGACCCATCCGGTGGCCCGGGTGACCCGGGTCACGACGGCCTTCACCTCGGCGAGCTGGTCTACGGTTTCGACACCTTGCAGGCCAAGGTGGTCCGCGCTGACGTTGGTGACCACGGACACGTCGTTGAAGGCAACGCCGAGCCCGCGCAGCAGGATGCCGCCGCGGGCGGTCTCGGTCACGGCGAGCTGCACGCGGGGGTCGTCCAGCACCCGGCCCGCGCCGCTCGGGCCGGAGTAGTCCCCCGCCTCGACCAGCTCGCCGTCGACATACACGCCGTCGGTGGAGGACCAGCCGACGATCAGCCCGGCGCAGCGACCCATCCGGGCCACCAGCCGCGAGGTCGTGGTCTTGCCGTTGGTGCCGGTGACCGCCACCACGGGCACGTGCGGCCGGCGGGTCGCCGCGGCCTCCCCGAGGTCGGCAAGGCTGACGTGGAAGGCGGCGGCGTCGAGGGCGCCGTCGACGTCGGCCAACGGGAGTGCGTCGAGAACACCCGCGACGGCGTGCCCGAGAGCCTGGGCCCGAATGCGGTGCCGCCACGGGTAGGACACGACCACGCGGTTCAGGTCACCCGTCGGACGGGTCCGCACCGCGAGCCGCGTCGTACCGCTCCCCTGCGCCACCCGGCGCACGACGGTCGTGACGACGCGCAGGGCGAAGCGCTGGCGCAGAGCCGTCCCGGGAGTCCCCGGGCGGCTGGCGGGCAGCCCCAGTGCGGCGCCGAGGGCGGCGGCGTGGTCGGCGTCCAGCGCGAGCAGGCCCGACACGTCGAGGGTGAGCCGGACGGCGGGCCGTGGGAAGTACAGGTTGGCGCCGTCGAGCAGCCGCAGCTCGACGAGAGCCGGCCGTCGGTATACGTCGCCGGGCTCGGCACCGTCGGGGTGAGGCACCTCGTCCACCCCCGGTCCGGCTAGGCGCCCATGGCGTGCACGCCGCCGTCGACGTGCACGATCTCCCCCGTCGTGCGCGGGAACCAGTCCGACAGCAGCGCGACGCAGGCCTTCGCGGCCGGCTCGAAGTCGCGCATGTCCCAGGCCAGCGGGGCGCGCGTGGTCCACACGTCTTTGAGCTCGTCGAAACCGGGGATCGACTTGGCCGCGGTGCTCTGCAGCGGCCCGGCCGCGACCAGGTTGACCCGGACGTTCTTCGGGCCGAGGTCGCGGGCCAGGTAGCGGGCCGTCGACTCGAACGCCGCCTTGGCCACGCCCATCCAGTCGTACTTGGGCCACGCCAGAGACGCGTCGAAGGTGAGGCCGACGACCGAGCCGCCGTCGGGCATCAGCGGCTGCGCGGCGACGGCCAGCGCCTTGAGCGAGTACGCCGAGATCTGCAGCGCAGTCGCGACGTCGGGCCACTCGGTGTTGAGGAAGTTGCCGCCCAACGCCGCCTCGGGCGCGAAGCCGATCGAG
Organism: Actinomycetes bacterium; assembly: GCA_036269735.1. GTDB lineage: Bacteria > Actinomycetota > Actinomycetes > JACCUZ01 > JACCUZ01 > DATBDW01. The sequence goes on from DATBDW010000094.1 coordinate 15,443, forward strand.
TGCAGGACGCCGTCGAGCCCGTCGACGTGCTCACGCACCCGGTCCGGCAGCGCGGCGAAGTCCTCGGCGCTGGACACGTCCAGCTCGATCACCGGTGGTGTCGTGGGCAGCCGCTTCGCGATGGTCTGCGTGATCCGGCTGGTCCGGCCGAAGGAGGTGAGCACCAGCTCGGCGCCCTGCTCCTGCGCGACCCGGGCGACGTGGAACGCGATCGACGTCTCCATCAGGACACCGGTCAGGAGGATGCGCTTGCCGTCCAGGATGCCCATCAGTGCCCCATTCCCAGTCCGCCGTCCACCGGCACCACAGCGCCGGTCACGTAGGCCGCCTCGTCGCTGGCGAGGAAGCGCACGACGCCGGCCACCTCGTCCGCGGTCGCGAACCGCCCCAGCGGGATCTGCGAGCGGTAGGTCTCCTGCAGGTCGGGCGGCAGCTCAGCGGTCATGTCGGTCTCGACGAAACCGGGCGTGACCACGTTGAAGGTGATGCCTCGGGACCCCAGCTCGCGGGCCAGGGACCGGGCCAGACCGACGAGCCCCGCCTTCGAGGCGGCGTAGTTGCTCTGCCCGGCGGAGCCGAGCAGGCCGACGACCGAGGAGATGAAGACGACCCGGCCGCGGCGCAGCCGCAGCATCCCCTTGGAGGCGCGCTTGGCCACCCGCCAGGACCCGGCGAGGTTGGTCTGGATGACGGCAGCGAAGTCCTCCTCGGACATCCGCATGATGAGCTGGTCGCGGGTCACGCCGGCGTTCGCGACGAGGACCTCGACCGGGCCCTGGGCCGCCTCGACCTCGTCGAAGGCCGCGTCGACCGACGCGGGGTCCGTCACGTCGCAGCGCACCCCGGCCAGCCCCTCCGGCGGCTCGCCCGACCGGTAGGTCACGGTGACCCGGTCGCCGCCGGCCGCCAGGGCGCGCGCGATGGCCAGCCCGATGCCCCGGTTCCCGCCGGTCACGAGCACCGAGCGCCCCGCCGCGGACTGCGTGGTCTGCTCGCTCACGGGACGCGACGCTATCGGGCGGCCCGGGTCGGCCGGACGCGCACCCCACCACCACGGAACTAGCTCGGGTCGGCGTACCCGCTCGGGTTAGGGTCAGCACCGATGCGCGCCATCCAGGTGAGTCGGTTCGGGGGCCCCGAGGTCCTCGAGCTGGTCGACCTCCCCGTGCCCGAGCCCGAGAGCTCACGCCTGCTGCTCGACGTCGAGGCTGCCGGCATCAACTACGCCGACACCCATCAGGTCGCCGACGACTACCTCGCACCGCAGACCCTCCCGTTCGTGCCGGGCGCGGAGGTGGTCGGGCGCGACAGGGACGGGCGCCGCGTCGTCGCCCTGCTGAGCAATGGCGGGTACGCCGAGCAGGTGCTCGCCCACCCGGCCACCACCTTCGCGCTGCCCGACGAGGTCGACGACACCACCGCGCTGGCATTCATCCTGCAGGGCACCACCGCCTGGCACCTGCTGCGCACCAGCGCCCGTTTCGTGCCGGGCGAGTCGGTCGTTGTCCATGGCGGGGCCGGCGGCGTCGGCAGTCTTGCCGTGCAGCTAGCCCGGGAGTGGGGAGCCAGCCGCGTCATCGCCACCGCGTCCTCGACAGAGAAGCGCGACCTGGCCCGCGACCTCGGGGCGGACGTCGCGCTCGACCCCGGCCCGGCCGCTGGTGATCCCACCGACCTGAGGGACGCGATCCGCGAGGCCAACGACGGCCGTCCGGTGGACGTCGTGCTGGAGCTGGCGGGCGGCCGGGTGTTCGACGCCTCCCTGGCGGCGCTCGCGGCGTTCGGCCGGTTGGTGACCTACGGCGTGGCCTCGCGGGTGCCGCCCACCCCGGTGCAGCCGGCCCGCCTGATCGCTTCGTCGCGCGCGGTGGTCGGCTTCTGGCTGGTGCACGCGCTGCGCCTGCCGGGCGGCCTGCGCCCGGCGATGGAGGAGCTGCTGGACCTGCACGCGGCGGGCCGACTGCGCTCCGTACCGGGCGGTCGCTACCCGCTCGAGCACGCCCGCCGCGCGCACCAGGACCTGGCCGCTCGCCGGACCCAGGGCAAGCTCCTGCTCGACCCGACGTTGCCGGCCTGACCCTGCGCTCCGAGGAGACCCCCGTGCCCGAGATCGACGCGGCCTTCACCGACCTGCCACTGCGCCGGCTGGCCGACGCCGCGCTGACCCGGGCCCGCGAGCTCGGCGCCGAGCACGCCGACATCCGCATCGAGCGGATCCGTGAGTCCCGGCTCGCGCTGCACGACGCCCGGCTGGACGGCACCGCCGAGGGCGACGACATCGGCTTCGCGGTGCGGGTCGTGCACGACGGGACCTGGGGCTTCGCCTCACACGTGGACCTGACGCCGGAGGCCGCGGAGCGGGTCGCGGAGCAGGCGGTCGAGGTCGCCAAGGTCAGTCGCCCGTTGTCCACCCAGCGGGTCGAGCTCGCGCCCGAGCCCACCTACGGCGACCTGACCTACGTGTCGCCGTACGACATCGACCCGTTCGCTGTGCCGGACAGCGACAAGGTCTCGCTGCTCGCCGATTGGAGCGCCGGGCTGCTCGCGCACGACATCGTGGCCCACGCCGACGCCTCGGTGCACTCGGTGGTCGAGAACAAGTTCTACGCCGACCTCGCGGGAACGATGACCACCCAGCAGCGGATGCGAATCAACTGCCACCTGGAGGCGGTCGGGATCGACAAGGAGTCCGGCCGGTTCGACACGATGCGGACCCTCGCGGCGCCGGCGGCCCGCGGGTGGGAGTACCTCACGGGGACCGGCCACGACTGGCTGACCGAGCTCGACGAGCTGCCCGAGCACCTGACGGAGAAGCTGCGGGCGCCCAGCGTCGAGGGCGGCAGCTACGACCTGGTGATCGACCCCACCAACCTGTACCTCACGATCCACGAGTCGATCGGGCACGCCACCGAGCTGGACCGGGCTCTGGGCTATGAGGCCAACTACGCCGGCACCTCGTTCGCGACGTTCGACCAGCTCATGACGTTGAAGTACGGCTCCGAGGTCATGAACATCACGGGTGACCGTGTCGCCGAACACGGCCTGGCCACGATCGGCTGGGACGACGAGGGCGTGGCCGGGCAGCAGTGGGACATCGTCAAGGACGGCATCCTGGTGGGCTACCAGCTGGACCGGGCGATGGCCCAGCTCAAGGGGTTCGGGCGCTCGAACGGCTGTGCGTTCGGCGACTCCCCCGGCCATGTGCCCATGCAGCGGATGGCCAACGTGTCGCTCCAGCCGGATCCGGACGGACCCTCGACCGACGAGCTGATCTCGCGGGTGGATCGTGGGATCTACATCGTGGGCGACAAGTCGTGGTCGATCGACATGCAGCGCTACAACTTCCAGTTCACCGGGCAACGGTTCTTCCGGATCGAGAACGGGCAGCTCGCCGGCCAGTTGCGCGACGTCGCCTACCAGGCCACGACCACCGACTTCTGGGGATCGCTCGAGGCGGTCGGTGGACCGCAGACCTACTACCTCGGGGGCGCGTTCAACTGCGGCAAGGGCCAACCCGGCCAGGTCGCAGCCGTCAGCCACGGTGCCCCCTCGACCCTGTTCCGCGGCGTGCGGATCCTCAACACCCAGTCGGAGGCCGGCCGATGAGCGCGACCAGCACAGACGTGTCGACCCAGGACGTCGTCGAGCGCGCTCTGCAGCTCTCGCGCACCCAGGGCTGCATCGTGATCGCCCAGGAGTCCAGCGAGGCCAACCTCCGTTGGGCCGCGAACACCCTGACTACCAACGGCGTGATGCGGAGCCGCAGCGTCACCGTCATCGCGACCGCCCCTGCGGGCGAGGGGATCGCGACCGGTGTCGTGTCCCGCAGCAACGTCGCTCTGGACGAGGTCGAGGCACTGGTCCGCGAGGCCGAGCAGCGGGCCGAGCACGGCCGGCCCGCGGACGACGCCCACCCGCTGATCGGCGGATCCGACGTACCCGAGTCGGGACATGGCTGGGACGACCCGCCGGCCGAGACCTCGATCGGCGTCTTCACCGACCTGGCTGCGACGTTGGGCTCCGTCTTCGGCGACGCCCGCTCGTCCGGCCGGGAGCTCTTCGGCTTCGCCGAGCACCAGGTCTTCACGACCTACCTCGGCATGTCGACGGGTGTCCGGGTCCGGCACGTGCAGCCCACCGGCCGGATCGAGGTGACCGGCAAGACCGCCGACTGGTCGCGCTCGTCGTGGATCGGGCACAGCACCCGGGACTTCTCCGACATCGACATGACCGCGGTGGACGCCGACCTGGCGCGCCGGCTCGGTTGGGCGGGCCGCCGGGTCGACCTCGACGCCGGTCGGTTCGAGACGTTGCTCCCCCCGAGCGCCGTCGCCGACCTGCTCGCCTACCTCTACTGGACCGCCATCGCCCGTGACGCCGACGACGGCCGGACGGTGTTCAGCCGCCAGGGCGGCGGCACCCGGGTCGGTGAGCGGCTGGCCGAGAAGCCGCTGCGGATCTGGAGCGACCCGGCGGCACCTGGCCTCGAGTGCGACCCCGTGCTGATGGCGACCTCGTCGGGCTCGTCCCAGTCGGTGTTCGACAACGGGACGCCCCTGCGCGAGACCGACTGGATCCGCGACGGGGAGCTGCAGGCGCTGATCCAGACGCGGCACTCCGCTGAGATCACCGGCCTGCCCTACACACCGGGCGTCGACAACCTGCTGATGTCCTCGGCCGACTCGACCCGCGGGCTGGACGACATGATCGCGGCCACCGACCGCGGCCTGCTGCTCACCTGTCTCTGGTACATCCGAGAGGTCGACCCGCAGACCCTGCTGCTCACCGGGCTGACCCGCGACGGGGTCTACCTCGTCGAGGGCGGCGAGGTTGTGGCCGAAGTGAACAACTTCCGGTTCAACGAGAGCCCGGTCGACCTGCTCGGCCGGCTCTCCGAAGTAGGACTGACCGAGCGGACCCTCGCCCGTGAGTTCGGCGACTACTTCACCCGCACCGCGATGCCGACCTGGCGGGTCCCCGATTTCAACATGTCCTCGGTCAGCAAGGCGTCGTGAGTCTCTGACCTGCGCGGTTGTCGGACAACCACTACCGCGGTCCGCACACAGTCCGCCTGGCGGCGTCGAGGACGCCGCGAGCGCGGTCGTCGTCGCCCGGCCTGCGAAGGTGGCCTATGACCGGGTCCCCTCGTGCTCATCGACGGGCAGTGGTTCCTACTCTTCGACCGGCAGGTGGTCTCGTGGGCGTATAGACCACCGTGGCGCACGCAGACAGGGTGCCACCGGTTCCCGGAAACTGGGAATGGTAGGGCTCGCGCCGCCAACCCCCCTGCCGAACAGACGGCGGCGCGAGCCCCAGCTCGAGGCGGCCGCCTGTTTGACCGCGGCCTGACAGTAAAGCCGGAGACCTGCCCGCTCGTATCGGTCGAATGGGTCGCCCTGCATCGGACATTCGGGCCCGGGCCATGTGGGAGAGCGCCGAGGGAGTGGCGCGACTCGCGGCACTCCGGGGGGCAGGTCACCGGGGGCCGCGAGTCGCGGTCCGCCAGAGCCCATGCGGAGGGGTGTCAGGGCCTACCGGACAGCCGGATAGTGCTCGCACGCCAACTAGTGGTCAAGATCGGGGCGGTTGGCCGAGACCACCACATGTCCGAGGGGATCTCGACCACCATGACCGGCGATGGGCGCAGGAGAGAGGCCGGCGCTCCCCGTCCTGCCCGCTTGCACGCCGCGGCCCTCAACCCCCCGAAGGTCCCTTTGCAGAGAGCCGGCAGGGGAATCACCGCTGGGACGAGGCCTAAACCCGCGCCGCCGGAGGGGGGACCCGCGACGCGGGCACCGGCATTGGTCCCCGCAGGAGCCCGACCGGAACGTGTTCCGCCATCACGTCCATGCCCGGGGTCCTGGTGCCCCACGACGTCGGTCAGCGAGCCGAGTCGTGGCCCCTCGCGGAACGAGAGTGAAGTCGATGATTCGTGTCTGATACTGCGGCTCCACTGGGAGGCTGAGCTCCTGGCTCTCTGACGAGCGGGATGACCGCATCGCTTCGTGACTCAGCCGTTCAGGCGATCTTGACTCGAACAGCAGCGATCGAGTCTCGGAACGAGTAGACCTCGTCCGGGCGCCCGTGTGCCCCTCACGGGTGGAGGCCTCGCATGAGCACGTTCCGGATCGCCGCGGCGGCGACTGCTTCGGCACTCCTGATTGGCGGCATGGTCCTCGTGGCCGGCCCGGCGGGCGCGGTGTACGCGCCGGTGAAATCGTTCGCCAACTGCACCGCCATGCACCAGGTCTACGCCTATCGCGGGGGCGTGAAGAGGCCCGGAGCCGTCGACCATCGCAGCAGTGGATACGCCAGGTACAGCCCCTACGTGGGCTTGGCGAGATACCGGCTCAACAAGGGCCTGGATCGCGACAAGGACGGCGTCGCCTGCGAGCAATAGGGCCCGACCGGTACCCCAGGGGGAGAATCCATGAACATCACCTGGCGCAAGCCAGCCTGCATCCTGGCCGCGGCCGCGGTTGTGGCAGCCCTGGCCGTGGCGCCGACGGCGGGTCCCGCATCCGCGGCGACGTCGACGATGTCGACCAGGTCCATGCTCGGCCAGCTCCTCACAACCTCCGAGCACGCCGCCGGATACGACCGGGCGAAGTTCACGCTGTGGACCGACGCCGACCACGACGGGTGCGACACCCGCGACGAGGTCCTCATCCAGGAGGCCACCACCGGCCCGCACGTCGGCGCCGGTTGTGCGCTGACCGGCGGGAAGTGGCGCTCCCCCTACGACGGGGTCACGACCGATGACCCGTCGACCTTCGACATCGACCATCTGGTCCCGCTGAACGAGGCCTGGCAGTCCGGCGCCTGGACCTGGTCCCCGGCCACCCGCACGGCCTATGCCAACGACCTCAGCTACCGCGCGGACCTGATCGCTGTCACCGCGCACGAGAACCGCTCCAAGGGCGACCGGGAGCCGCAGGACTGGATGCCCGACCGGACGGCGTACGCCTGCATCTACCTCAAGCACTGGGTCGCGGTGAAGTGGCGGTGGCACCTCACGGTCAACGCCACGGAAAGGAGCTTCCTCACCAGCAAGCTCACCACCTGTGGGTGGCCGCGCGACCCGACGCCCACTCGCCCCGCCATCAGCACCGGCGAGCCGGTGGCTACCGCCCCGACCCCCACACCCGGTCCCTCCAGCGGCTCCGGCACGGTCTCCTACGCCGTGCACCCCGGGGCGTTCTGCTCCGAACACTGGCAGTACGGCCACACGTCGACCGGCACACTGATGCGCTGCACCACGACAGCGACCGACTCGAGCTTCCGCTGGCGCTCGGCGTCCTGACCGGAGTCCTGCGGCTCAGGTGTCCTCGAGGCGGAAGCCGACCTTCATGCCGACCTGGACGTGCTGGGGCGCGCCGTCGACGACCTGGCCGCGCACCTCGGTGACCTCGAACCAGTCGAGGTGACGCAGGGTCTGCGCGGCCCGCGCGAGGCCGTTGCGGATGGCGTCGTCGATCCCTTCGCTCGACGTACCGACGATCTCGGTGACGCGGTAGGTGCGGTTGGACATCGGGGCTCCTCGGGGGCTCGACAGGTGACCTAGTGTGAAGGGGTGCGTCGACCCGGCTGGCTGCGTCGCGGGTCCGGACGTGAGCCGGTCTACCAGATCACCGGTGCGCGCCGCGGGGTCCGGGAGGACGTCGACTCGCGCAGCCGGCGCTACCTGGTGTCGATGGGGGTCCGCACGCTGTGCTTCGTCCTTGCCGTCGTGACCCACGGCTGGCTGCGTTGGACCTTCGTCGTACTCGCCCTGATCCTGCCGTATATGGCCGTTGTGCTCGCGAACAGCGGC
>DATBDW010000095.1:0-3607 GCA_036269735.1 Actinomycetes bacterium
GCCGAGGATGTTCCCCGCGTGCAGGTCGGTCAGGAGCAGCCGGTGCTCGGTCGCTGACGCGGGCAGCTCGCGGAACAGGTCGAGTCCGGCGCGCGCCAGGCCGGGGTCGAGCTGCGGGGACGGCTTGCCGTCGTACTGGTCGGCCCACTCGGCGCACATCAGCGCCAGTGGCCGGAACGGGTGGCCTCCGGGCGGCTCCACCCACAGCCGGCCCAGCAGCCCGGCCACCACCTCGTCCTGCTCTTCCTCGGGTCGCTGCGCCAGCAGGCGGCCCTCTTCGCACCGCTCCAGCAGCAGGTACGACGTGGTGTCGTCCTTGTCGGACCGGTGGACCAGGACGGTGCCGTCACCCGCCCACACCTGCAGGCCCTCGACCTCGTGCTCGCTCTCCGTGTGGCGGTAAGCGACCTTGAGCACCAGGTCGTCGCCGTCGGCGGAACGCACCGGAGCCACCCACGAGCAGTTGCCGCCCGGCTGGAAGGGCGGGCCGGGCTCGAGCTCCCACCGCTGCAGCACGCCGTCCAGCGTCGCGGGCAGCTCCTCGAGCCAGGCCGACCAGGCGGCGTCGCCCTCGTGCTGCACCGCGGCAACGAGGTTGCGGGGCAGCTCGAGGTCGGTCACCGGTCGATCATGCCCCGGTGAACACGTCGTGGGAGAGCTTGACCACGAGCCCCGCCACGACGATGAGGAACACGACGCGGACGAAGCGGCTCCCCCGGCGGATGGCCGTGTGCGCGCCGAACCAGCTGCCGGCGACATTGCAGGCCCCCATGGCCAGACCGAGCCCCCAGAGCGGCGCGCCCTGCGGCACGAACACCAGCAGGGCGCCGATGTTGGTGGCGAGGTTGACGATGCGCGCGGTCGCCGAGGCGGCGAGGAACGCGTACCCGAGCAGTCCGACGAGCGCGATGACGAGGAACGACCCGGTGCCCGGTCCGAAGATGCCGTCGTAGAAGCCGATCGCCCCACCGCAGACGGCGGCCACGACGTGGTGGCGGTGACCGTGGAACCGCAGCTTCTCCTCGAGGCCCATCCGCGGTCGCGCGACGGTGAAGGTGCCGACCGCGACGAGTAGCACGAGCACCAGTGGCCGGAACACGTCGCTGGGGATCACCGACGCACACAGGGCGCCGCCCACCGCGCCGACGAGGGCGACCGCCGCCATCGGCAGGGCGGTCCTCAGGTCAGGCCGCACCCGCCGCTGGTAGGTGAGCGCCGAGGCCGCCGTGCCGCAGACCGAGGACAACTTGTTGGTCGCCAGGATGACGGCCGGTGCTGCGTGCGGCAGCCCGATCAGCAGAGCGGGCAGCTGCACCAGCCCGCCGCCGCCGCTGACCGCGTCGACCCAGCCCGCGAACCCCGCCGCGACGCACAGCAGCAGGACGTGGGTCGGGTCCGGCATGCGTCTGGCTCAGGCCCGCCAGGCGTCGACAACGTCGAGCACCTCCGCCAGCCGCTGCACGACGGCGTCCGGGTCGCCCTCGACGTGGCCCTTCTGCGCATCGGGGATCGCGCTGTGCGGCACAAGCACCGCGCGCATCCCGACCGCCTTGGCACCGTGGATGTCGTCGTAGGGACGGTCACCGACGAAGACCGCCCGGGCCGGATCGCCGACACCCACCGCGGCGAGCGCGGCGCGGAAGGCATCCGGGTGCGGTTTGGTCCACGGCAGCTCGCTCGAGTAGGCGGCGCCGTCGATCAGGTCGAGCACTCCGTCGCGGCGGAACACGTCTTCGTGGTGCTCGCGGGTCCACAGGGTGTTGGACAGCACCCCGACGGCGATGCCGCGGTCGCGCAGCGACGCGAAGAGGTCCGGCACGTCCGGGTCGGTGAACGTGTGCGGCTCCCAGAACGCGTGGTAGGCCGCGAGCGCGTCCTCGTGCCGCTGGCCGTCCGGATCGACGCCCACGCCGCGAAAGATCTGGTCCAGGGTGGCCGAGCGCTGGTGGTCGCGGCCGGCCCGCCAGGCCTCGTCCTCCGCGGCGAGGATCCGGTCGGCCAGCGCACCCGCTGCCGCTGCGTCGGCGGGCTCGTACACCTCGGCGTACCGCAGCCACTGCTCGCGCAGGTCGATGGTGTGCCAGGGCGTCAGGGTGCCGCCCCAGTCGAAGACGACCGCGTCAACCGGTCCGCTGGCGACCCCCGTCACGACCGGACGACGCCGACCAGGTGAGCGACAGCCTCGCCGACCGGGACGTCCTCGCGTTCGCCGGTACGCCGGTCGCGCACCTCGACCACGCCGTCGTGGAGCCCCCTGCCCACGACGACGATCGTCGGCATGCCGAGCAGTTCGGCGTCCTTGAACTTCACACCTGGTGACACTCCGCGCCGGTCGTCGTAGAGGACGTCGATCCCTTGCTCAACGAGGTCGTCGGCCAGGGCCTGCGCGGCCTCGAAGACCGCGTCGTCCTTGCCGGTCGCGACCACGTGCAGGTCGGCCGGTGCGACTGCTCGGGGCCAGCAGAGGCCGATGTCGTCGAGGGTTGCCTCGGCGATCGCGGCGATGGCGCGGGAGGGGCCGATGCCGTAGGAACCCATCGTCACGACGACCTGCTTGCCGGTCTCGTCGAGCACCTTGAGGTCCAGCGCGTCGGCGAACTTCCGGCCCAGCTGGAAGATGTGTCCCATCTCGATGCCGCGAGCCGCCACCAGGCTGCCGCCGTCGCCGTTGGGGCACGGGTCGCCCTCGAACACCGTGGCGGCCTCGATCGTGCCGTCGGCGGTGAAGTCGCGGCCGGTGACGAGGTCGAAGACGTGCCGGCCGGGCTCGTTCGCCCCGGTGATCCACCGGGTGCCCTCGACGACGCGCGGGTCGAGCAGGTAACGCACGGCGGCCGGCTTGTCGGAGCCGAGCGCGGCCGGCCCGATGTAGCCCCGGACCAGTCCGGGGTTCTCGGCGAAGTCGCCGTCGGTGAACGGCTCGACGACGGCCGGGTGGACGACTGCCTCGAGGCGTTTGGCGTCGACGTCCCGGTCGCCCGGCAGGCCGATGGCGAGCAGCTCGCTCTTGCCGCCGGGGTGGCGCAGCTTGACCACGACGTTCTTCAGGGTGTCCGCCGCGGTCCAGTCGCGGTCGCTGCGGCGCAGGTCGGCGCGGCCGTTCGCGAGGGCCACGAGCGTCTCGATGGTCGGGGTGTCGGGGGTGTCCTCGACGTGCGCGGCCGGCACGTCGTCGTACGGAAGCGCCGGCGGCACCAGGGTGCGCAGCGCCTCGACGTTCGCGGCGTAGTCGCAGGTCGTGCACCGGACGTAGGTGTCCTCGCCGACGCTGGCCGGCGTCAGGAACTCCTCGCTCTTGGAGCCGCCCATCGCGCCGGAGAGCGCCGAGACGATGACGTAGTCCAGACCGAGCCGGTCGAAGATCCGGATGTAGGCCTCGCGGTGCGCGGCGTACGAGCGGTCCAGGCCGGCGTCGTCGACGTCGAAGGAGTAGGAGTCCTTCATGACGAACTCGCGGCCGCGCAGCAAACCGGCCCGCGGCCGCGCCTCGTCACGGAACTTGGTCTGGATCTGGTAGAGCCAGAGCGGCAGGTCCTTGTACGAGGAGTAGAGGTCCTTCACCAGCAGGGTGAAGAACTCCTCGTGGGTCGGCCCCAGCATGAAGTCC
>DATBDW010000096.1:0-22939 GCA_036269735.1 Actinomycetes bacterium
GATGCCGACCTCGCGCGCCGTGCGGGTGGCGATCTCGTAGCCGGCGTCGGCATGGCGCAGGACGCCGGTCCCCGGGTCGTTGGTGAGGACCCGGGTGACCTTGTCGTAGGCGGCCTCGGTGCCGTCCGCGACGACGACGACCCCGGCGTGGATCGACTTGCCGATGCCGACCCCGCCGCCGTGGTGCACCGACACCCAGGTCGCTCCCGAGGCCGTGTTGAGCAGGGCGTTGAGGATCGGCCAGTCCGCGACCGCGTCGGTGCCGTCGAGCATTCCCTCGGTCTCGCGTTCCGGCGAGGCGACCGACCCGGCGTCGAGATGGTCGCGCCCGATGACGATCGGCGCCTCGACCGCTCCCGTGGCGACCAGCTCGTTGAACGCCTGACCGGCCACGTGCCGCTCGCCGTAGCCCAGCCAGCAGATCCTTGACGGCAGGCCCTGCCCCTTGACCTTCTCCGCCGCGAACCGCACCCAGCGCTGCAGCGCGTCGTCGTCCGGGAAGGCGTCGAGGACAGCGCGGTCGGTGGCCGCCAGGTCGGACGCCGACCCCGACAGGCAGGCCCACCGGAACGGCCCCGCGCCTCGGGCGAACAGCGGCCGGATGTAGGCGAGCACGAAACCCGGGTAGGCGAACGCGTCCGCGAACCCCGTGTCTTGCGCCTGGCCGCGCAGCCCGTTGCCGTAGTCGAAGACGACCGCGCCGGCGCGCTGCAGGTCGACCATCGCGCGACAGTGCACCGCCATCGACTCGCGGGCCCGCTCGACGTACTCCGACGGCTTGGCCGCCCTCAGCTCGAGGGCCTCGGCCAGTGACATGCCATTCGGCACGTACCCGTTGAGGGCGTCGTGCGCGGAGGTCTGGTCGGTCACGACGTCCGGCGTCCAGCCGCGGCGCAGCAGCTCCGGCAGCACGTCTGCGCAGTTGGCCACGACGGCGACCGACAAGGCCCGCCGGTCCCGCTTCGCCGCCTCGACCCGAGCGATGCCGTCGTCGAGCGACTCGGCGATCTCGTCGAGGTAGCCGTGCTCGAGCCGACGCTGGGCCCGCCAGGGATCCACCTCGATGCACAGGGCTGCTCCCCCGTTCCCGGTGACGGCGAGCGGCTGGGCACCGCCCATGCCACCGAGCCCGCCGGTGACGGTGACCGTGCCGGCGAGCGTCCCGCCGAAGTGCTGGTTGGCGACCTCGGTGAAGGTCGCGTAGGTGCCCTGCAGGATCCCCTGCGTGCCGATGTAGATCCACGACCCGGCGGTCATCTGGCCGTACATCATCAGCCCGCGGTCCTCGAGCTCGCGGAAGTGCTCGGGGGTGGCCCAGCGCGGCACGAGCAGCGAGTTGGCGATGAGTACTCGTGGTGCGCCCTCATGGGTCCGCACAACCCCGACCGGCTTGCCCGACTGCACCAGCAAGGTGTCGTCGGGCGCCATCGCCCGCAGCGAGTCGACGATCGCGTCGAAGGCCTCCCAGGACCGAGCGGCCCGGCCGTTGCCGCCGTAGACCACCAGGTCGTCCGGACGTTCGGCGACCTCGGGGTCGAGGTTGTTGTGCAGCATCCGCAGAGCCGCCTCGGCGCCCCACGAGCGGCAGGTCATCTCAGGCCCGCGGGGCGCGCGGACCGGTCGGGCACCGTGCATGCGCTCACCCTAGGCCGTGACCAACCGTGACTGTCCGTGCGTTGACGGCGTCCCGCCCGAGGCGTTGAGTGGGACCAGGAGGCATCCGTGAGCCAGGCCCACGAGGTACGGCACTCGGACACCCGGTACCCGGACAGCCCGCGTCAGACCATCGCCCGGCGGGCGTTGCAGGCTCTGGCGGCCGGAGAGATCACCGAGCTCGAGTCCTACGTGACGCCGGGCTACGTCTTCCGCAGCCAGCTGGCCGGCAAGCCCGCGGGCAGGGCGGCGTTGCGCGATCGGGCCATGTTGCTGGCCACCACGCTGCACGGTGCCCGGCTGGCGATCGAGCTGGTCCTGGAGGACGGGGACTACGTCGTGTGCCGGTGGACCGGTCGGGCGGTGCACGGCGGTGACCTGGTCGGGGTGCCTGCCACCGGTCGCCCGGTGCAAGTCGCCGGGATCACCATCTTCCACTTCGAGGGCGACCTGGTCGCCGAGGAGTGGACCGAGTTCGACGGCTTGGCGCTGCTCGCTCAGATCGGTGCGAGGCGGGAGCACCGCTCACGGGACTAGGCCGTTCGTACCGGTACCAGCCCGGTGCATCGGCGAGCGAGTCCGAGCGAGCGGCCCATGGGCAACCGGTGCTGGCTCCGCTTCGATGGGGATCTCATCGGTGCGCCCGCCAGGCGGGCCCCGCCGCCAGTGACACGACCCGTGTCAGAACCGACGACCCGGACGGGGGACCAACCGATGACCCGCGAACGGGTGCGGACGTCGCTCGCGGACTCGGTGGTCCGGGCCCTGGTAGCGGGCGACGTCCTCACGCTGCAGCGGCTCGTCAGCTCCGACGTGGTCGACCACTCCGCCCAGCCGGGGCAGCCGGCCGGGTGGGCCGGGGTGCGGGAACGTGCGATGACCCTGTGCTCCGCGATGCCCGACAGCGAGATCTCCGTCGATGTGCTGAGCGCTGTCGGCGACACCGTCCTGGCTCGGGCCGAGCTGACGGCCGCCCACCGGGAGCAGTCGGCCGCCCCGGCCCCGCACCGCCTCACCGTGGCCCTGGTACTGCGCTTCGCCGGAGACCTGCTGGTCGAGATGTGGACCTCCGCCGACCTGGTGCTGGACCGGCCGTCGGTGCTGGTCGACCAGCGCACCACGGGCCCGAGGGCCTCTTGACCCGGAGACGGTGTCACCACTGCCAGGTCGCGGCGGCCCCGTCGACGACCGGCCGCATGGCCCTCGTCATGTCTGCGTTGAGTGATCCTCCGACGAGCATGTAGCGCTGACCGCGGTGGTTGAAGACGTACAGCGTGTTCCCGCCGGTCGCGTTGATGTCCATGCAGGGGCGACCGCCGACGGGGCAGAACCATGGTGCCGCCGTGATCCCAGGCACTGGGTTGACGACGAGCCTTGTCGCCGGCTCGCCAGCGACGGTCGCGCCCGAGGCACTCACGATGTGTACCCGGTTGTCTCGGCGCACGTCCCGGGCCAGGTCGCGGCCCCACCCGGCCGGATAGGACGCAACTCGCATGGCGATCAGGCCGCCCTGGGTTCGGTCGTTGAACTTGAGGACGAGGATTCCCGGGGTGTCCTGCTCGACGAACCTCGTCTTCGGGACGTCGAACCGCACGCCGGGCCCGAGCTGGGAGTGCAGCGCGGTCGCGCCGGTGAGCGGTCGGGGGTTGAACGAGGGCAACCCGTTGCTCTGGTCCCGGGTCGTCCGGACCACCACAGCGGCGACGACAACGAGCAGGACGGCGGCAGCGGCGGCGAGCACGACGGTGCCCCGGCGTCCCGACGGCCTGCCGTGCAGGGTGGCGACGGCTCCGGTCATGTCGACTCCTCTCACGGCGACGTGCACCGCGGTCGCGGCGCTTCGCGCACGCGTCTCGAACGGATCTGTGTTGGTCACGACGCCAACTCCTCGGTAGCTCCCGGCCCGTGCAGGCCCAGCACGCTGGTCAACGTCCTACGGGCTCGGTGCAGGTGGGACTTCGCGGCGCCTTCGCTGATCCCCATCACCTCGGCGACCTCGAGGACGGGGCAGTCGTAGAGGTAGCGCAGCGCCACCGCTTGCGCCTGCCGACGCGGGAGCCGGCGTACCTGCGCCCAGAAGGCGTCGTCGTCGGGCGGCAGGATCGGCAGCTCGGCCGCGGGGGTGGCCCGCTGGCCGGTGAGGCGCAGCAGCGCCTTTCCCTCGGCGACGCGTCGCCGGATCGCGGACGCAGCGAGGTTCGCCGCGGTCCGCCGCAGGTAGCCGGTGGGACTCTCCATGGCCGACACTCGCTCCCACCGGCGGTACGTCGCCGTCATCGCTTCCTGCGCGAGGTCTTCGGCGCCGGCCCTGCTGCCGGAGAGGACGTAGGTCAGTCCCACCAGCGCGCGGTACTCCCGCGCGTAGAACGTCTCGAACGTCTCGCCGACGGCGACGACCAGCGGCCGGTCGCGCGCCGGCTCCGTCGCGCCCATGGCGACCACCCGCCCACGGCGGCCAACAGCCGCCTCCTTGTGCTCCACGACACACCATCGCGCGGGGTGGCGGATGGGATTACCGGAAGGGGTCCGTCACGGGTCGACGTCGGCGGTCGCGCGCTCGGCGAAGACGGTCGCGACCTGCGCAGTCCTCGGTCCGGGCGCGCCCGACAGCGCCCGGTTGTCGACGGCGTGCACCGCCTGGACGTCGCGGGTCGAGGAGGTGAGGAAGACCTCCTCGGCGCGGGCTAGGTCCGCCATCGACAGCTCATGCTCGAGGGCCCCGGTCCACTCCAGCACCAGCGCACGCGAGACCCCGGCAAGGCAGCCCGACGACAGAGGCGGCGTCACGATCTGGCCGTCCAGCACCAGGAAGACGTTGGACCCGGTGCCCTCGCAGAGCTGCCCGACGGTGTTGGCCAGCAGCGCCTCGCTGCCGCCCGCGGCGTGGGCGTAGGCCAGGGCGACCACGTTCTCGGCGTACGACGTCGTCTTCAGCCCGGCGGTCGCGCCGCGCTCGTTGCGGGTCCACGGCACGACCACGACCTTCGCCGTAGCCGCCCAGGTCCGCAATGGGGCGAGCGCGACCAGCAGGGTCGGCTCGGCGTCGCCGCGGTCGGAGCCGAGCGGGCCCGTTCCGCCGGTGAGGGTGATCCGCAGCCGTTGCGGCGCGGCGAGCTCGGCAGCGTTCGCCTCGAGGGTCGCTGTGACCGCTGCGCGCAGGTCGCCTTCGGCCGGCACCGCTAAGCCGAGGCCGGCCGCCGACCTGGCCAGCCGGTGCAGATGCCGGCTGAGCGCGAACGCCACCCCGTCGACCACCTTGGCGCTCTCGAAGACGCCGTCGCCGACCGTGAGTCCGTGGTCGAAGACCGATACCCGCGCGTCGTCCGCGTCGAGCAGCCCTGCGTCCAGCCAGACCTTCATCCGCCGCTCCTCATCCC
The DNA here is from genome assembly GCA_036269735.1 of Actinomycetes bacterium. Classification (GTDB taxonomy): domain Bacteria; phylum Actinomycetota; class Actinomycetes; order JACCUZ01; family JACCUZ01; genus DATBDW01. Next base: position 5,031 of record DATBDW010000096.1, read on the forward strand.
TTCGCTGACAGGTCACCCGATGCCGCGACCCGGCGCAACCGGCGGGCCTTGAGCTCCGTCTCGTCCCACTCGGCCTCGGGGTCGGAGCCCCAGGTGATGCCCGCTCCGGTGCCCAGGTGCAGGTGTCGGCCGTCGCGGGAGCCGGTGGCCCAGAACGTCCTGATGCCGACTGCCAGCGTCGCACGGCGCCGGTCCGCGTCGACCCAGCCGACGGCGCCGCAGTAGGGGCCGCGCGGCACGGGCTCGAGCTCACCGATGGCGGTGAGCGCCGCGGACTTTGGCGCCCCGGTGACCGATCCCGGTGGGAAGGTCGCCCCCAGCAGGTCCGGCCAGCCCGCCCCCGGACGCAGCGTCGCGGTGACAGTCGACACGAGGTGCACGAGTCCGGGGTGCGCCTCGACCGCGGTCAGCGACGGCACCCCGACGCTGCCGGTCACCGCGACGGCACCGAGGTCGTTGCGGACCAGGTCGACGATCATCACGTTCTCCGCGTGGTCCTTCGCGGTCAACAAGTCGGCGTGCGTGGCGGTGCCCTTGATCGGCCCGGACGCGACGTGGTCACCCTGGCGCCGGAGGAACAGCTCCGGAGACGCGGTCACGACGTCGAGGTCATGGCCCGGCAGCCGGATGACGCCGGCGTACGGCGCGGGGTTGCCCTGCGCGAGCCGGCCGGCCAGCCCCACCAGGTCGGCGTCCTCGGGCAGCGGCGCGGAGAGCACGCGGCACAGGTTCACCTGGTAGTAGTCGCCAGCGGCGATACCGGCGCGCAACCGGGCCACTCGCTCGACGTACGTCGAGTGGTCCAGCGACGACGACCACGCCCTTTCCGGTACGCCGGCCCAGCGGGCCGCCGGCAGCGGCGCGACCCGGACGTCGTCGAACCGCGCGCACACGACGCGGCCCTCGAAGGTGACCACCACCGCCCACCAGCCGGTGCTGTCCAGGGCCGCGGGGTCGTCCGTGACGTCGACCAGGCCGGTGGCCAGCCGGCCGCCGAACCAGGCGAGCGCCTCGGACCCGGCCGGACCGTCAGTCGAGCGCACCGACCGCCGCCTCGGCGGCCGCGACCAGTTCGCGCAGCAGTCCGTCGACGGCGACGATCTGGTCCGAGACGTTGCGGTCCTGGTCCATGGTCGGGACGTCCTGACGGACCCGCGCGAGCACCGCGGCGCCCGCCGCGCTGGGCGCTGCCAGCCCGGCCCGGAAGTCCAGCGCCTGGGAGGCCGCCAGCACCTCGACCGCCAGGACCGCGCGGACGTTGGCCACCACCTCGCGCAGCTTGCGCATGGCGGTCCAGCCCATCGAGACGTGGTCCTCCTGGTTGCCCGACGTCGGGATGGTGTCGACGCTGGCCGGGTGCGCGAGCACCTTGTTCTCGCTGACCAGCGACGCGGCGGTGTACTGCGCGATCATGAAGCCGGAGTTGGTGCCGGGGTCGCGGGCCAGGAACGCGGGCAGGTCTCGGGAGAACGCCGGGTCGAGCATCCGGTCGGTGCGCCGCTCGGCGATGCTGGCCAGCTCCGAGACGGCGATCGCGAGCATGTCGCCGGCGAAGGCCAGCGGCTCGCCGTGGAAGTTGCCCGTCGACATGACCTCGCCGTCGGGGACGATGACCGGGTTGTCCACGACCGATCCGAGCTCGATGTCGATGACCCGTCGGGCGTGGGCGAGAACGTCGCGCACCGCGCCGTGCACCTGGGGGGCGCACCGCAGGCAGTAGGAGTCCTGGACCACGTGGTCGCTCTCGCGGTGGCTCGCGACGAGCGGACTGTCTGCCAGCAGGCGGCGCAGGTTGCCGGCACTTGCCAGCTGGCCCGGGTGCGGCCGGATCGACTGGACGCGCTCGTCGTACGGCCGGTCGGTGCCCAGCAGCGCCTCGATGCTCATCGCCGCCGCGATGTCGGCGACCTTGACGAGCAGCCCGATGTCGTCGACGGCGAGCGCGAGGAGCACCTGCATCGGCTCGGTGCCGTTGATGAGCGACAGCCCCTCCTTCGGCGCGAGGACCAGAGGCTCCACACCTTGTTCGGCCAGCAGCTCGGCGCTCGGCCGCCCGCGCAGGTCCGCGTCGCCGCGCCGCCTCAGCCGGCCCTCGCCCACCAGCGGCTGCGCCAGGTGTGCGAGCTGGGCCAGGTCGCCCGAGGCCCCCACCGAGCCCTTGCCCGGGATCACCGGGAGCAGGTCGTGGGCAAGCAGCTCGAGCAGCTTGGCCGGCAGCTCGAGGCGGACCCCGGAGTAGCCGGCCGTGAGGGTCCGCGCCCGCAGCAGCAGCAGACCACGGACGACGTCGTCGGGCAGCGGCTCACCCACGCCGGCGGAGTGCGAGCGGATCAGCGCGAGCTGCATCCGTTCGAGGTCCTGCCGGCCGACGTGGGTGTCGGCGAGGGCGCCGAACCCGGTCGTGATGCCGTACATCACCCGGTCCTGGTCGACCGCCTCGGCGACCACGGCCCGGCTGGCGGCCATGCGCTCCCCGACGTCGGGCCCCATCTCGGCGTCGGCCTGGCCACGCGCCACCGCCACCAGGTCCTCGAGGGCCAGGGCGTCTCCGGTCACCGTTACGGTCCGCATGGCGGGCAACCTAGTGCCGCCGGGCCGGGCCGCGGTGGCCGGGCGGAGCGCGGTCGCCGAGCCGCATCCGCTTTGGTCGCCGACGTACCGATCGGCTATGGTCGTCACGCACGCAGGCGGTCCGTCCTGAGCACCAGTGGGCCGCCCGATGTCGCGCGGACGTGGCTCAGTTGGTAGAGCATCACCTTGCCAAGGTGAGGGTCGCGGGTTCGAATCCCGTCGTCCGCTCGGAGGCACCCTCGAGGCTTTCCGGCCTCACTCGGTGGAGTGGCCGAGAGGCGAGGCAACGGCCTGCAAAGCCGTGTACACGGGTTCAAATCCCGTCTCCACCTCGAACACAGCACCACCCCTGCACGGGCGATTGGCGCAGTCTGGCTAGCGCGCTTCCCTGACACGGAAGAGGTCACAGGTTCAAGTCCTGTATCGCCCACCATGGACAGATTCGTGTTGCGGCTGGCCGGGGCGCTGGTGCTGTGGCTGCTGGCCCTCACCGCCTGCGCGGGCGGGAGCAGCTCGGGCGGGTCCGCCGGCGGAACCGACGTGATCAAGGTCTCGGTGAGCAACGGCAAGGTGCACCCGGCCGACCACCGCGAGGACGTCTCGGTCGGCGACACCGTGAAGCTCACGGTCAGCAGCGACCGGGACGACATCGTGCACGTGCACGGCGTCAACATCGAGAAGCCGGTCTCGGCGGGCGGCTCGGTGACGATCACGTTCAAGGTCACGGATCCCGGCATCTACGAGGTCGAGACCCACGAGTCCGACCTCACCCTGCTCCAGATCGAGGCGCGCTGACCCCGGCAAGAGGGGAGGTCGGCCGAACGGGGGATTCCGCGCCGATCTGACGATGCGTCACCATCGAGATGCAGTGGGTAGCCGACTCGGGGGCTGCTCCCGGCTCAAGGGGCGCAGATGCGCAGATTCCGGACAACCAGGTCCCGGTCGAGCGCGCGTGGTGTGCGGGCCGACGGCGGCGCGTCGACGGTCGAGTACGCGCTGATCGTCTTCGCCATCGCCGCGACGATCGTGATGGCGGTGGTCGCGCTCGGTCCGCCGGTCCTCGGGCTCTATGACGGCACCTGCCGGGCGGTCAGGGGCGGCGCCAGCGGGCCCGCGAGCACCTGCGAGTAGATCGGCCCCCGTGGGTCAGGTCGGCAGGAGCCGCACGGCGTAGAAGATCGCGACAGACAGCACCACCAGCGTGGCGACGGCAACGGCTCGGCTACTCACCACGAGCCGATTCCCCACCGGTCGCCCGGTTACTCCCCCGGGTGGTGGACGGCTCGCACCGCGTCGACCGAGTCGGCCTCCGCCGCAGTCTTGTCCGGCCGGTGGCGCAGCACCCGGGCGAACCGCAGCGCCATCCCGCCGGGGTAGCGGGGCGAGGTCTGGACGCCGTCGAAGGCCACTTCGACCACCAGCTCCGGGCGCACCGTGACGACCCAGTCCGAGCGCTCGACGGCCAGCTCGAGCAGCCGCTCGGTCTGCCAGGCGAGCATCGCGTCGGTCAGCCCCTTGAACGTCTTGCCGAGCATGACGAACCCGCCCGCGGGGTCGCGGGCCCCGAGGTGCAGGTTCGACAGCCAGCCCCGTCGCCGGCCGTGCCCCCACTCCGCGGCCAGCACCACGAGGTCCAGCGTGTGCCGCGGCTTGACCTTGAGCCAGCCCGACCCTCGCCGGCCCGCCTCGTAGGGAGCGTCCAGCGACTTCATCACGACGCCCTCGTGGCCGCGGGCGACGGCGTCCGCGAGGACCTCGGCTGCCTGCGCAGCATCCGCCGTGACCGCCCGCGGCACCCGCAGCTCGGCGGGCACTGCTCGAGCAAGCACGCCGGCCCGCTCGCGCCCCGGCCGGTCGAGGACGTCCTCGCCGTCCGCGTGCAGGACGTCGAAGAGGTACGTCGACAGTGGGGCACTCGCGCGCCCGGCGGCGACGTCGACGCGCGACGCCATCCGCGAGCCAGTCTGCTGGAAGGGACGCGGCCGACCGTCGGGACGCAGCGCGATCGCCTCCCCGTCAAGGACGACATCGGTGACCGGCAGCGCGAGCGCCGCCTCGATCACCTCGGGGACCCGATCGGTGACCTCGTCCAGGCTGCGGGTCCACACGCTCACGTCGCGGCCCGAGCGGTGCACCTGCACGCGCACCCCGTCCAGCTTCCACTCCACCGCGGCCTCACCCAGCCGGTCGAGCGCGTCACCGACGTCGGTCGCCGTGCTGGCGAGCATGGGACGGACCGGACGGCCCACCTGCAGCCGGAACTCGGCGATGGCGGCGACGCCTCCGCGGAGCGCGGCCTCGGCGACCGGGCCGACCGCACCCCGCAGCATTGCCGCGCGCCGGACGTCCGCTGCGGGCAGCGCGGCGGCCCGGGCGACGGCCTCGAGCATCACGCCCTCGAGGGCGCCCTGGCGCAGCTCCCCGGTGAGCAGCCCACGCAGCAACCGCTGCTCGGGTTCGGTGGCTCGTGCGAACAGGTCCGTGACCCGGCGGACCCGCTCGGCCTGCGACCCCGCGCCGGACACGGCGGCGATCTCCTCGAGCGCCGCGTCGACCTCGCTCACTCCGAGCGACGGCTCCCCCGCCGGCGCTGGGACGTCGCGCAACGAGGCCCAGCCGACACCGGTGCGCCGCTGGCGCAGCTCACCGGAGAGATGGGCCACGACCACCTCGACCTCGTCGGCGTCCGCGGCGCGCAGCGCGTCGGCGACGGCCGCGACCTTCTCGGAGCGCCGCGCGGTCGCCGCGACCACGGCCGACGCGGCAGCGAGATCGGCGAGCAGCATGCCGACATGATCGCCGACCCGTCCGACACCGCCCCGGCGCCGGGTTGCGTCAGCCCAGGTCGGTGAGCGCGTCGAGCACGCCGCGATGGAAGGTCGGGTAGGCGTAGATCATCGAACGCAGGGTGGGGACCGGCACCCGGGCGTGCACGGCCAGGGTGAGCATCGCCAGCACCTCGCCGCCCCATGGGCCGACCGAGGTGGCGCCGACGAGCAGGTCCTGGTCGGCGTCGACCACCAGCTTGATGAACCCCGCGTTGCCCGGCCCGTGGATCCATCCCCGGGCCGAGCTCGCGACCTGCGCGGTGCCGGTGCGCACGGTGATTCCCTGCTCGCGCGCCGCCCGCTCGGTCAGTCCGACCGAGCCCACCTCGGGGTCGGTGAACGTCACACGCGCGAGGCCGCGGTAGTCGGCGGACGGTCCGCGCTGGTCGAGGATGTCGCGGACCGCGATGTCCGCCTGGTACATCGCCATGTGGGTGAACGCGGCGACCCCGGTGACGTCACCGACGGCCCACAGCCGCTCCCCCGCGCGCATCCGGTCGTCGACCGCGAGGGCGCGAGCGCCGGCCTCGAGTCCGACGGTCTCGAGCCCGATCTCACCCGTGCGCGCGTGGCGCCCCACCGAGACGAGCAGCTCGGCTGCGCGGACCACGGTGCCGTCCGCCAGGTGCAGCTCGGCGTGACTCTGGGGGCCGTCCGGCCGCGCCGCGGACACCGCCGACGCACCGGTCCGCACGGTGACCCCGGCCTCCCGCAGCGCGGTCGCGATGACGTCACCGGTCTCGGGCTCCTCGGCGCCCAGCAGCGCGTCCGCGGACTCGACCACGGTGACCGCAGAGCCGTAGCGGGCGAACATCTGGCTGAGCTCGAGCCCGACCGCGCCCCCGCCGAGCACGACGAGCGAGCTCGGCGCGGAGCGTGCCGAGATGGCCTCCCGGTTGGTCCAGTACCGCGTGCCCGAAAGACCCTCGACGTCCGGTACGACGGGTGCCGACCCGGTCGCGACGACGACCCCACGTCGCGCGACGATCGTCTCGTCGCCGACCAGGACCCGGCCCGGTCCGTCCAGCCGGGCCGAGCCGCGGACCAGCCGGCCGCCCTTGCCCTCGAACCGGTCGGCCGCGACGGTGTCGTCCCAGTCGTCGGTGGCCTCCGCGCGGATCCGGCGGGCCACCGGCCCCAGGTCCGGGTGCACGCTGGTCCGCCCGGCGTACGGGTCGGCGCGGCGGGCCTCGGCCAGCAGGGTGGCACCGCGGATCATCATCTTGCTCGGCACGCAGGCCCAGTACGGGCACTCGCCGCCGACCAGCTCGCGTTCCACGCCGACCACGGTCAGCCCGGCCTCGGCCAACCGCCCGGCCACGTCCTCGCCCCCCGGCCCCATGCCGATGACCACGACGTCGACGTCGGTTGTGCCTGCGGGTTGATCAGGCTGGTTCGTCTCGTTCGTCATGGCTGCCTTCCTACCGGGTGGGTAGCGTGCGCGGGTGGCCGATGCCAGTGAACAGCAGGAACCGCCCTCACAGCTGTGGCTGGTCCGCCACGGCGAGACCGAGTGGAGCGCGTCGGGTCGGCACACCGGACGCACCGACATCGACCTCACCGACGAGGGCGAGGATGCCGCCCGCGCCGTGGCCCCCAAGCTGGCGGGTTGCAGCTTCGTGCGGGTGCTCTCCAGCCCGTTGCTTCGCTCGCGGCGGACCGCCGCGCTCGCCGGGTTCCCCGAGCCCGAGCTGCTCGACGACCTGCGCGAGTGGGACTACGGGGAGGACGAGGGCCGGACGACCGCTCAGATCCGCGAGGACCGGCCAGGGTGGACCGTCTGGCGTGACGGGCCGATCGGCGGCGAGACGGCGGCCCAGGTGTCGGCCCGCGCCGACCGCGTCGTGGCGATGGTGCGGGACGCCGCCGGCCCGGTGCTCGCCTTCAGCCACGGCCACTTCTCACGGGTGCTGGGTGCGCGCTGGCTCGAGCTGGACGCCCGCGACGGGCGCCATCTCGCGCTGTCCACGGCATCGGTGTCGGTGCTCGGCTGGGAGCGCGAGTCGCCCGCGGTCCGGCACTGGAACCACACCGGAACGCTGAGCTGACCGGCGTACCGGAGACGTGGCTCAGCGGCGGATCGAACCCGGCCGGTTGCGGTAGTCCTTGGTGCGCTGCTTCCACTTCGAGCGTTCCTCGGCGCGCAGCCGGGCGTCGTGGCGCATCGCCATGTAGCGCGCCTCGCGCGCCAGCTTGAGATAGCTCTGCCAGCGGCGCTCGGGGAGCTCGCCACTCTCCAGCGCGGCGCGCACGGCGCAGTCCGGCTCGCTGTCGTGGACGCAGTCTGCGAACCGGCACTCCCGCGCCAGCTCCTCGACGTCGGCGAAGACGAGGTCCAGGGACTCCTCGATGTCGGTGAGCCCGACGCTGCGCAACCCCGGTGTGTCGACGACGAGCCCGCCGCCGGGCAGCATCACGAGCTCGCGGTGCGCCGTGGTGTGCCGGCCCTTGCCGTCGGCACGCAGCTCGCGGGTGACCATCACCACCTCGCCGGCCAGCGCATTGGTCAGCGTCGACTTGCCGGCGCCGGAAGGCCCGAGCAGCGCGAGGGTCCGCCCCGCCACGACGTGCGCCTGCAGCCCGGCCAGCCCGTCGCCCGTGGTCGAGCTGAGGGTGAGGACCTCGACACCGGGCGCTGCCGCGGCCACGTCGGTGCGCAGCTGCTCGGCGTCCGGGACCAGGTCGGCCTTGGTGAGGACGATCAGCGGTGTCGCCCCGCTCTCCCACCCCAGGGCCAGGAAGCGCTCGATCCGGCCGAGGTCGGGCTCGGGGTGCAGCCCCTCGACCACGACCGCGACGTCGACGTTGGCCGCGAGGACCTGCCCGTGCGAGCTACCCGGCGTGACACCGGCCCGGACGAACGCGGTACGCCGGCGCAGCACGGCCTCGGCCGTCACCCGCCCGTCCGACCAGGTACGCACCGCGACCCAGTCGCCGACGCAAGGGTTCGCGACGGGGTCGGCGGCCGCAGCGGCGAGCAACGCGCCGGAGAACGTGACGCGCAACGGCCCGCCCGCCGCCAGTGCGTCCCCCGCGCCGCGGTCGACCCGACTGATCCGCGCGGGCAGGTGCTCGGCCGCGTAGGGGGCAAACGCCTCGGCGTGGGCGTCGTCCCAGCCGAGGTCGGACAGGTCCAGCGGGGCAGAGCTGTGGGATGGCATCGCGGTGAGGCCCTTCAGGAGGGGTGAAGGCACCGGCTGGGACCTGCCGCGAGAAGCGAGACGGCTCAGCGGGCGCCGAGGAGGACGAGGGCACGGTGGACGACAGGCATGTTCTCCTCCTCGGGCTCGGGGACGCGCAGCGTCGTGGCTGAACGGTCGCCGGAAGGCTAGCGAGGCTCGTCGGTGCGGGCGAGCGGTTTTTTCGACCGGCGTCGACCCGCCGGGGGCCGGACCGGCGGAGTCCGGTTCGGCGGGAGCTGGACCTCCCCGGTCTCCATGCCGGGCGACGGCTTGAAGTCCGGTGTGGCGACGATGCGTGCGCTCTGGGCGGCCAGGATCTCGCGGCGCGGCCAGATCCTCTCGACGGCCGCGTTGAGGGCCGCGCCGATGAGCACCGCGATGGCCAGCACGTAGAGCCAGATGAGCAACACGATCGGTGCCGTGAGCGGCCCGTAGATCGACGTGCCGCCGACCGAGATCGAGATGATCGAACGCACGACATAGCTGCCGAAGAACCAGATCACCAGCGTGAGCAGCGCGCCCGGCAGGTCACGCCGCCACGGGGTTCGAACGGGCACGCTGATGTGGTACAGCGTCGTGAGTGACAGCACGGAGAGCACCGACGCGACCGGCCAGTAGAGAGAATTCAGGAAGCCCACCTGGTCCGGGAGCAACCTGCCCAACAGGCTTGGCCCGACCAGCACAAGAGGGATGACGACGGACCCGACGACCACGACACCCACGTAGAGAGTGAACGACAGCGCGCGGGCGCGCACGATGCCACGCCTGCCCCCGAGGCCGTACATGATCGAGATGGTGTCGATGAAGACGTTGAGCGCGCGCGAGCCCGACCACAGCGCGAGCACGAAGCCGATCGAGATGATGTCGAAGCGGCCGCCCTCGAACACCTGACGCAACGTGGGTTTGATGACCTCACGCACCTGGTCCGCGGTGAGCACCTTCGCCGACACGTCGATGATGCGGTTCTCCAGCTGTCTGACCGACGTGTCACCGATCCAGTTGCCGAGGTAGCCGATCGAACCCACCAGGCCCAGCACGAGCGGCGGCAGCGAGAGCAGCGCGAAGAACCCGGCCTCGGCAGCGAGTCCGGTGACCCGGTAGCGGAAGCAGACCGCGGCGGTCTCGCGCGTGAGCCGCCACACCACGGCCCAGACGCGCGCGGGCCTGCCAGGGCCCGGTCCGCTGGCGGCACCGGCCTGTTCCTTGGGCTCGGTCCCCGCGGCCACCCCCATACGGTAGGCCACATGGTCGGTCCCACTCATGAGGTGACGAACCAAGTTCCGCCGCTGGTGGGCCACGACGTCTTCGCGGCGGACGCGGCACTGGCCGAGGCCGTCACCAGGTACGCCGGCAGCGAGAACGCGGCCCTGACGGCCGGCCTGTCCCGGCTGGGCCGTCGGGCGGGCGACGAGGAGGCCCAGCGCTGGGGCATCGAGGCCAACGCGCACCCACCCGTCCTGCGCACGCACGACCGCTACGGGCACCGGGTCGACGAGGTCGACTTCCACCCGGCCTGGCACCAGCTGATGACGGTCGCGGTGCGCGAGGGGCTGCACGGCGCCGCCTGGGACGCCGCGGGCGGGAGCGGACACCTGCGGCGCGCGGCCGGCTTCGTGGTCTGGTCCCAGGTCGAGGCCGGGCACGGGTGTCCGGTATCGATGAGCTACGCCGCCGTACCGGCACTGCGGACCGATCCTGACCTCGCCGCCGCCTGGGTCCCGGGCCTGTCGACGACCACCTACGACCCCGGTCTGCGTCCTCCCGCGGCCAAGGCGGGGCTGCTCGCCGGCATGGGCATGACCGAGAAGCAGGGCGGCTCCGACGTGCGGGCCAACACCACGACGGCTGAACGCACCGGTGGCGAGGGCGAGTACCTGCTCACCGGGCACAAGTGGTTCTGCTCGGCACCGATGTGCGACCTGTTCCTCGTGCTGGCCAAGGCGCCCGGTGGCCTGACCTGTTTCGTCGTGCCGCGGGTGCTGGCGGACGGTCAGCGCAACGTGTTCCGCCTGCAGCGGCTCAAGGACAAGCTCGGCAACCGTTCCAACGCGTCCGCGGAGGTCGAGCTCGACGGGACGTGGGCGGCCCGGCTCGGCGAGGAGGGCCGCGGCGTGCGGGCCATCATCGAGATGGTCGCGGCGACCCGGCTGGACTGCGTGCTCGGGTCGACCGGCCTGGTGCGCCAGGCCGTGGCGCAGGCGACGCACCACGCGGCGTACCGCAGTGCGTTCGGCGGCCGGCTCGTCGACAAGCCGCTGATGGCGAACGTGCTCGCGGACCTCGCCGTCGAGTCCGAGGCAGCAACCGCGCTCGCGATGCGGCTGGCACACGCGGTGGACAAGGGAGAGGACGCGTTCCGGCGGCTGGCCACCGCGGTCGGCAAGTACTGGGTGTGCAAGCGGGCGCCGGTCGTCGTCGGGGAGGCGCTCGAGTGCCTGGGCGGCAACGGATACGTCGAGGAGAGCGGCCTCCCGAGGCTGTACCGCGAGGCGCCGCTGAACTCCATCTGGGAGGGATCGGGCAACGTCAACGCCCTCGACGTGCTGCGCGCGGTGGCTCGCGAACCGGCGACGGTCGACGCGTTCACCGCGGAGGTCGGGACCGCGCGCGGCGCTGACCGCCGCCTCGATGCCGCCGCCGACCGGCTGGCCAAGGACCTCACCGCCGCCGACGAGGGGTCGGCCCGGCGGCTCGTCGAGTCGATGGCGCTCGTGCTGCAAGGCTCCCTGCTCGTGCGGCACGCCCCGGCGTACGTCGCCGACGCGTTCTGCGCCTCACGCCTCGGCCAGGAGGGACACCGCCTCGCTCTCGGCACGCTGCCGGGCGGCCTGGACCTCGCCCCGATCATCGACCGAGCTTCCGCGAAGCTCGGCTGACCTCGCGGTCGCAGATCGAACGGTGCAGCCTTGTGCGAGCGATGAGATGGCGATGCGGAACCAGTCCACCCCCAGACACAGCCGAACCTGAAGAGAAGGGATCATCGCGATGGCAAAGGTCATCTCGACTCTGTTCATCTCGGCCGACGGAGTCGCCGAGATCGACCCCGACTGGCACTTCCGGTACTTCGACGAGAACATGGGCCGCGCCGTCAGCGAGGACTACGACACCTCCGACGTGCTGGTCATCGGCCGCGAGACCTATGACAGCTTTGCGGGTGCGTGGCCCGACCGCGAGACGGCGGGTGGGGACGACGCAGCGTTCGCCAAGCAGCTCGGGGACATGCGCAAGATCGTCGTCTCGCGCCAGCCGCTGGAGTTCGCAGAGTCCTCGTGGCGCAACTCCGAGCAGATCGAGGGCGACCTCATCGGGGCCGTCAGCCTGCTCAAGGCCGATGCCCGCATCACAGGCATCCTGGTCCCCGGCTCGATCTCCGTCGTGCAGCAGCTGCTCGCCGCGGGGCTGGTGGACGAGCTGCGCCTGCTCGTGCACCCGGTGGCGGCGCGCAAGGGCCGCAAGCTTTTCGACGACGGCGATGCGCCGTACCACCTCAAGGTGACGGCGACGGAGGTGTTCCCGACGGGCGTGATCCGGGTGATCTACGCGCCGACCGAGCCACCCGCCAAGGTCGGCTACGACGAGATCACCGACAAGGTCCCCCACGCGCAGTAGCGCAACCCCTTCGCAAGTGATCACGGTTCCGTGATCACTTGCGCGCAACCGTGGTGTGTTCAGCGCGGTTCGCCGCCACCCGCCACGGAACCGTGACGTTTGCGTAGGACCGGTCCGGATAGTGGGACCTGATGGTCATTTCGCCGAGACGCGTGACATTCTGTTCACATGACTGCCGCGGGTGCGCCACTGGTCGCACGGCTCCACGTGGACTTCGGCCACGTGTCGAGCGCGGTCTGTATGCGCGGCTGACCTCGCCGCCTTGTTCGCCGGCGCGGGTCACCCGCCGCCCGGCCGCTCGCGGCCGAAGATGCCGGCTGGTGCGCGCGCCTCCACCGGAGAGCGCTTCCCATGCCGCCCGACACCGCACCCCCCGCCACGGCACCGCCCCACACCAGCCACGCCCGCCACCGCGGGCAGGGCCAGTGGGCGCTGGGCCACCTCGAGCCCCTGACGCCGAACGAGCGCGTCAAGAAGGACGACGACGGGCTCAACGTCCGGGCCCGGGTCGAGAACATCTACTCCAAGGCCGGTTTCGCCTCGATCGACCCTGCCGACCTCCGCGGCCGACTGCGGTGGTGGGGCTTGTACACGCAGCGCCGCCCCGGCATCGACGGCGGCAAGACCGCCGTACTCGAACCGCACGAGCTCGACGACGAGTACTTCATGCTGCGGGTCCGCGTCGACGGTGGGCAGCTGAGCACCGAGCAGCTCCGCACGATCGCCGCGATCTCCAGCGAGTTCGGCCGGGACACCGCGGACGTGACGGACCGGCAGAACATCCAGCTGCACTGGATCCGGATCGAGGACGTCCCCGAGATCTGGCGCCGGCTCGAAGACGTCGGGCTGTCGACCACCGAGGCGTGTGGCGACACGCCGCGGGTCGTCTTGGGGTCACCGGTCGCAGGCGTCGCCGCCGACGAGATCCTCGACGGGTCGCCCGCTGTCGAGGAGATCCACCGGCGCTTCATCGGCTCGCCGGAGTTCTCCAACCTTCCCCGCAAGTTCAAGACCGCGATCAGTGGCTCGCCGGTGCAGGACGTCGAGCACGAGGTCAACGACATCTCCTTCGTCGGTGTGGTGCACCCGGTGCACGGCCCGGGCTTCGACCTCTGGGTCGGCGGCGGGCTGTCCACCAACCCGATGCTGGCCCGCCGGCTCGGCGCGTGGGTGCCGCTCGCGGAGGTCGCCGACGTCTGGGCCGGCGTCGTCGGTCTGTTCCGCGACTACGGCTATCGACGGCTGCGCACCAGGGCGCGGATCAAGTTCCTCGTCGCGGACTGGGGCGTCGAGGAGTTCCGCCGGGTGCTCGAGGAGCAGTACCTGCGCGGCCCACTCGTCGACGGCCCTGCGCCGCCGGTCCCCTACGGTCCGCGGGACCACATCGGCGTACACCGGCAGCGGGACGGCCGCTACTACGTCGGTCTGGCTCCGACCGTCGGTCGCGTCTCCGGCACCGTGCTGGCGCGCCTCGCCGACGTCGCGGAGGCGCACGGGTCGCACCGCGTCCGGACCACGCCGCACCAGAAGCTGCTGGTGCTCGACGTACCTGCCAGCCGGGTCGACTCGCTCGTCGACGCGGCAGCCGGGCTGGGCCTGCAGGCCCGGCCGAGCACGTTCCGGCGCGGGACGATGGCCTGCACCGGCATCGAGTTCTGCAAGCTCGCGATCGTCGAGACCAAGGCGCGCGGCGCCAAGCTGGTCGACGAGCTCGAGCGCCGGCTCCCCGACCTCGACGACCCGATCAGCATCAACGTCAACGGCTGCCCGAACTCGTGCGCCCGGATCCAGACGGCCGACATCGGCCTCAAGGGCCAGCTCGTGATGGACCCGGACGGCAACCAGGTCGAGGGCTTCCAGGTGCACCTCGGCGGCGGCCTCGGCCTGGACGCCGGGTTCGGGCGCAAGCTGCGCGGCCACAAGGTGACCGCCGACGAGCTGCCGGACTACGTCGAGCGGATCGTCCTGCGGTACGCCGACGAGCGCCACTCCGGTGAACGGTTCGCCCAGTGGGTCGCCCGCGCCGACGAGGAGACCCTGCGATGACAGACGCGCGCGCCGTCCCCTTCTACTGCCCCTTCTGCGGCGACGAGGACCTGCGTCCCCACGAGGAGAGCCACGGCGCCTGGCACTGCCGGTCCTGCACCCGGGTGTTCACCCTCAAGCTGGTCGGGCTGGTGACCAGCCGATGAGCGCCGAGGCCCTGATCTCCCCGATGCCGACCTACGAGCACCGGCAGTCCCTCGCCGAGCACCGCGAGGCGCTGGCCCGCCGGGCCGCCTGGCGGCTCGAGGACGCATCGCCGCAGACCATCATCCGGTGGGCGGTCCGCACCTTCGGCGCGCGGTTCGCGATCACCTCGTCGATGGCCGATGCGGTGCTCATCGACCTGGTGGCCCGAGCGGGCCCCGGCACCGACGTGCTGTTCCTCGACACCGGCTACCACTTCGACGAGACGATCATCATGCGCGACGCGGTCGCAGCGACCTACCGCGGCCGGATCAACCTCGTCACCGTGACGCCCGAGCAGACGGTCGACCAGCAAGACGCCGAGCACGGTCGGGACCTCTTCGCGAGCAACCCCGACCGGTGCTGCTTCCTGCGCAAGGTGCTGCCGCTGGACCGGGCCCTGGCCGGCTACGACGCGTGGGCGTCGGGGTTGCGCCGGGACGACTCGATCTCCCGGTCGCGCACCCAGGTCGTCGACTGGGACCGGCGCAACGGGAAGGTGAAGGTCAACCCGCTGGCCCGTTGGACCCAGGCCGACGTGGACGCCTACGTCGAGCGGCACGGCATCCTCACCAACCCGCTGCTCGACGACGGCTTCGCCTCGATCGGCTGCTTCCCCTGCACCCGGCGCGTCGGCGACCCGGGTGACGCGCGTTCAGGGCGCTGGGCCGGCACGGGCAAGACCGAGTGCGGGATCCACCTGGTCGGCGGGCCGGCGTGAGCGAGCCGTCGTACCCCCTCGTCCTCGACCTCGCCGGTCGACCGGCCGTCGTGGTCGGCGGCGGGCCGGTCGCCGCCCGGCGGGCCCGCGGCCTGGTGGACGCGGGTGCCGACGTGGTGCTGGTGAGCCCCTGGGTCTGCGAGGACGTGCGCGACCTGGTGGCCGGCGGCGGCGTCCGGTGGGAGCCGCGGGAGTACGCCGACGGGGACCTGGACGGTGCCTGGCTGGTGCACACCGCGACCGGCGACCGGCAGACCGACGACCGGGTGGCGGCTGACGCCGAACGCGCCCGCACCTGGTGCGTCCGGGCCGACGACGCCGGCCGGTCGCCGGCGTGGACGCCAGCCGTGGCCCGGACAGGTGACGTGACGGTCGCCGTGACGGCGGGTCGGGACCCGCGTCGGGCAACCCGCCTGCGCGACGCCGTCGCTGTCGCGATCGACTCCGGCGAGCTCCCGATGCGGCACGCCCGCCGGCAGGAGCGCGGCCGGGTGGCGCTCGTCGGTGGCGGGCCCGGCGACCCCGGTCTGATCAGCGTGCGGGGACGCCGGCTGCTCGCCGAGGCCGACGTCGTCCTCGTCGACCGGCTGGCACCCAGGGCCCTGCTGGACACCCTCGACGACGACGTGGTGGTCGTCGACGTCGGGAAGACCGCGGGACATCACCCGCTCCCCCAGGACGAGATCAACCGGCTGCTCGTCGAGCATGCACTGGCGGGTCGCCGGGTGGTCCGCCTCAAGGGGGGCGACCCGTTCGTCCTGGGCCGCGGCGGCGAGGAGGCGCTGGCCTGCCTGGAAGCCGGCGTCGACGTCGAGGTCGTGCCCGGCATCACCAGTGCCGTCGCCGTGCCGGCCGCGGCCGGGATCCCGGTCACCCACCGCGGCCTGTCGCGCCAGGTCACCGTCGCCTCCGGGCACGAAGGTCTGGACTGGGCGTCGCTGGCCGCGGTGGAGGGCACCCTTGTGCTGCTCATGGGCGTGGGCGGCCTCGACGTCGCGGCCCGCGAGCTCGTCGCGCACGGCAAGTCCGGCGCGACCCCGGTCGCCGTGGTGGAGCGCGGCTTCGCACCCGACCAGCGGACCACCGTGGCGACACTGGCCACCGTGGCCGAGGTCGCCAGGGCGCGCGGGGTGCGACCGCCGGCGGTGGTGGTTGTCGGCGACGTGGTGGACCTGCACGCGGTCCTGGGGTGACCCCGACGCTCGTCGGGGCGGCCCACGGGAGCGGCGACCCCGCGGCGGCCGTGGTGACCAGGGAGCTGCTCGCGGCGGTCCGGGCGCGGCGCCCCGCGCTGGACGTCCGCGAGGCCTACCTGGACCACACGCCGCCCTCGCTGACCGATGCGCTCGGGGCACTGCCGGGACCCGCGGTCGTGGTGCCGTTGCTGCTGGGGCACGCTTACCACAGCAGGGTCGACATCCCCGCGGCCCTTCCCTCTGCCGCGCATCTCGTGGTGCAGGCCGACGTCCTCGGTCCCGACGATCTGCTGGTCACGGCCCTTGAACGACGCCTCACCGAGGTCGGTGTCGCGGTCGGCGATCCGGCAACCTCGGTGGTCCTCGCTGCTGCCGGCTCCAGCGACCCCGCGGCGGTGGCCGAGGTGCGGGCGGTCGCCGCACGGTGGCGCGACCGCGGATGGGCCGACGTCGTCGCAGCCTTCGGCTCCGCGGCCGAGCCCACGGTGGCCTCGGCGGTCCGCGCGCTGCGGGCGAGCGGCGTGCCGCGGGTCGCCGTGTCGGCGTACCTCCTGTTCCCGGGGCGGTTCGCCGCGACGATCGCGGCCGACGCGGCCGCCGAGGGGAGCGACGTCACCGCCGCCCCCCTCGGGGCCGCCCTCGAGGTTGTCGAGCTCGTCCTGCGCCGCTACGACGCGGCCGTGGCCACGATCGCGGCGTCCGGCTAGCCCCCCGCCGCCAGGGCGGCCGCCTCGGCCAGCATCGAGCGGCACTCACCGAGGTCGCGGGCCTCGGCCTGCGGGTCGGGCAGCGCACCGTGGAACTCCGCCGCGTCGAGCCGGCTCTTGATGTCGCTCGCGAGCGCGTCCCTGCGGTCCGCGAGCGAGGACAGTGCCTGGTCGGCGCTCGTCCACCGCGAGTCGTCAGTGGACGACCCGCTCTCCTGGGCAGCGGTCGCCGCCACGAGAGTGTCGGTGCCGAACGTCCCGACGCTGGCGTTGAGCTGCTTGTAGCAGCTGCCCAGGTCCGTCGTCCGGGTCAGCCGCCCCGCGCCGCGGACGAGCTGGGTGATGACCCGGCCGTCCATGACGTAGTCGTCGTGCAGCCCGGCGAGGTAGAGCATCGTCGGCCGCACATCGGTCTCGTCGGCCCACGTCCCCTTCGTGCTGAACGCCGGCACCGAGCCGCCGCCGTTCGGGTCGCGCACCTGGGGGCTGTCCGCCGCGGCCGGGCCGTCCACGCCGCCGACCCGGACGCCCGGACCGACGAACGACGACCACGTGACGTCGATGTCCGGGCTGTAGTAGCCGTGGTTCCAGGCGAAGTTCGGGAACACCGATGCACAGTCCCTCGCCGGGTTCGTCGACGACGTGCAGTTCGGGAAGGCCGGGTCGAAGAAGTAGTCCGGCTTCGGGAAGATCGTGACGATGGGGAACCGCAGCGGGTCGGCGGTCTGCAGGTGCAGGATGCGTTCCTCGGTCGTACCCGCCTGGTAGTTGATGATCTTCTCGCCGTTCACCCCGCTGTAGGGGTTGTTCGCGTTGATCGCGCCGAGGTGCCGCTCGAGCTGCCGCACGTGGGGGTCGGCCTTGCC
>DATBDW010000097.1:0-7548 GCA_036269735.1 Actinomycetes bacterium
CAGGGCGGCACCGCTGCGCACCTCCTTGGCGCCCTCCTCGCTGGCGAGGATGGTCATCGAGGTCTCGGCCTGGATCTGGGTGACGATCGCCTGGATCTGCCCGGCGGACTCCTGCGACCGCTCGGCCAGCTTGCGGACCTCCGAGGCGACGACCGCGAACCCGCGGCCGTGCTCGCCGGCGCGGGCGGCCTCGATCGCTGCGTTGAGCGCCAGGAGGTTGGTCTGGTCGGCGAGGTCGTCGATGACCGTGAGGATCCGGCCGATCTCCTGACCCTTCTCCCCGAGGGAGAGGGCGCGGGTCGCGATCGAGTTGACCCGGTCGGCGATGGCGTCCATCGCGGCGACCGACGTGGCGACGGCGGACCGGCCGTCCTCGGCGTGGCGCAGGGTCTCGGCCGCGTAGCGGGCGACGGACTCGGCCGTGTCCGCGATCTGGGCTGCGGTCGCGGCCAGCTCCTCGATCGTCGAGGTCGTCTCGGCGACGGCCGAGGACTGCTGGGTGGCGCTGGCGGCGTGCTCCTCGGCGGTGGCCAGCAGCTCGCCGGCGCTGGACGAGATCTGCTCGCCGCCGGAGCGGATCTGGTCGACCAGCTGACGCAGGTTGACCAGGGTGTTGTTGAACGCGTTGGTGAGCCCGCGCACCGACTCGTTCGCCGACTCCTCGGCGTGCACGCGGACAGCGAGGTCACCCTCGGCGGCGCGCGCCAAGACGGAGGACAGCTCGTCCACCCGGCTGCTCAGGTGGTCGCGCTCCTCGGCGGCGGCCCGGCGTTCGTCCCAGACGGCAGCGCAGAGCAGCCCGACGAACCAGGTGATGCCCGGACCGAGCGGCAGGACGAGCAGCAAGGCACCGAAGTCCCGCTCGGTGATCGGCCCGGCGGTCATGGCTGCGATGAGCAAGGACAGGGTGGCGACGATGCCGATGAGCATGCTGCGGATGCGGGTCATCGAGACCGCGGCGATCAGCAGAGGGGCGGCCATCAAGGCCCAGTAGGGACGGTCCAGGCCGCCGGTCGCGGAGACCAGCCCGGCAACCCACAGCACGTTGGCCACGACGAGACCGGCCCGGTAACGCTCGACCAGGGTGTGGTCGCCGACCAGCCGCTCGCCGTACAGCGTGAGCGCAGCAAGCCCCGCCGTGCTGACCAGCCCGACGGCGAGCCACAGTGCCACCGCAGCGACGGCGTAGTGCAAGCCTGCGGCGTGGTCCAGCGCGACCGCGGCACCGGCCGTGGCCAGGGTGGCCGCGAGCGTCAGCGTCGAGGCTCCGTTGAGCTTCTTCCAGAACTCCACGCTGTCCTCCGGGCAGGCCGACCCTGCCCGGCGGTAGCTGGGCGGGGGTTCTCCCTCGCTTCATCGGGCGCGGAGGCCGGGTTCTGTAGGCCGGACGGGGGAACGGCTGCGCCAGCGGTACGCCGGTGGAACGTCAGTCGTGGCGGCGCCGGCCGACCCGGTCGCGCAGCGCCAGAACGGCCCCGACGTCCAGCACCGCGAACGGTCCGTGCCGGTCGGTCAGCTGGCCGCAGACCAGGGAGCCCGCGTCGCCGGACACGGTGGCCGGGGCGGGAGTGGCATCGTCGAGCGTTCCGTCGTGCACGCCTGGCACCGCTTCGGCCAGGACCCCGACGACGACGTCGCCGCGGGTGAGCACGACCAGTCGGGCGCTGGTGGCCAGCGGCACGGTGGCAGTCGCAAGCAAGAGACGCAGGTCGAGGACCGGAAGGATCCGGCCCCGCCAGTTGGCGACCCCGGAAAGCCAGCCGGGGGTCCCCGGGATCCGGGTCACCGCCGGTACGCCGGCCACCTCCGCGACATCGGCCATGGCGACGGCGTACCGCGATCCACCCAGGCGCAGCAGGATGCCGCCGGCCGCGGCGCCCGCGATCGGCTCGACCGCCGGGTCCCCGACGACCTGCTGGGTGTCCACGGGCAGTTCATCGACCGTCGCCGCCCGACCCTGAAGGAGGCGCGGCGAGGACGCGCCCGACCGGGAGCACGATGCAGGCACCGACGAGCGCCGTCCCGGCGAACAGCCAGACCTGGCCAGCGACGTTGTTGGCCACCACGAGGTCACCCTCGGGTCGCTGGCCCGCGAGCACGAGCACCGCAGCCAGCCAGCCCAGCGCGGCGAACACGGCGGCCGAGCGGCCCGCCAGAAGCCGGGCCAGGACGACCACCAACCCGCTCACGGCCAGACCGAGGACGAGCCCGACGGGCACCCACCCGACCTCGATCGGGTGCACGAAGGAGCCGAGCACGCCCGCGGTGGCACCGGCGAGGGCCGCCGCCATGACGAGCAGGGCATGCGCGGCACGGCTCACGCCCGGCACCGTAGACGGTGCCGGGCGGGGCCGTGCTCTGAGACCTCGGTGCTCAGTCCTCGGTGACTGCGGGCCGGTCGATCCGCAGGTCGATGGTGGCGTCGCCACCGTCGGCACCGTCGCTCTCGCTGCTCTCGTCGCGGTCGCCGAGGTCGGGCCGGTCCATCGGCCGGGACGACATCGCCTGCTCGAGCACGTCGGTGATCTCGGTGCCGATCAGCTCGTGCCGCTCGACCAGCGCGTCGCGCAGGGCGCCGACCAGGTGGGCGTGGGTCTCGAGCAGGCCGCGAACCACGACTTTCTGCCGCTGGAGCATCTCCTCGACCCGCCGGCGGCCCTCGGAGTCCCCGAGCACCCTTCCGACCAGGTTGGTGTCGCTGAAGCCGCTGCTCTGCACCGCGGCGTACGACACGAGGGTGTCGGTCATGCCGGCCGAGCCCACCATCTGGGCGGCGACCTGGGTCGCGTAGACGAGATCGCCGGCCGGTCCGGTCGAGACGTCGCCGAAGAACAGCTCCTCGGCCACCTGGCCGCCCATCGCGATCTGGATGAGGGCGGTCAGCTCCTTGCGCGACCGGGTGTAGACGTCCTCCTTGTCGCCGTGGGCCAGCAGTCCCAGCGACTCGCGGCGCTTGATGATCGTGAGGATCTCGAGGCGCCGTTCCGGGGCCACCAACCAGGCGACGGTCGCATGGCCGGCCTCGTGGGTCGCGATCAGCTTCTCCTCGTGACTTGTGTAGGTCACAGGCTGACCGAGTCCGACCTCGACCTGCATCCGGGCGTGCTCGACGTCCGCCCAGGTCATCCGGGCCCGCTTCTCGCGGACCGCCTGGATGAGGGACTCGTCCATCAGGCCCTCGAGCATCGCCGGGCTGTAGCCCTGGGTGACGGCGGCCAGCGCGTCGCGGCGTTCGTCCGCGTCGAGCTCGGGTGCGTGGGCCTTGCGGGCGAGGAAGTGGTCGATGAGCTCGCGACGGCTGGACTTGGCCGGCAGCTCGAAGGTGAGCCGGCGGTCGAAGCGGCCCGGTCGCAGCAGCGCCGGGTCCAGTGAGTCGGCCCGGTTCGTGGAGGCGATCAGCAGGATGTTCGCGTGCTGGCCGACCGGCCCGTGCAGCTGGCGGTGCGGGGGCAGCAGCAGGTTGACGGCGTCGATGAGCTTGCCGGCCAGCTTCTCCCCGCCGCTGGGCTCCTCGAACGACTGCATCTGAACGAGCAGCTCGTTGACCGCCATCTGCAGGTCGTTGCCGCCAGTGAATGCACTCGTCGTGGCCCCTGCCGGCGCGACGGTCGCGGACATCGGCAAGCCCTCCAGGCCGCCGCAGCCGAGAGTGGTCGAACGAGCCGCTGCAGGAGCCGCAGTCATCCCGGTGACCCCGCCGCGCGCGAGCCCGATCGCGTCGAACTCGTCGATGAATCCCACGGCGCCGCCGTGCTTGCGGGCAGCCTTGCGCAGGGCCCGGAAGTACTGGCGCACCTTGCGGGCGGTGGCGCCCTGGAAGCTGGACTGGAACGACGTGGCCGTCGCGAAGAGGAACGGCACGCCGGCTTCGGCGGCCAGTGCCTTGGCGGTGTAGGTCTTGCCCGTGCCCGGTCCACCCTCGAAGAGCAGACCGCGGCGCGGCCGGCCACCCATCTCGCGGGCGAAGCTGCGGTGGGACAGGAACAGCTGCAGCGACCGGACGACCTCGTCCTTGACGACGTCGATGCCGACGACGTCGGCCAGCCGGACGTCGATCTGCTCGGGGCGGATGACCTGGTGCGGCGAGCGTCCCGTCATGAGGAACTGGCCGGCCAGTACGAGGATCAGCAGGCCGAAGAACACCGACGGCACGACGAGCATCGGGTCGATGGTCGGCAGCTGGAACGGGTTGAACGGGTCGCCGCGCAGGATCCGGTACCAGAGGAACACCGTCGGGATACCGACGATCACCACGATCCGGAGCAGGCGGCTGCGGCGCATCTCCTCGCGGCTGCGACCGACGTCGGCGCCGCCGGCCGTCTGTGACAGGTCGAGGAACCGTTCCGTGCTCAGCGTCGGGTCACTCGCACCTCCCGGGGCCGCTGGCTCGGATGTCGTCGTACCCGCCTGCTGGTCGTGCATGCGACCCTCCCGCGTGCTGTGGCTCCGGTGGTGACACCCGCCGATCCAGTCACCCGTTCGGCGGATCAACCACGAAGGTCGAGGTGCCGATCAGACGTCCAGCGGGTCGAGCATCTGGTCGCAGTCTCACCCTGCCCGGAACACCCCGAACCGTCACGTCCGCCGGTTCACCCGGATGCGGAAGCCACGTCACTCGATCGGCGCACCCCAGGTGACCGTCCGTGACGGCCGATGACCGCTGCGACTCAGGCGACGCCGTCGAACAGGTCGGTCTCCCGGCCCTTCGCGTCACGCTGCGTACCCGGCTCGCCCTGGACCAGCCGGTAGGACTCGAGCCCCCAGACCTCGTTGCCCAGGTTGTTCGACAGCGCGAAGAACGGGCCGTCCACGGCGATCTGGGTGGCGTGCGCCCGCATCGCTGCCAGCTTGGCCTCGACGAAGGCCATCCCGTCGATGGTGGCGGTCACCAGGTGGTCGGGGACGACGAAGGTCGGCAGCTCGCCGTCGGGATCCATGTCGTCGAAGGTGGTGTCGCCGGCGTCCCGCAGCCGGCGCAGGCTCTCGCGCATCTCCGACTCGGGGATGGCGCTCCAGTAGACCTTGGCGATTCGCCACGGCTCACCGCTGCCGTAGTCCGGGTCCGCGGCGAGCTCGGCGGCGCGCATGGCGACCCGGTGCGCCTGGATGTGGTCCGGGTGCCCGTAGCCCCCGTTCTCGTCGTACGTGATGAGCACCTGCGGCCGCAGCTCACGCACGACCGCCACGAGCAGTGCCGCCGCCTCGTCGACGTCGGCCTGCCAGAACGCCTCCGGCCGGTCGTTGGTTGACAGACCGATCATCCCGGAGTCGCGGAACCGGCCCGGGCCGCCGAGGAACCGGTGATCGCGTACGCCGAGAGCCTCCATCGCCGTAGCCAGCTCGCCGATCCGATGGGGCCCGAGCTGGTCGTCCTTGTCGGCCGCGAGGTGGGCGAGCTCGGGCACCAGGACCTCGCCCTCCTCGCCCAGCGTGCAGGTCATCAGGGTGACGTGGACGCCCTCCGCGGCGTACTTCGCCATCGTCACGCCGTTGCCGATGGTCTCGTCGTCGGGGTGGGCGTGGACGAGCAGCATCCGGCGGCGCGCGTCGAGCAGGTCCATCGTGTCCTCCGCCGCGGGAGAGGCCTGCTCCAGCACCGACTCGGCCTCGCGGAGCACCGCGTCCTCGGGGGTCGACGGGCTCGCCTCCGGGTCCTCTGCGAGCGGGCCGTCGGGCGTCAAGGTCATGCGTCGACACTACCGGCGGGACCGGCTCGGACCCGGTCGGTAGGTTGCGACCATGGCTGACACGACCGCCGCCACGACCGCCTCCGACTCGTACCCGCGGGTCGCCGCGCGGACCCTGCGGTTCACCCGCGGCGCGCCCCGATCCTTCCAGCCGGTCCCGGCCGGTGACCGGGTCCTGTTCCTGCGATCCAGCGACGGCACCGACCCGGTCGGCTCGCTGTGGTCACTGGACGTCTCGACGGGTGCCGAGACCCTGGTCGCCGATGCCCGGTCGGTCCTCGGTGGCGGCGAGGAGCGGCTCTCGGCCGCGGAGCGGTCGCGCCGCGAGCGCAGCCGTGAAGGAGCCGGGGGCATCGTCGCGTTCGCCACCGACGAGGGCGCAACCGTGGCCGCCTTCGCGCTGTCCAGCCGCTTGTGGGTCGCCGGCCTCGGCGGCGAGCCCGGGGTGCGCGAGCTTCCTGCCGTCGGCGCAGTGATCGACCCGCGCCCGGACCCGTCCGGCGGCTGGGTGGCCTACGCCGCGGACGGTGGCCTGCACGTCGTACGCACCGACGGCTCCGAGACCCGGACGCTCGCCGCTCCGGACAAGGACCCGGTGCGCTGGGGCGTCGCGGAGTTCGTCGCGGCCGAGGAGATGGGTCGCTTCCGCGGCTACTGGTGGGCGCCCGACGGTGCGACCGTGCTGGCGGCGCGGGTCGACGACGGGCCGGTGCCGACGTGGTACATCGCCGACCCGGCGCACCCGGCGAACGCACCCGCCGAGGTGCGCTACCCGGTCGCCGGCAGCGCCGACGCCGAGGTGACGCTGCACCTGCTCGGGCTCGACGGGTCCCGGACCGACGTCACCTGGGAACGGTCCGCGTTCCCCTACCTGGTGCGTGCCGAGTGGACCGCTGCGGCGGCCGTCGTGCAGGTCATGTCCCGCGACCAGCGCCGGGGGCTCGTGTTGTCGGTGGACCCCGCGACAGGAGCCACCTCGACGCTGCTCGAGCAGCACGACGACGTCTGGCTGGACGCGGTGCCCGGCGTACCGGCCCTGCTGCCCGACGGCCGGCTGGTCGTCACCGCCGACGAGGACGGCGCACGCCGGCTGGTGGTCGACGGCCGAGCCGTCACCGGTCCCGAGCTGCAGGTTGCGGCGGTCCTGTCTGTTGACGAGACGGGCGTCGTGCTGATGGGGTCGGACGACCCGGTGCGCAGCCAGCTGTGGCGCTGGACCGACGAAGGCGGCGTCGAGCGGCTCACTGGCCCGGACGGCCACCACACCGGCAGCGCGGCCGGCGGCACCGTCGTCGTGGTCTCGCGGCGGGCCGCCGAGCCGAGCGCCGCAGCGTCGGTACGCCGAGCAGGCGCCGAGCCGCGGCCGGTGCGCTCGTTCGCCGACGTACCGTCGCTGCGAACAGACCCGCAGTTCCTGCGCGTCGGCGCGCACGACCTCGCGGTCGGCGTGGTCCTGCCGCGCGGTCACGTCCCTGGTACGCCGCTGCCTGTGCTGATGGATCCCTACGGTGGGCCGCACCACCGCGAGGTGGAGGACGTCCCGGAGCGGTGGCTCGAAGCGCAGTGGATCGCCGACCGCGGGTTCGCGGTGGTCAAGGCCGACGGCCGCGGCACGGGAGGGCGCGGGGCAGCCTGGGACCGCGCGGTGCGCGACGAGCTGGCGCAGGTCACCCTGGACGACCAGGTCGAGGCGCTGCACGCCGTCGCCGAGCTGATGCCCGACCTCGACCTCGGCCGGGTCGGGATCCGCGGCTGGTCCTACGGCGGCTACCTCGCGGCCCTCGCCGTACTGCGCCGCCCGGACGTGTTCCATGCGGCGGTGGCGGGGGCGCCCGTCACGGATTGGCGGCTCTACGACACC
>DATBDW010000098.1:0-8331 GCA_036269735.1 Actinomycetes bacterium
GCCAGCAGCTTCTGGTCCGGGTTGCCGGCGTGGATCGCGTCGAACACCTTCTGGATCGCCTGCGCCTCACCGTCGGCGCGCAGCACAGCCGCCTGGGCACCGCCCTCGGCCCGCAGGATCGCGGACTGCCGCTCGCCCTCGGCGGTGAGGATCTGGGACTGCTTGAGGCCCTCCGCCTGCAGGATCGTTGCGCGCTTCTCACGGTCGGCGCGCATCTGCTTCTCCATCGAGTCCTGGATGGAGGCGGGCGGGTCGATGGCCTTGATCTCGACCCGGTTGACCCGGATCCCCCAGCGTCCGGTGGCCTCGTCGAGCACGCCGCGCAGCTCCGCGTTGATGTGGTCGCGAGAGGTCAGCGCCTGCTCGAGCTGCAGGTTGCCGACCACGTTGCGCAGCGTGGTGACGGTCAGCTGCTCGACACCCTGGATGTAGTTGGCGATCTCGTAGGTCGCCGCCTTGGGGTCAGTGATCTGGAAGTAGAGGACGGTGTCGATGCCGACGACCAGGTTGTCCGCGGTGATCACGGGCTGCGGAGGGAACGACACCACCTGCTCGCGCAGGTCGATGAGCGGCCGGAGCCGGTCGATGAACGGCACGAGGATCGCCAGCCCGGCGTCCAGGGTCCTGCTGTAGCGCCCGAGCCGTTCGACGATCCCGGCGCGTGCCTGCGGCACGATGCGTACGGTCCGCGCGAGCGTCACGAGGACCAGCAGCACCACGACCGCGACGACGATCCCGACGGCGGCATCCATCTACATCTCCGATTCGTAGACGACGGCAGTGGCGCCGTCGATCTCCATGATCTCCACCGAGGCGCCGATCTCGTACCGAGCCGCCGGGTTCATCGAGCGGGCCGACCAGACCTCGCCCTTGATCTTCACGCGCCCACCGTTGGCATCAACCGGCTCGAGCACGAGCCCCTGCGACCCGACCAGAGCCGCGACACCCGTCCGCAACGAGGCAGGGGTCCGCAGGTGCCGAAGTGCCAGCGGGCGCACGACCGCGAGCATGGCCAGCGAGACGACGAGGGCGACGAGCACGGCGAGCAGCACGGAGTCGGTGCCCAACGCGGTCACGGCCGCAGCCAGCGCACCGACCGAGAGCATCGCGAAAACGAGGTTGAGCGAGGTCACCTCGAAGATCCCGAGGACGACCGCGAGCCCCAGCCAGGCGAGCCAGTCCCAGCCGCCCACCGTGCTCACCTCACCCATCCGCCGGAAGCCGCCCATCCTAGGGAGAAGCAGCTTCTCTGGTCACTCAACGTGCCGGGGCGGGCCGCTGGTTCCCGGCCTCAGTCGGCCCGCGCCGCCCAGCGCTGGCCCGACCGGGTCAGCTCGAGGCTGATGCCGAAGGTCTCCCCGAGCGCCGCTGGGGTCAGGGTGTCCTCCAGTGGCCCACCCGCCACGACCCGACCGCCGCGCAGCAGCAGGACGTGGGTGAACCCGGGTGGGATCTCCTCGACGTGATGAGTGACCAGCACCAACGCCGGCGCGTCCTCGTCGATGGCGATCACGCCGAGCCGCCGTACCAGGTCCTCGCGGCCGCCCAGGTCGAGCCCGGCGGCGGGCTCGTCGAGCAGCATCAGCTCGGGGTCGGTCATCAGCGCGCGGGCGATCTGCACCCGCTTGCGCTCGCCCTCTGACAGGGTGCCGAACCGGCGGGTCGCGAGGTGCGCCACGCCGAGCGCGGCGAGCAGCTCGTCGGCCCGGCCGGAGTCGACGTCCTCGTACACCTCGCGCCAGCGCCCGACCATCGCGTAGGACGCCGTCAGCACCACGTCGCGGACCCGCTCGCGCGGTGGGAGCCGTTCGGCCAGCGCCGCGCTGGACAAGCCGATCCGAGGGCGCAGCTCGAAGACGTCCACCGCGCCGAGCGTCTCGCCGAGGATGGTGGCCGTGCCGCGGCTGGGGTGCAGGTTGGCCGACGCCAACTGGAGCAGGGTGGTCTTGCCCGCGCCGTTGGCACCGAGCACCACCCAGCGCTCGCCCTCGGAGACGTCCCAGTCGATCCGGTCGAGCAGCGTCGCCCCGTCGCGCAGCACGCTCACCTGGGCGAAGTGCAGCACGTCGGACATGCGCGCCAACCTACCGAGCGCCGACGGGCCCCCCGCCCTCGCCATCTACCCTGGCGCGTGTGCATGAGTTGTCCGCCGCGGGCCGTCTCGCCGCCTGGGGCACCGCCGCCTTCACCGGTGCGGTCAGCCCCGACGAGGCCGCCGATCAGGTCACGGGCTCGCACGACCCGGCACATCGGGTGCTGGGCCTGCCCGGCGAGGAGACGGCCGTCAACCTGCCCTACGCACTGGCCCGGCTCCGGTCACTCGGTGCCGGAGGTCTTCGCCTCGTGCTACCCCGGCCGGGGGACGTCGGCGGACTTCCCGGTCCGGCCGCGTTCAACGAGCGAGCCGTCGCCCGTGGCGAGGCCGTCCTCACCGTCGGCGGGCCGCCGCTCGCGCTGCTCGGCGAGGGTCGCGGCATCTGGTCTGTGTCGCCCGTTTCGACCGACCGGCGTACTCCGATGTCGCTGGCCGATGCGGCCCGCGAGCTGGACGCGGTGATGCGCGAGGCGACCGCTCTGCTCGTCCGGCTCGACGTTGCGCGCTGGGAGCCCGCGGCTGCGGAGGTCCTCGCTGCTCGGTCCGAGGCAGCGCGCCCCGAGCTGCCGATGTCTGCTGACCCGCGGGCCCACGTCGTCCTCAGTCAGGGGCTTCGGCTCACCGCGGTCGTGGACATCGCCCGCGCCGGCGACGGGGCCGCCCTGACCGCCGAGGAGGTCGCCTCGCGAGCCGATGTGCTGCGCGGCCTCGATCGCGCGGCTCGCCGCGCGATCGAGGCCGCGTGCAGCGCCCCCGTCGGGCCCTAGGGACGCGCCTCGTAGACCAGGTTGAACGGCGTCTCGGCCACCCGACGGAACCGGGTGAAGCCGGCGTCGGTGACGACCTGGCCGATCGCCTTCTCGCCGGCCTGCGCACCGAGCGCGTAGCCGCCGCTCTGCGACATCGCGTTCGGCACGCAGAGGAAGGTGGAGAAGTTGTAGTAGACCCGGCCGACCGGGTTGAGGTTGTCCACCACGGTGTCACCAGCGAACGGCTCGACGATCATCCAGGTGCCGTCCGGCGCCAGCGACGAGCGCACCTGCTTGGCGGCGCCGAGCGGGTCACCCATGTCGTGCAGGCAGTCGAACGTGGTGACAAGGTCGAGGTCGCGGCCCGCCGTGCTCTGCGCCGTGGACACCTCGAACTTGACCCGGTCGGCCACCCCGGCGTCGGCCGCGCGCTTGCGGGCCTCGTCGATCGAGCCCCGGTGGTAGTCCGACCCGACGAAGGTGGACCGAGGGAACGCCTCGGCCATCAGCACCGTCGACGCGCCGTGCCCGCAGCCGAGATCGGCGACCCGCCCTCCTGCCTCGAGGCGCTCGACGACGCCGTCCAGGGCGGGGAGCCACTCGGCGACGAGGTGCCCGCGGTAGCCCGGGCGGAAGAACCGCTCGCAGCCGCTGAACACGTGCTCGTCGTGCTCGTGCCAGCCGATGCCCTTCCCCGTGCGGAAGGCGTCGACCACCCGGTCGGTCGCGGCGAGCGAGCCCAAGGCGAGCTCGAAGGCGCCCGGGAGGTAGAGCGGGCCGTCCGGGTCGGTGAGCGCGAAGGCCTGCTCCTCGGTCAGCGAGTACGTCGCCGCGTCGACGTCGTAGGTGACGTAGCCGCCGGCCGCCTGGCCGCGCAACCACTCCTCGATGTACCGCGGGTCGGTGCCGGTCCGCTCGGCGAGCTCCGCCGGCCGAGCCGGTCCCTCGGCCAGCGCCCGGTAGAGACCCAGCCGGTCGCCGACCACGATGTTCCCCGCGGCCATCGTCGCGCCGAGATCCCCCGCGAACTTTCCCACGAACTCCATCAAGCGGTCCTGGTCCATCGTCCAGCCCCTCCTGTTTCTGCTGCGGTGCCGCCGACCCCCGGCGGCCAGGTCAGCGTCCGGTCGGCCGTTGCAACGCAGTTGCAAGTTGGCGCCGAAGGGTTGCCATGCGGCCCTCGGGAGGCTGCACTGGAGCGGCATTGACAAGGGGAGGCACCGGGGTGCGAGCACTCGAGCCGGATGTGCAGGGGTACGTGGACCGCAACGGCGTCAAGGTGGCGTACGAGTCGTTCGGATCACCGGTTCCCGACCGCCCCACCGTGGTGTTCGTCCCGATCGACATGATCACGCACAGCCGGGCGTGGAAGGCGCAGGTGCCGTTCCTCGCCCGGTTCGCCCACGTCGTGACCATCGACCCGCGTGGCAACGGGCGCTCCGACCGGCCGGAGGATCCCTCGGCGTACGACTTCCGGGAGTACGTCGGCGACACCGTGGCGGTCATGGACGCGCTCGATGTCGAGCGAGCCGTTCTCGTCGGGGTCTGCGTCAGCGCTTATCAGGCGCTGCTCGTCGCGGCGCTGCATCCCGACCGGGTGCAGGGCGTGGTCGCCTTCGGCCCGTGGGCCAACGACGACGTGCCGCGGTACCCGCCGAAGCTTGCCGCGTTCCAGCGATTCGGGGAGCGGCGCGACGACGACGGCGGCTGGGCGAAGATGAACGAGCACTACTGGCTGCGCGACTGGCGCGGCTTCGCGGAGTTCTTCTTCGGCCAGCTCACGCCCGAGCCGCACTCGACCAAGGTGGTCGAGGACATGGTCGCGTACGCGTGTGAGTCGACGCCCGAGATCCAGCTCGCCGACAAGGATCTGGGGCCGTGGCCCGAGACGGCCGATGAGAGCGACGAGCTTCTGGGCAGCATCCGCTGCCCAGTCATGGTCGTTCATGGGACCGAGGACCGGTGCCAGGTCCACGCGCGCGGCGCGCGGGTGGCCGGGATCACCGGCGGGACGCTCGTGACGCTGGATGGCTCTGGCCACCTGCCGATGGGCCGCGAGCCGGTGAAGATCAACCTGCTGATGCGCGACTTCGTGCAGCAGGTGACGGGGACGTCGCGGCCGGTCGTGCCGTGGCAGCGAGCGATGAACCGCCGGCCGCGCGCGCTCTACCTGTCCTCACCGATCGGGCTGGGCCATGCTCGTCGTGACCTCGCGATCGTGCGCGCGCTACGCGAACGGCGGCCGGACCTCGACGTCGAGTGGTTGACCCAGTCGCCGGTGACCGACTTCCTCGAGGCGCACGGCGAGCAGGTGCACCCGGCGTCTCGCTTCCTGGCCAGCGAGAGCGGCCATTTCCAGAGCCAGGCCGGCGAGCACGACCTGCACGCCTTCCAGGCCGTCCGCTCGATGGACGAGATCCTCGTCGCGAACTTCATGGTCTTCCAGGACCTGGTCACCGACGAGCAGTTCGACCTCTGGATCGGTGACGAGGCCTGGGACGTCGACCACTTCCTGCACGAGAACCCCGAGCTCAAGCGCACCCCGTTCGCGTGGCTGACCGACTTCGTCGGCTGGCTGCCGATGCCTGACGGCGGCCCGGCCGAGGTCGCTCTGACTGCGGACTACAACGCCGAGATGGTCGAGCACGTGGCGCGGTACCCGCGGCTGCGCGACGTCTCGGTCTTCGTCGGCAACCCCAACGACATCGTCGCCGCCGACCTCGGCCCCGGCCTACCGTCGGTGCGCGAGTGGACCGAGGCGCACTTCGCGTTCCCGGGCTACGTCACCGGCTTCGACCCGGCCGAGACCGCCGACCGGTCCGAGCTGCGCCACCGGCTCGGGTACACCGACGACGAGACCGTCTGCATCGTGGCGGTCGGCGGGTCCGGCGTCGGGGAGCACCTGTTGCGGCGGGTCGCCTCCGCGCACGACGCGATCGCGTCGCACGTGCCCGGCCTCCGCATGGTCCTGGTTGCCGGGCCGCGGATCGACCCGGCGTCGCTCCCGCACGCGAGAGGTCTCGAGGTGCACGGCTACGTCCATGACCTGCACCATCATCTCGCGGCGTGCGACATCGGCGTCGTACAGGGCGGCCTCACCACGACGATGGAGCTCGTCGCCGCAGGACGGCCCTTCGTGTACGTGCCGCTGCGTCACCACTTCGAGCAGAACCTGCACGTGGCTCACCGGCTCGACCGCCACGGTGCCGGACGCCGGCTGGACTGGGTCGACGCCACGCCCGGCGCCATCGCGGCGGCGGTGGTCGAGGAGCTCGGGCGCGTGCCGGCGTACCGGCCGGTCGAGACCGACGGAGCCGCCCGGACCGCGGACCTGCTCAGCGCCCTGCTGTGAGCTCGCCGCCGAGTGCGGCGACCGCGTCGTGCACCGCCGGCCAGCGTTCTGCAGACGTCGCGAGGGAGAGAGGCGCCAGCAGCTCGGCGGCGCCGGCGGTGTCCCCCGCCGTGGCCAGGGCGCGGGCGGTGGTCAGGTACGCGTCCGCGCCGAGCAACCACGCCTGTCCTGGGGGGGTGCGGATCGTGGCCAGCATGCTGCGGGCGCGGTCCAGTACGTCCGGGTCACCCGTTGCCTGGGCCAGTGGCCCGAGGTTGAGCAGCTGGTAGCCCTCGGCGCCGTGCCCGGCGACGGCCTCCCAACCGCGGCCGGCGATGGCCGCCGCCTCTTCGGGGGCGCCGGTCTCGAGCAGGGTCGCCGCGAGCATCCCCGAGGACGCAGCGAACCACCATGGGTGGCCGACCTCGGCGGCGTCCGTCAGCGCGAGTCGTCCCTCGACAAGGGCGGTGGCCGGGTCGCCCGCCAGGCGGGCGAACCGGGCGCGGTGGGCACGGAAGAACGCGGCGTACGCCGGGAAGCCGGACCGCGCGTTCAACGCGACGGCTTCGTCGACCTGGGCCCGCGCCGTGTCGGCATCGCCGCGCGACATGGCGACAAAGGACTCCTCGAACAGGCACCACGAGCTCACCCAGGTTTCGCCGCTGCGGCGCACCAGCGGGAGCAGCTCTCGCAGGACGTCGGCGAGCGCGGAACCGTCGCCGAGGTAGGCCCACACGGTCTTGAGCCCGTCCAGCCCGGCGGCCAGCGCACGTTCGTCGCCGGAGGTCCGGCCCGCCCACACGGCCTGCTCTGCGTAGCCCTGTGCCTCGTCGAACCGCAGGGCGCTCACGGCGAGGACGGCGAGCCGCGATCCCAGCTCGGCAGCCACCCGCCGGTCGCCCAGCTCGGTGGCCAGCGCCAGGCCGCGGCGGACGTAGCCGCCCCATGAGTCGGCCGGGTGGTGCAGGGCCACCGGCACGTCGCCCCCGCGGGCGCTGACGGCCGACATCTCCAGCCGCCGGTCACCGGTCGCCTCGGCCAGCGACACCGCCAGATCCAGGTCGACCAGCCCCTCGGCGTACCGGGTGAGCGCCTCGAGCGCCGACGCGCGTCCGATCAGCACGCGCACCCGAAGTTCCGTCGCACCGGCCGCTTCGGCGGCCGCGAGGGCGCTGGTGAGCAGGACCACCGCGTCACCGGTGGCCGCTCGGTCGAGCGCCTGCTGGCCGGCCAGCAGCCACCCGCGGGCGGCGCGCGAGTCGTCCCCGAGGGCCGCGGCGTGCGCGGCCATGGCCTCCGGTACGCCGGTGAGCAGGTCGGCCGCGCGCCGGTGGTGGGCCAGGCGCAGCGCGGGTGCGAGCTCGGCGTACACGACCTCCTGAACGAGGTCGTTGGCGAACTCGTAGCCGGTGTCGGTGCGAGCCAACAACGCGGGGGCGACCAGCGCCTCGCAGCTGCCCACGACATCGAGGTCGGACCGGTCGAGCAGGCCGGCCAGGAGGTGCGGGTCGACCCGCGGACCGAGCACGCTCGCTGCCTGCAGCACGGTCGCGGCGTCCTCGCCCGACCGGGCCACACGCTGCAGCACTGCCTCGCGGACCGTGGCCGGGACGCCGCCCTCGCCCGCAGCCAGCGCCCGCAGCATCTCCACGACGCTGAACGCGTGGCCGCGGGTGCGCTCGACGATCGCCGCCGCGTGCGCATCCTGACCGGCGGCTGCGTCCATCGCGCGCACCGCGGAGTCCGGGAGGGCGCCGAGGTCGATCCGCCGGCGCAGCTCGCCGGTCGCGAACAAGGAACTGTCGGCCTCGGCCCCGCGGGCCGCCGCGACGAGCAGCACAGGGGCATGGCCGAGATGACGCGTGAGGTGGTCGAGCAGGTCGAGGGTGGCAACCCCGGCGTCCTGGGCGTCGTCGAGGGCGAGCAGCACCGGCCGGCCGCGTGCCAGCCGGGTCAGCACCCGCCGCACGGTCTCGTAGGCCCGCCGGCGCTCTAGCTCGGCCGGCAGGTGCGCTACCGGCCCGGGGTCCGGCCGCCCGACGGCCAGCTCCGGCAGCAGCAACCGCCAGGCCTCGTCCTCCGGCCCGAGCAGACCGTCGAGCTCCGGTGGTGGGAGAGCGACCAGCGCCGGGCGCAGCGCGTCGGCCACCGGCTGC
>DATBDW010000099.1:0-4164 GCA_036269735.1 Actinomycetes bacterium
GTGAGCTTGCGCAGCCGGCGGTCGTGGATGCCGGCGCGGAAGTCGTGGGCGTCGCGGATCATCGGCGACCGTGCGGTCCGCCCGATGGCGGTCTCGACCTCCTTCTCGATCGCGGCGAGGGAGCCCTCGACGATCTCGAGGACGACCGGGTCCACGGGCTGCGCGCTCGCCTGAGTGGTCATGCGGCCCTCCGCACCACGAGGTTGCCGTGCCGGTCCACCTGCGCCGTGAACCCGGGGTGCAGGGGCACGGTCGAGCCGAACTCCTCGAGCACGGCCGGGCCGGTGATCTCGTCGTCGGGAGCGAGGTCGGGCCGCCAGTAGACCGGGGTCTCCGCCCAGGCGTCGAAGAACACGGGGCGTACGCCGGTGCGCGCCCGCTCGACGCCCCCGACCCGCGGGGGGAGCTCGACGATCTTCGGCCGGCTGATCGGCCCGACGCCCGTGACCCGCAGGTTCACCCACTCGACCGGCTGGCGGGCGTCGCCGCGGAAGGCGTAGCCGTAGAGCTGCTCGTGGGCGTCGTGGAAGGCGTCCGCCACCGCGGTGGCGAACCGGTCGTCCACCGCGCCGTCCGGCGTCGGGACCCGCACCTCGAACGCCTGCCCCACGTAGCGCAGGTCGGCCGAGCGCAGGTAGCGGTGCTGCTCGGCCGGGAAGCCCTCGCGTGCGAGCGCCGCCGCCGCGTCCGCCTGCAGGTCGTCGAGCACGCCCGCGACCGCGTCGAGGTCCAGGTCGGCGTGCCGGCTGACGGCGGTGCGTACGTAGTCGTTTCGCACGTCCACGGTGAGCAGGCCGAACGCGGACAGGTTGCCCGGGTCCCGCGGCACCAGCACCCCCGCGAGACCGAGCACGTCCATCAGCCGGCACAGCAGCAGCGAGCCCGAGCCGCCGAAGGTCGCCATCGTGAAGTCGCGGACGTCGAGCCCGCGCTTGACCGTGATCTCACGCAGCGCGTTGGCCTGGTTCCACGCAGAGATCTCCAGGATGCCGGTCGCGGCCCGCTCGAGCTCGAGGCCGAGCCGGCCGGCGAGCTCCTGCAAGCCGGACCGAGCGGCGTCGACGTCCAGCGGGATCTCACCCCCGAGCAGGTGCGGCGGGATCCGGCCGAGGACCAGGTGCGCGTCGGTGACGGTCGGCTCGGTCCCGCCGCGGCCGTAGCAGAGCGGCCCGGGGTCGGCACCGGCCGAGCGCGGGCCGACCTTGAGGGCGCCTCCGGGCGACACCCACGCCACCGACCCGCCGCCGGCACCGACGGTGACGACGTCGATCATCGGCACCTTGCTGGGATAGCTGCCGACGGTCCCCTCGGTGGTCAGCGCGGGTTCGCCGCCGAGAACGACCGCGACGTCGGTCGACGTACCGCCCCCGTCACAGGTGAGCAGCCGGTCGAAGCCCGCCTCGGTCGCGACCATCGCCGCGCCGAGGGCGCCCGCGGCCGGGCCGGACAGGACGGTCGTGATCGGTTGGTGCACGACCTCCTCGGCCGACAGCACGCCGCCGTTGGACTTCATGACGTAGAACGGCACGCCCGGTGAGAGCTCGTCCAGCCGGCGGCGGATGTTCGCGACGTACGACGACATCCGCGGCTTCACGGCGGCATCGACCAGCGTCGTGACCGCCCGCTCGTACTCGCGGTACTCGCGCAGCACCTCGCTAGAGATGCTGACCACCGCCGCCGGGTGCTCGCGGCGCAGCGCAGCGCGCATCGCGAGCTCGTGTCGCGGGTCGGCGTAGGAGTGCAGGAAGCAGACGCCGATCGTGTCGATCCCGGCGTCGCGGAACCACCGCGCGACCTCGATCGCCGCCGCCTCGTCGAACGGGCGCACCTCTGCGCCCTGGTGGTCCAGGCGCCCGCCGACCGTGCGCACCCGGTCGACCGGGACGATCCGCGGAGGCTTCACCCAGAAGTAGGAGTTGCCGTAGCCGTCGGGCACCGACTGACGGGCGATCTCGAGCAAGAACTCGTAGCCCTCGGTGGTGATGAAACCGAGGTCGCCGACCTTGCCCTCGAGCAGCTGGTTGGTGGCCACCGTGGTGCCATGGCAGACCGCGGACACGTCGGTGCCGTCCCGGCCCATGCCGTCGAGCACCTTGCCCATGCCGGCCAGGAAGCCGTCGGCCGGGTCGGCCGGCGTCGAGGGCGTCTTGGTCGTGACGACCTGGCCAGTCTCCTCGTCCACCGCGACGACGTCGGTGAACGTGCCACCGGTGTCGATGCCGATCCGGATCCGCCCAGCCATGCGGGCCATCCAACCGCACCCCGTGCCCCAGCCGATCGGTGGTCGACCAACCGCTCGTTTGCGACATGAATCCCCGACACGCCGTGTGTTGGTACGGCGTGTCGGTGACTAACGTCGCAAATGAGGGTTCTGGAGGGCGGATCGGAGGGCGGGCTAGTCGACGGGTTCGCCGTGCGGCTCGGGGTGCGGGAAGCTTGTGGCGGCCGGGCGGACCAGGTCGTCGGCGTACCGCTCGATGAGGGCGAGGTTGCGGTCGGCGAGGTGGTCGAACACCTGCGGGATGTTCGAGCCCGGTGTCAGCGAGGCCATCGCGGTGGCCGGGTCGAGGCGCGCGCTGACCCAGCCCTCGTGGCTCGCAGCGCGGGCGACGACCTCGGCGACCGGGGTCACGATCATCGAGTTGCCGAAGTAGAGGACGCCGGCCGGATCGATACCGGTCGCGTTAGCACCCACGACGTAGACGTGGTTGTCGTAGGCGCGCGCCCTGTTGGTGAGCTCCCAGATGTCGGCCGACCGCAGCAGCGCGGAGGGGCGCACGATCACCTCGGCGCCGCGTACGGCGGTGATGCGGGACAGCTCGGGGTAGTCGCCGTCGAAGCAGATGATCTGGCCGATCCGGCCGAGGTCGGTCTCGACGACGCTGACCTCGTCACCGGGCGTGACCCAGCCGCCGCGCGAGCGCATCTCGGTGCAGAACGGGTGGGTCTTGCGGTAGACGCCGAGCACCGACCCGTCACGCGCCAGAACCACCGACGCGTTGTGTACGACGCCGCGCTCGACGCCGCGCTCGTACGTCCCCACGACCACGTGCACCCCGAGCCGGCGCGCCGTCTCCTGCAGCGGCTCGACGACGGGACCTGGGATCTCGGAGACCAGGTCCCAGAGCTCCTCCGGGCCGATGCCGGGACTGAATCCTGTGGTCACCGACTCGGGCAGGACGACGAGCTCCGCCCCGGTCGACTCGACGCAGCGGCTGACCCAGTCGGCTGCCTTGGCCAGGTTGCCCTTGACCGACTCCGCGGTGAGCGGCCCGGGCAGCGGTGCGACCTGCACGGCCGCGGCGGTGAACGCGCGCATCCCCCCACTGTGCCATCACCCCGGTAGCGTCGGCGGACGATGGACGAGCCGGCCGCGCCAATGCTGGACCAGACCATCGACCATGCCGTCGACAGGGCCCTGGGCGCGCTCTACGGTCTCGCGGTCGGCGACGCCCTCGGCATGCCCACCCAGACGCTGTCCCGCCGCCGCGTGGACGAGCTGTTCGGCGACCTCGACGGATACCGGCCCGGCCCGGCCGAGAACGAGGTCAGCGCGGGGCTGCCCGCGGGGCACGTCACGGACGACACCGACCAGGCGGTCATCGTGGCCGAGCTCCTGGTCGAAGGCCACGGCACGGTCGACCCGGATGCGCTGGCGGCTCGGCTGCTGGCCTGGCAGGACGCGATGGTGGCCGCCGGCTCGGCCGACCTGCTCGGTCCCTCGACGCAGCGGGCGCTGCGGCTGGTGGCCGGCGGCGCACCAGCCGGTACGACGGGGCGCTGGGGCGACACGAACGGCGCCGCCATGCGGGTGGCCCCGGTCGGCATCGCCGTGGCACCCGAGCCGCTCGACCGGTTGTGCGCCGCGGTGGCCGACCTCGACCGGCTGACCCACGACACGACGCTCGCGAACGCCGGAGCCGCCGCCGTGGCCGCCGTCGTCAGCGCCGGCGTCGGCGGCGCGGGGTGGAGCGACGCCGTGCGGCTCGGCGTTCAGGCGGCAGCGATCGGTGCGACGCACGGCAACCACGTCGCGGGCGCCGACGTGGCGCGCCGGATCGGCTGGGCGCTCGACCTGACGCGCGGGGTCCGTGACGACGCCCTGCTCGACCTCGTCGACGGCCTCGTAGGCACGAGCCTCGCGACCCAGGAGTCGGTGCCGGC
>DATBDW010000100.1:0-4041 GCA_036269735.1 Actinomycetes bacterium
GAACCGCAGTGCCCGACCGCCCAGGCTCCCGACCGCGAGGCCGCGCACACCGTGGCCAGCCACCCGGAGCAGGGCTGGAGCCTGCTGTGCAACGGCATCGTGCTGTTCGAGGACACCGGCGAGCTGCTGCCGGACGGCGCGATCATCGCGCCGCACCGTCCCACCGACCGCCAGTCCATCGCCGCCTGAGGCAGCCCGACAGGCGCCCGACGGTCGCCTGAGCCTCCCCCGGCCCGCCGCTCAGTCGCCGTACGCCTCGACCGGTGGGCAGCTGCACACCAGGTTGCGGTCGCCGTACGCGCCGTCGATCCGGCGGACCGGCGGCCAGTACTTCGTCGACGGGTCGACACCCGCCGGGAAGACCGCCTCGGCCCGCGAGTAGGCATGCTCCCAGTCACCGGCCAGCGCGCCGGCCGTGTGCGGCGCCCCGCGCAGCGGGTTGTCGGTGGCGTCGAGCTCGCCCCGGCCGACCCGGGCGATCTCCTCGCGGATCGCGATCATCGCGTCGCAGAACCGGTCGAGCTCGGTGAGGTCCTCGCTCTCGGTCGGCTCGATCATCAGTGTCCCGGCGACCGGGAACGACATCGTCGGCGCGTGGAACCCGTGGTCGATGAGCCGCTTGGCGACGTCGTCGACGGTCACGCCGGTCTCCTTGGTGATGCCGCGCAGGTCCACGATGCACTCGTGTGCGACCAGCCCGGAGCTCCCCGAGTAGAGCACCGGGTAGTGCGGCCCGAGCCGGGCCGCGACGTAGTTGGCCGACAGGATCGCCACCTGCGTCGCGCGGGTGAGCCCCTCGCCACCCATCAGCCGGACGTAGGCCCACGAGATCGGCAGGATCCCGGCCGATCCCCATGGAGCGGCCGACACCGGCCCGATGCCGGTCGCGGGGCCGGCGGCCGGCTGCAGCGGGTGGTTGGGCAGGTACGGCGCGAGGTGCGCCCGCACGCCGATGGGACCCACTCCGGGGCCACCGCCGCCGTGGGGGATGCAGAAGGTCTTGTGCAGGTTGAGGTGCGAGACGTCAGCACCGAAGTGGCCCGGCCGGACGACGCCCACGAGCGCGTTGAGGTTCGCGCCGTCGACGTACACCTGACCGCCGGCCGCGTGCACGAGCTCGCACAGCTCCGAGATGTCCTGCTCGAACACGCCGTGCGTCGAGGGGTACGTCACCATCACCGCGGCGAGCTCGTCGCGGTGCGAGTCGACCTTCGCGCGCAGGTCGTCCAGGTCCACGTCGCCCTCGTCGGTGGTGCGGACGACCACGACGCGCATGCCGGCCATCACCGCCGAGGCGGCGTTGGTCCCGTGCGCGCTGGCCGGGATCAGGCAGACCCGGCGCGCTTCCTCCCCGTTTGCCCGGTGGTAGGCGCGGATCGCGAGCAGGCCAGCGAGCTCACCCTGCGAGCCGGCGTTGGGCTGAAGCGACACCTCGTCGTAGCCGGTCACCTCGCACAGCCAGCGCGACAGCTGGGCGAGCAGCTCGACGTAGCCCTGGGCCTGGTCCAGCGGGGCCAAGGGATGCAGGAATGCGAAGCCCGGCCACGTGATCGGCTCCATCTCGGCCGTCGCATTGAGCTTCATCGTGCAGGACCCGAGCGGGATCATCGAGCGGTCCAGCGCGAGGTCCTTGTCCGACAGGCGACGCAGGTAGCGCAGCATCTCGGTCTCGGACCGATGCTCGTGGAACACCGGGTGCGCCATCACGGTGTCGTCGTCGGTCCGCAGCAGGTCGGCCGGCAGCGCGTGCCGATCGCCGTACGCGTCTGCATCGACGTCGGCGACACCGAAGGCGCTCCAGACCGCGGCGAGGTGTCCGCGGGTCGTGGTCTCGTCGGTCGTGATGGCCACGTGGTCGGCGTCGACGAGCCGGATGTTCACGCCTCGCTCACACGCGGCCGCGACGACGTCGGCGGCGCGACCCGGCACGCCGACCAGGACGGTGTCGAAGAACGTGTCGTGCACGACCTCGGCACCGGGTGCGGTCGCGATGCCGGCGGCGAGCGCCGCGGCGTACGCATGCACCCGCCGGGCGATCGTGCGCAGCCCGTCGGGTCCGTGGTAGACGGCGTACATCGCGGCGGTGACCGCGAGCAGCACCTGCGCGGTGCAGATGTTGCTGGTGGCCTTCTCCCGGCGGATGTGCTGCTCGCGGGTCTGCAGGGCGAGTCGGTACGCCGGCCGGCCGTCGACGTCCTTCGACACGCCGACCAGCCGGCCGGGCAGCGAACGCTCGAGCCCGTGGCGGACCGCTAGGTAGCCGGCGTGCGGACCGCCGAAGCCCATCGGCACCCCGAACCGCTGGCTGGTGCCCACGGCGATGTCGGCGCCCAGCTCGCCGGGTGACCGGAGCAGGGTCAGCGCGAGCAGGTCGGCGGCCACGGCGACGACCGCGCCCCGTTGCTGGGCCTCGGCGATCACCCCGCCCGGGTCGCGGACGGCACCGGTAGCGCCGGGGTACTGCAGGAGCAGCCCGAACAGGTTCTCGTCGGGCAGGCCGTCGGCGTGCACGTCACGGACGACGACCCGGATGCCGAGCGGCTCGGCGCGGGTTGCCACCACGGCGATCGTCTGGGGGAGGACGTCCGCGTCGACGACGAAGACCGCGCCCTCGGGCGCCTTGCTGGTGCGGCGCGCCAGCGTCATCGCCTCCGCGGCCGCGGTCCCCTCGTCGAGCATGCTCGCGCCCGCGACCGGCAGCCCGGTGAGATCGGTCACGACGGTCTGGAAGTTGAGCAGCGCCTCGAGCCGGCCCTGGGAGATCTCCGGCTGGTAGGGCGTGTACGCGGTGTACCAGGCCGGGCTCTCGAGCACGTTGCGCAGGACGACGGGCGGGGTGACCGTGCCGTGGTAGCCGAGACCGATCATCGAGGTGAGCACGCGGTTGCGCCCGGCCATCGCGCGCAGCTCGTCGAGCACCTCGTGCTCCGAGCGTCCCCGGTCGAGGGCCAGCGGGGTGTCGCTGTGCACCGACGCCGGCACCGCGGCATCGATCAGGTCCTCGAGCGAGGAGTAGCCGAGCACCGCGAGCATCTTGGCCTCGGCGTCCGGCGAGGGTCCGATGTGCCGCCGGTCGAACGGCAGTCCGCCGTCGAGGGCGGACGCCGGCTCACGCGGGGACGAGGTCGACGAGGCGGAGGTCACGCGCGGCTCCAGGGGTGCGGGGTCCCGTCCGTACGCCGGCGCCCGGCCGGCGAACGGTCCCCCTCTGTCGCGGGTGCTCCAGAGCTGCCTCGGCCGCGCGGTCCTGGGTGCCTGAGAGGTTCCGGGGAGGTTGCCCCTTCGGCGCCCCGCCCGGCCTGCCGCGCGCGGGGCGCGACCGGTCGACGGGATCTCTCCCGCGCGGGTTCGTGAGCGGGCGCCAGCCTACCTCGCGGCGCCCCGAGCGCCGCCGTACCGCGCGAGTGGTGTCGTCAGCCGGTCTGGCGGGCCCGCCGGCGGGCGGAGAGCTCGTCGTGCCCGTCGTGCGGACCCTCGGCGTCGTCGGGCGCCGCCTCGTCGGCCCGCTCCCCCGGCAGCTCGGCCAGGGATCCCTCGACCTCGCGCCACACCCGGCCCACGGCGATCCCGAACACGCCCTGCCCGCCCTGGAGGAGGTCGACGATCTCGTCCGGCGAGGTCAGGGCGTAGACCGAGGCGCCATCGCTCATCAGGGTGATCTGCGCCAGGTCCTCGATGCCGCGGTCGCGCAGCTCGGCGATCGCCTGCCGGATCTGCTGGAGGGAGACCCCGGTGTCGAGCAGTCGCTTGACGACCTTGAGCACGAGGATGTCGCGGAAGCTGTAGAGCCGCTGGCTCCCCGACCCGGCCGCGCCGCGGATGCTGGGCTCCACCAGGCCGGTGCGGGCCCAGTAGTCGAGCTGGCGGTAGGTGATGCCCGCCGCTGAGCAGGCCGTCGGTCCCCGGTAGCCCATGTCCTCGGGCAGCACCGGCAGGTCATCGGTGAACAGCAGTCCCTGCTGCCCGGCCCGCTCCCGGGCGCGCTGGCGCGCCGCGGGGTCATCGGTGCCCGCACCGGTGATGCTGGAGCCGCTGTCGCTC
>DATBDW010000101.1:0-15057 GCA_036269735.1 Actinomycetes bacterium
GCTCGAGTTGCTCGTGGACCGTCCTGCGTCCCGACTGGTGTCGGTGGGACAGAAAGGCCCGCGGTGTCATAAATCCGCGGGCGTCAGAAACGTACGGGGAGATGCAACTGCAACGCGGACGACCATAGCAGGATCTCTGCCCAAAGGCCCATCCGGAGGCCAACGCTCAACTGAGCGCGAGCGTCCGCGACGGCCGTCTAGCGCCCGGTGGCACATATCCAGACGCGCGCCCGGAACGAACCGGACCCGGCCCCACGGCTCGCGGCTCGCGGGGCCACTCCCTCGGGAGCGTCACGCAGCGCGGGATTCTTCGAGCGATACGCCATCGATCGTCAGGTTGACGTCGATGTTTCCCCTGGTGGCGTTCGAGTAGGGGCAGAGCTCGTGGGCGCGGGCCATCAGGTCCGCCGCCTCGGCCGGCGACAAGTGTGGCGCGTGCAGGTCAAGCGCGACGCTGAGTCCCATGCCGCCATGTCCGGTCGGCCCGAGCCCTACTCGCGAGGTGATCCGCGAGTCGGAGGCGTCAAGCCTTCGCCCGTTGGCGACGTTCAGGAGCGCGGACTGGAAGCACGCGGCGTAGCCGACCGCGAAGAGCTGCTCGGGGTTGGTGCCTGCGCCACCTCGACCGCCCATGTCCTCGGGTATCGAAAGATCGACTTCCAGGCGACCATCAGACGTCCTCCCGTGCCCTTCGCGTCCCCCCTCGACGACTGCCTGGGCGGTGTACAGAATCTTCACGTTCTCACCCTCTTCTCTCGAAGCGACTTCTCGACGTATCCCACAAGCTAAAACGTTCAAAGCGGTGCATTCCTTCCAGGTGCCGAGCACTTCCGGCGGCAGGGACTCCGGTCTCGATGACCGGGTGGCGGCGGCATTCAGGAGATATTCAGGCAAGCAGCGGGACGCTGGGCCTTCCCGCGCCGCCGGATCCCCCGTACCGGCGGCGCGGGCTCTTGATCGGCTCCAGACCTGGTACAACAAGCGCCATGGTCGAGAAGGAGATCGCCGAGATCCCGCTGTTCGCACGGATCTCGGACGAGGGGGCGGCGAGGGTGGCCGCCGGTGGAGTGACCGAGGTACCTGCCGGCCAGGTCCTCGCACGGGCGGGCGACCCTGGGATCGGGATGTTCGTCGTGCTGGACGGGTCGGTCGTGGTGGAGCGCGGCGACCTGCACATCGAGATCGAGCGCGAGGGATTCTTCGGCGAGCTCGCGCTCCTCGTCCCCGACTCGCCGCGCATCGCGCGGGTGCGCGCCAAGACCGACGCGCGGATCCTCGCCGTACCGCGGGAGACCTTCGACCACCTCCTGGAGACCGAGCCGGGCTTCGCCCGAGCCCTCCTACGGGAGATCGCAGCCCGGCTGGTCCAGGCCCGCACCGGACACTGATCCGGGCACGCCGCCGAACCACGTCATGGCATGCCCGTGTGGTCGGGTCCAGGCCAGTGGTACGCCGTCCAGCGCGAGCAGGTTGTAGGACAGGCTGTCCGGCGGCGGCGGCGCGTCGTCGTGGGCCACCAGGTCCGGGACGTCGTTCGAGACCCAGTGGCCCGGCAGCCCGTGCACCAGGTCGACGAAGAGCCGCCGACGTGGCTCGGCCACGTAGTACAGGACTGACGTGTGGAAGACAACCAGTGTCGCCTCGGGCGGTGCCTTGGCCGCGAGTGCCGGCAGGTCGTCGACGAGGTCGCCGCGCACGAGCAGCGGCGGGTCGGCCGCGGCCACCGCCGCCGCGGCCTTCAGCCGGGCTCGCCGGTGCGCGTGCTCCGG
Organism: Actinomycetes bacterium; assembly: GCA_036269735.1. Lineage (GTDB taxonomy): Bacteria > Actinomycetota > Actinomycetes > JACCUZ01 > JACCUZ01 > DATBDW01. The sequence goes on from DATBDW010000101.1 coordinate 1,770, forward strand.
CCAGATCAGCGCGTCGAGCCATGCCACGTCGCCCATGTCGGTCACGTGCAACGGGTTCAGGTCCAGCCCGGCGCGCCACACCACGCCGGGCAGTGCGGTGGGCAGCGGCGTCCTGGTGGCGGCGCAGTCGAGGAGAGGCTGGCCGGTGCCGAGCCGCCGGTCGCCGTACCGGTAGGAGTACCGGTCGGGGTAGAGGCACAGCCCCGCAGACGCCCCGACCTCCAGCAGGGCCAGTGGCTGCGGCAGGGCAGCGAGCACCGGGAGCAGGACAGCACACCGGCCGGCTTCGTTGGTCTGCGTGGCCCGCGCTAGCAGCTGGGGCCTGATCTCGTTCCAGTGTGCGAGCGCGTACTCGCGGAAGTCGCCCGGGTCCTTCACCGGGCCGCCGAGCAGGCGCACGACGCCGAAGAGCAAGTTCGGCTGCCGCTTGTTGGTCGGGACCGAGCCGAGCAGTGCGATCAGGGAGTCGTCGACCGCGACCGAGAGCGCCAACCGCGCGTACGTCGGGGATACGTCGCGAGCTTCGTGCTCGGCGAAGTCGACGTACGCCGAGGCGGTGCTGCCGTCCACGATGGCCATGATGTCGCGATGGATACGGCATCGGGCGTCGGTGGACGCTGGTAGGACGGGCAGATGCCGACGTACCACGTGGTCCTGACCCGGAGCGGTCCCAGCTACGACCTCACCCGTCCCCTGGAGGAGCAGTCCGGCTGGGTCGAGCACGCCGCGTACATGGACGGCCTCGTCCAGGACGGGTTCCTGCTCCTCGGTGGCCCGCTCAGCGACGAGGCGCACGTCGTGCACGTGGTCGAGGCGGGGTCCGAGGCCGAGGTCCGGGCGACTCTGGCGCGCGATCCTTGGAGCGGTTCGCACCTGGTGATCGACTCGGTAGACGGCTGGACTATCCGGCTCGACGGACGCGTTCCCGACTGACAGGTCACCGTCGAGCGGATCACGGAGGAGACGCCACCATGCGCATCGGTATCGGACTGCCCAGCACCATCCCCGACATCCCGGGACGACGCATCGTCGAGTGGGCACAGCTCGCCGAGCAGCGCGGTTTCAGCAGCCTGGCGACGATCGACCGGATCGTCTACCCCAACCACGACTCGCTCACGACGCTCGCCGCAGCGGCCGGCGCGACGGACCGGATCGGCCTGGCGACCAACATCCTCCTGGGACCGGTCTATCCCCCCGTGCTCCTCGCCAAGGCCACGGCGAGCCTCGACCAGCTCTCGGGCGGCCGGCTCACCCTTGGTCTCGCGCCCGGCGGGCGCCCCGACGACTTCGCCGTCACCGGCCGCGACTTCCACACCCGCGGCCGCGACTTCGACCACACGCTCACGGTGCTGCACCGGGCCTGGCGTGGCGAGCCCGTCGAGGGTGGTGACCGCCCCGTCGGGCCCCACGCCGTGCACGATGCCGTGCCCGTGCTGATCGGCGGCACCAGTGATCAGGCGCTGCGCCGGGTCCCGAAGTGGGGCGCAGGCTGGACCGCCGGTGGCGCGGGGCCGGATGCAGCTGCACCGTTCGTCGAGAAGGTCCGCAGCGCATGGCGTGACGCGGGTCGCGAAGGCGAACCACGACTGGCCGCCCTGGCCTACTTCTCGCTCGGCGACGACGCCACCAAGGATTCACGCGACTACCTGCTCGACTACTACGCCATCGTCGGGGAGTACGCCGAGACGATCGCGACCGGCGCCCTGCGCACGGAGGCGGCGATCCACGAGACGGTGCGAGCCTTCGCGGACCTCGGGTTCAGCGAGCTCTACCTGGACCCGACGACGTCGGCGCTCGACCAGGTCGACCGTCTCGCGGATGTCGTGCTTTGAAGTCACACGCCGTTCTGGTCACCGGCCCGCGGTGGTGACAGGCTGCAGCGCGTGGGACGACTTGACGACGTGGACCTGACTCTGCGGCTGACTCGCAAGCAGGAGGAGTCACAGCTCGCGGAGCAGGAGGACCGACTCCTGCGGTTGCGCCTCGCCCTCGGCGGTCAGATGGGCGACGGGACCATCGGGCCGCCGCTGTGTGTCGTCTTCGAGGGCTGGGACGCCTCCGGCAAGGGCGGCGCCATCAAGCGGCTCGTGGACCATCTCGACCCGCGGCACGTGCGGGTCTCGCAGTTCGCGGCACCGACGTACGACGAGAAGCGCCACCACTTCCTGTGGCGGTTCTGGCCCAAGCTCCCGGGTTGGGGCGGCATGGCGGTGTTCGACCGGTCCTGGTACGGCCGGGTGCTAGTCGAGCGGGTCGAGGGGTTCGCCACCGAGGAGCAGTGGCAGCGGGCGTACGGCGAGATCGCGTCCTTCGAGGCCAGCCTCGCGGCCGAGGGCATGATCCTCGTGAAATTCTGGATGCATGTCTCACCCGAGGAGCAGCTGCGCCGGTTCGAGCGCCGCAAGGACGACCCACTGAAGTCCTGGAAGCTCACCGACGAGGATTGGCGCAACCGCGACAAGCACCAGCGCTATGTCAAGGCCGTCGAGGACATGCTCGACCGCACCGACCAGCCGGCTGCGCCGTGGTTCGTCGTTCCGGCCGAGGACAAGCGCTACGCACGGGTAGCCGTCGTCCGGCACGTGTGCGACGCCATCGAGGCGACCGGCTTCCGCGTGCCCTAAGGGCTGTCCGCGACAGACTGCGTCTCGCGCACACCGGCCCCGATCGCGTCGGTACGGACGAGAGGAAGCCCGGCGAGGGCCACCAACGCGAGCAGGCCGAAGGCGGCGCCCGGGTGGTCGAGCAGCAGCCCGAGCACACCGGCGATCACCAGTCCGCCGAGGTTGCCGGCCAGCCACAGCAGCGCCGTCGCACTGGCCACGGCATCGCGGGCGTTGCGCTCGCAGAGCGCCAGCAACCACGGCAGCGCGGTAAGCATCGCGAGCACCGCGACGACCACACCGATCCATGCCGACGCGAGTCCGGAGCCGACCGCGAGGACCAGGCAACCGCCGACCGCCGCGACCAGCGTGGTGCGCAGCAACACGGCTTCGACCGGTCTGCCCTCGAGCACGGCCGCCACGACGGTCGACCCAATCGCGCCCACCGCCACCGCGACGGTCACGATCGTGCCGGCCGCGGACTCGGAGACTCCACGAGGGTCGAGCAGCGCCTGCAGCCAGGTGACGAGCGCGACGAACACGCCGAACCCGAGGAACGCCAGCAGCGCGAGCCGCCGCAGCACCTGGTCCCGCCACACCGCAGCCAGCTGCCCCTCCTCGGTGGAGGCGACCGCGGCTGGCCGGGGCGCCCGGGCGGCGATGACGAGGTAGGCGACCACGGCGATCACTGCCAGCACCGCTTGCACGACCATCAGCGTCTGCAGCCGATCCCCGCCGGCCAGTGCTCCCATACCGAGGGCCACGACCATGCCGAGGAAAAGCCCGGCGGATCCCACCGCGATTCCGGTGGGCCGCGAGCGCACCGGGAGAACTTGGACGACCCCGGTGATGGCGTTGAGGACGAACGGCTGCGCCACGCCGACGAGCAGCTGGCCGGCCAGTGCCCACCCGAAGCCGCCGCCGAGCAGCCGCACGACACCGCCCGCGCCGGTGAGCACGACGCCGAAGGCAAGGGCCGACGACGGCCGCCGGTCCAGCGCGAGCCCGGCGGGCACGGCCAGCAGGACGTACAGGAGTGGGAAGACGTTGGCCAGCCACCCGATCGCGGTCTCGGACACGCCGTAGTGCCGGGCCGCCTCGGTGGTCACCGGCGCATAGGTGAGCCACAGCATCTGGGACGCACCCGCCACCGCCGCGAACGACGCCACCAGCGGCCACCCGTGCCGGTTGCTGCTCACACGAGCTCGGCGATCTGGGCCCAGAACTCCGGCCAGGTCAGCGGCTGGCGAGGTGCCGGCACGGCCCGCATCGGTCTCCTTGGTGGTGGTGGGGAGAGGTCAGTCTGCCGGGTCGAGGCGGGTCCACAGCCGCTGGCAGGTCGAATCGTGACCCGGACGGTCATCGGCCGGCCGGCCGCGAGAGGGTCGAGGAGTGAGCCGGACCTACGACGAGCACGCCGACTGGTACGACGGCTACCTGGCCGGCCTCGCGGCCGAGCACACGGCGCGCACCACGGCCGCGCTCGTCGAGGCCCTGGGCCGCGGGACGGGGACGTGCCTCGACCTCGGGTGCGGCACCGGCGTGCACGCGCCGGCGGTACGCCGCCTCGGCTGGACGGTCGTCGGTGTAGACCGCTCCCCCGCCCTCCTGCGTCACGCGCGCCCCCGCCTCTCGGTCGCCGTGGCCGACGCGGCCAGCCTGCCGCTGGCCGAGGCGCGCCTCGACGCGGTCGTCGCCACCCTGGTCCACACCGACCTCGACGACTGGACCGCAGCCGTCAACGAGATCGGGCGCGTCCTTCGCCCAGGTGGTCGCTTCGTGTACGTCGGCGTGCACCCGTGCTTCGTCGGCCCGTTCGCCGAGCGGGAGAGCGCTGCGGTCCGGATCCACCCCGGCTACTCCGACACCGGCCGCACCTTCGAGGGGCCAGGCATCGGCGACGGGGTTCGACGCCGCACCGGGGTGCACCACCGCACGATCGCCGACCTGGTGAACCCGCTGCTTCCCGCCGGTCTGCACCTGACCCGTTTGGTCGAACCTGCCGGCGTACCGGCCCCGGAGCTGCTCGTCCTAGACGCCGTCAGGGGTCCGTGACGGTCACCACGACGGCGGTCAGCCGCGGCACGGTCGCGTCCAGCACCGCCCGGCGAGGCTCCGGGACGTCGATGCGGTACGCCGACACCAGCGGCCGCAGTCCCGCGAGCCGGGGGTCGTCGAGCACCCCGTCGACCGACGCCCGGTCGCCTCCGGTCACCACGACGTCCAGGCGTTTCGCCTCGGGCAGCAGCAGCGTGGCGGCCACATCGGCGGCGGCGCCCAGCGCCACCTTCGCCTGGCCCTGGCGGCGGCGGGCGAAGCGCTGCTGCGACCAGCCACCGGCAGCGCTACGGCCCTGCACGTGGCGCGACCCCACCTTGGACGCGATCAGCGCACCGCCCTCGACGACGCCGACGGCGTACCCGCCCTTGCGGACCAGCAGCACGCCGATCCGTCGCGGGGCGGCGAGGTGGGCGACCAGGCCGCCGTCCACAGCGTCGGTGTCCACCGCCATCGGCGGGAAGGGCACCGCCAGCCGGGCCGCCGCGCCGTCCTCGGCGGTGACCAGGACTTCGTGGCTCGTGGCCTCGGTGCGCACGGCCCCGTGGCGTGCCACGAACCGCTCCAACCACCCCGGCACGCGGTCGGCGGGCACCTCGACCCGGCGAGGCGCCGCCCCCTCAGCAGTGCTCGGCACGGCACCATGCTCTCGTGGACGACGAGCGGGACGGCACAGACGCCTCCGAGGGCACCGACGACGGGGTGCGCCAGCTGCGGCTGGTCGTCACCGCGCCGGCGTACGACGAGGCGCTGACCTTCTACCGAGACGTGCTCGGCCTGCCCGAGGAAGCCTCCTTCAGCTCGCCCGACGGCCGGGTGACGATCCTGTCGGCCGGCCGCGCGACCCTCGAGATCACCGACCCGGCCAACGCCGGCTTCATCGACGAGGTCGAGGTCGGGCGGCGTGTCGCCGGCCACCTGCGGGTTGCCTTCGAGGTCAGCGACGCGACCGCAGTCACCGACCGGCTGGCTCGCGCCGGCGCGACCGTCGTCGCGCCACCGACGCTGACACCGTGGCAGTCGTACAACGCCCGGCTCGACGCCCCCGGCGACCTGCACGTGACCGTCTTCGCGGACGCGTCGCACGAGGCGGCGCCGCGTACCGAGGACGAGATCATGGTCGGCCGGGTGGGCACGCTCGAGCGGCTCGATGCGCCTGTCGTGCTCGCCGACGCCGACCCGTCGTGGCCCGTCGTCGCGGCGCATCTGGTCGCCGACATCCGTCGCGTCCTCGGCCCGGTGGCCATGCTGGTCGAGCATGCGGGGTCGACCTCGATCCCGGGGCTAGCCGCCAAGCCTGTCATCGACCTCGTCCTCGGGGTCCCCGACGCGGCCGACGAGGACGCGTACGTCGGCCGGCTCGAGGAGCTGGGCTACGCCCTGCGGGTCCGCGAGCCGGACTGGCACGAGCACCGGCTGCTCAGGCACAGCGACCCCACCGTCAACCTGCACGTGTTCGCGATCGGCTCGATCGAGATCGACCGGATGCTCGGCTTCCGCGACCACCTGCGCACCGACCCCGACGACCTCGCGTTCTACCTGCGTACCAAGCGCGGTCTGGCCCGCCGCCGGTGGGCGATCATGCAGCAGTACGCCGACGCCAAGAGCGAGGTCGTCGAGCAGATCGTCGCGCGCGCGCTGCGCTGCGAGCCGCGTCCGCTGGCCGACGTCGTGGTGCTCTCGACGGGCGACCATCTGGTTGCCGCGCAGCTGGCGCGCGACCTCGGCGTACCCCTGCTGTCGACCGATCGGGCACCGGCCGATGTCTTGCTCGCGGTCGCCGCCGACTGCCCCGCCGCGGTGCTGCACGGCGCCCTGCCCGGCCACGGACTCGGGTCACTCCGCCACCGGGTCATCGCGGACGATGCTCTGCCCGTCGACTCCGACGCGCGGGCCCGGGCGGTCCGTCAGCTGGCGCGCTACCCGGCGGGCTGAGCGGGCGCTGCCACCAAGCGAGTGGCCACCGGCGCGGCTGGCGGCACCACCGACGGCAGCCGCCGTACGATCGTGCCGACGGCGGTCAAGGGAGGATGGTTGATTCCACTGGATCAAGACTGTAGCCTTGTCAGATGTTCGTCCTCACCGTCGACCAGCGGCACAGCCGGCGCGCGACCGACCGCGTCGAGGCGCTGCTGCGCGATCTCACCGCGCGCCGGGGCGAACTGGTCCGGGCGTTCGAGCGCACCGCCGGCGACGAGGTACAGGGCGTGGTGGCCGCCCCCGAGGTCGTCGTGGACCTCGTGCTCCTCCTCGCCCGGGACCGGGCGTGGAGCGTCGGCGTCGGCGTGGGAGCGGTCGACGACCCGCTCCCCGAGAGCACCCGGGCCGGGTCCGGCCCCGCCTTCGTGGCAGCCCGCGCGGCGGTGACCGCGGCAAAGTCGCGCTCGACCTGCCTCGCCGTCAGCGGTGCTGACCAGCTCGGCGCCCGCCGAGCGCAGACTTCGCTGGACCTGGTGGCGGCGTTGCTGCAGCGCCGTACCGAACGCGGTGCCGAGGCGGCCTCGCTGGCGCGCCAGGGCCTCAACCAGCTGCAGGTGGCCGCCCGGCTGGGTGTGTCCAAGCAGGCCGTCTCGCAACGGTTGCAGGCCGCCGACTGGTATCTCGAGGCACCCGGGCGCGAGCTGGCGGCGTTCTTGCTCTCCGAGGCGGATGGCACAGTGGGCGGGTCGTGATCGTTCTCGCCCTCGTGCTCATGCTGCTCGCAGCGGCCACTCCCCTCGCGGACCGGCCGCTGCGGCGCGTGGTCGCCGACCCGGTTGTGCCGGTGGCCCTGCTGGCCGCGGTCCTGCTCGGCGCCGCGGGCGGCGTCGCCGCCCGGACCGATCCCGCGGCCGGCACGGCCCGCGCCTGCGCGCAGGTGCTCGGCGTCGTCGTCGCCGTCACCGCCGGCAGTCACGTCGTTCGTGCCGTCTTCCGCCTGACCCGCGGGGAGCTCTGGCCCGGCCGGCCCCGGCGCGGCGGGGACCGGGTGACCGGGGACGGTCTGGCCGGGCCGGGCACCCCGTCGGCCGAAATGGACGCCTCGGTCGAGCCGCCACTGCACCTCGAGTCGGCCGGCTCGGTGCTGCGCGGTGGCGCCTGGATCGGCTACCTCGAACGTGGCGCGGTCGCGGCGACCCTGCTCGCCGGCTTCCCGGAAGGCGTGGCTCTGGTGCTCGCAGTCAAGGGCGTCGGTCGCTACCCCGAGCTGCGCGACGCGGGTCGCGGCGCGGACGCGCCCGAGGAGTTCATCATCGGCACGCTGGCCAGCCTGCTCTGGGCAACTGCCGCGGCCGGTACGGCGGTCCTGCTCCGCTGACGGCGTACCGCCAACTAGCGCGGTCCGGCGCTAATCGCGCGCTCGGCGACCAGCGACCTTTACGGTGTCGTCATGCGCATCCTCATGATCGGCGGAACCCGCTTCATCGGCCGGCACGTCGTCTCCGCGGCGTCGGACCGGGGGCACCAGGTGACGATCTTCCACCGCGGCCGGACCGGCGCCGACCTGTTCCCCGACGTCGAGCACCGCATCGGCGACCGCAATGAGGACCTGTCCGCCCTCGCCGAGGGCGAGTGGGACGCGACGGTGGACACCTGCGCCTACTACCCGCGCCAGGTGCAGGAGCTGGCCGACGCCCTCGGCGGTCGGGGTGGCCACCACCTGCTGGTGTCCAGCGTGTCGGCGTACGCCCCCGCCGACGGCCCCGGCACCACCGAGGACGGCCCACTGGCGGAGCTGGACGACCCCACCGTCGAGGAGGTCACCGATCAGACGTACGGCGGGCTGAAGGTGCTCTGCGAACGCGCGGCGGTCGAGCGGCACGGGCCGAGTACCGTGCTCGTCCGACCGACGTACGTCGTGGGGCCGGACGACTACACCTGGCGCTTCCCGTGGTGGGTCGCCCGGATCGCCCGGGGCGGGGAGGTCCTCGTGCCCGAGCCCAAAGACGTCCCGGCCCAGGTGATCGACGTCCGCGACATGGCGGGCTGGATGGTCTCCCTGCTCGAGAACGGGCACTCCGGCGCCTACCACGCGGTCAGCCCTCCCCCCGGGTTCACCTGGCAGCAGCAGATCGAGGCGATCGCGCAAGCCGTGGGGCCGCCAGGGACGACGCTGACGTGGATGAGCGACGAGGCCGTGCGCGCCGCCGGGCTGCCGGAGGGCACCTTTCCGCTGTGGAGCGGTGACGACCCCGACGTCTGGCTGATGGCGTGCGACCCCTCCAAGGCCGTTGCCACGGGCCTGACGCCGCGCGACCTCGGGGACACGATCCGCGACACCCTGGCCTGGACGCGCACCGTGGACCAGCCCGACGGCGCCGGGCTCGACCCTCAGGCCGAGAAGGAGCTGCTCGCCGCCTGGCACTCCCGCTGAGGCTTCCGGGCGCCCTGGCCGGGTAAGACCTCCGGGAGCTCGCTCCCAGGAGGCCCGATGTCCGTCCCCACCAGCTTCCGTCCCGGCTCCGCCGGGACCGAGGCCCGCCGTGCCGCGAAGAGCAAGACGATGGACCGCCTCGCCAGGCTCGGTTTCGTCGCCAAGGGCCTGGTCTACGGGCTGATCGGGCTGCTGGCCCTCCAGGTCGCCTTCGGCGGCAACCAGCGCACCGACCAGAAGGGCGCGCTGCAGGACATCGCGAGCAGGCCCGGCGGCAGCGTCGTGCTGTGGCTGATGGTCATCGGCTTCTCCGCCTACGCCCTGTGGCGCTTCACCGAGGCCCTCTGGGGTCGACGCAACGAGACCGACAAGAAGAAGCGCACCCTCAAGCGCATCGGGTCCGCACTCAACGGACTCGTGTACCTCTTCTTCGGCGTCCTGGCGTTCAAGACCGTGACCGGATCCTCGAACTCGTCCAGCACGAGCTCCGACGTCACAGCCAAGGCACTGGGCTGGCCGGGCGGTCAGGTCCTGGTCGTCATCGCCGGCCTCGTCGTCATCGCGATCGCCGTCGCGCTCACCTGGCGCGGCCTCAAGACCGACTTCGAGAAGCACCTCAAGACCGGGCAGATGAGCCACACCATGTTCAAGGCGGTACGCCGGCTCGGCCAGGCCGGTTACGTCGCGCGCGGCGCCGTGTTCGCCGTCATCGGCGTACTCGTCGTCAAGGCGGCCATGGACCACCAGCCGGGCAAGGCCCGGGGCTTCGATGTCGCACTCAAGAGCCTGGCCGGGGCACCGGGCGGGCAGATCCTGCTGGTGCTGGCCGGCCTGGGCCTGGTCTGCTTCGGCGCGTACTGCTGGGCCGAGGCGCGCTACCGCCGCCTCTGACGGCTGAGCGCGTAGCAAGCCACCGCGGCGGCGGCCGCCACGTTGAGCGAGTCGACGCCGGCGGACATCGGTATGCGGACCCGCAGGTCCGCCGCCGCGAGCGCACCCTCGCTCAGGCCGGGACCCTCTGCGCCGAGCACGAGCGCCGCCCGGTCAGACGCTGAGACTGGCAGCTCGTCGAGCGGCACCGCGGCGGGGTCCGGGGTGAGGGCGAGCACGGTGAACCCCATGTCGCGTAGCCCGTCGAGGCCGGCCGGCCAGTCCGGCAGGCGGGTCCACGGGACGGCGAACACCGCGCCCATCGACACCTTGACCGCCCTGCGGTAGAGCGGGTCGGCGCTGCGGGCGTCGAGCAGGACGGCGTCCACCCCGAGCGCGGCCGCGGCGCGCAGGATCGCGCCGACGTTGGTGTGGTTGTTGACCTCCTCCAGGACGACCAGTCGCCGTGCGCCGGCGGCGACGTCGAACGCGTCGGGCAGCGGTCGCCGGTTCATGGCCGCGAGGGCCCCGCGGTGCACGGAGTAGCCGGTGACCGCTGTGAGCACGTCGAGGTCGGCGACGTACACCGGCGCGTCGACCGCCGCCACGACGTCGGCCATCGCGGGCAGCCACTTGTCCTCCAGCAGCATCGAGCGCATGGCGTAGCCGGCGGCCAGGGCCCGCCGGATCACCTTGTCGCCCTCGGCGATGAACAGCCCTTCCGCGGGCTCCCGGCGGCTGCGCAGGGCGACGTCGGTCAGACCGACGTAGTCACCCAGGACGGGGTCCTGCGCCGTCTCGACCCGCTGCGGCTCGGTCATCTCAGTCGAGGACGATCTCGACGATCGCGACGATGCCCACCGCGACGACGACCCACCGCAGCACGGCGGGCGCGATGCGCCGGCCGATGTAGGCACCGAGCTGCCCGCCCACCACCGAGCCGAGGGCGATCAGGGCCGCGGCCTCCCACGCGACGTCGGTCACCGCGATGAAGATGACGGCTGCGACCGCGTTCACCAGTCCCGCCAGCACGTTCTTCGCGGCGTTGACCCGCTGCAGTGTCTCGTCGAGGAGCAGGCCCATCACGGCGATGAGCAGCACCCCCTGAGCCGCCCCGAAGTAGCCGCCGTAGATGCCGGTCCCGAGGACCGCCAGGTAGAGGGCCGGGCCGCCGTGCGCCCGGCCGGTCCGGCCGCGGCTCGCCAGGGCCGCGGAGAGTCTCGGCTGCACGACCACGAGGACGCAGGCGAGAGCGATGAGCAGCGGTACGACGGCCCGGAAGGCGCCGGCCGGCAGCACCAGCAGGGCGGTCGCGCCCAGCACCGCCCCAGCAGCGGAGGCGGTGCCAAGCCGCAGCAGCCGCGGCCGCTGCCCGCGCAGCTCGGCGCGGTAGCCCACCGCCCCGCTGACCGAGCCGGGGACCAGCCCCACCGTGTTGCTGACGTTGGCCAGGACGGGCGGGTAACCGACTGCAAGCAGCACTGGGAAGGTCACCAGAGTGCCGGACCCGACGACGGTGTTGATCGTGCCGGCGGCTAGTCCCGCCAGAGCCACCGCGACTGCCTGCCACAGCGTCACGTCCCGGTCACCGCGGCACCCTACGGGAACCCACGGATCAAGGACGCCCCCGCCCGGACCGACACAACGAGGGTGAGCCGCCGCCCTCGGGCCGCCGGTGCACACCAGGCTGTCCGTGCTGTCGGTGCTGTCGGAGCTCTTCGTCCTGTCCGTCCCGGCCGCGTCCTCGGAGCCCTCGGTGCGCTGACGGTCGTCGCCATCGTGCTTGCCGGGCTCCCCGGCGACGTCGCGATGGCCGACTCCGGGACCGACGCGGCGCAGACCCGCGCGCAGGCGACGGCCGCAGCCGCCCGGGTGACGGCCCTCCAGCCGCGCGTGCAGCGTGCCCTGCGCGCCTACGAACGCGCGCTGGCCGAGCTCGGCAGCGGTGTCTCGCGCAGCATCAGCGCTCAGCAGGCCGTCGACCAGGCCGCCGTCCTGGACGCCGCCGAGCAACAGGCCCAGGACAACCGGGTCCGTGCGCTGTACATGTCCGGCGGCACCTCCGCCCTCCTGGTCACCGTCCTCAGCGCCAGCAGCGCCGGGGACGCGTTGCGCCGGGCCACCGTCGTACAGCGACTCATCGCGGTCGGTGCGCACGCGGACCGGACCGGTGCCGAGCGCACGATGGCTCTTCAGCACCGGGCCGACGCGCTGCAGCAGGCGGCCGAGGCCACCACGGTCACCGCCGCGGACGTGGCGCGCCGCTACGACGCGCTCACGGCGACCCTCGCGCAGGCCACCGGGGTGCTCACCCGACTCTCGCAGAAGGCCCGGCAGCTCGAGGCGGCCCAGGCGGCCGCCGCCCAGCTGTCGGCGCTGAACGCGGCCGTGGCCGCGGCCGGTCAGGAGCGGGTTGCGTCCGCGCACGCCAGCGCCACACTGCCCGCGGACTACCACGCGCTGTACCTCGCTGCCGCCCACACTTGTGCGGGCATGTCGTGGGGTCTGCTCGCAGCCATCGGCCAGGTCGAGTCCGGTCACGGCGCGAACACCTCCACGTCGTACGCCGGCGCACAGGGCCCGATGCAGTTCCTGCCGTCGACGTTCGCCTCCTACGCCGTCGACGGCGACCACGACGGGATCACCGACATCCAGGACCCGGCGGACGCCGTCTTCACCGCGGCGCACTACCTGTGCGCCAACGGCGCGGGCCGCGACCCGCAGGCCACCGCCCGCGCGGTCTGGCACTACAACCACGCAGACTGGTACGTCGCGCTGGTGCTCAAGCTGGCCGGCGAGTACGACACCGGCACCCGCCCCGCCCCCAGCAGCTGAGCCGTCCTCGGCGGTTGCGCCACGTGTCAGCCGCTGGACGCCCTATCTGGCGACGAGCGGCTGACAACATTGTCCAGTTCGCTGTCAGGTGGCGCGACTTGGCTGGAAATCCGACGTGCGGCCAGCGAACTTGCGCCAGCTGAGCGCGGGACCGCCATCCGCTCGACATCTGGGACGGCCGCAGGCCCAGCGCGTCGACCGGCGCGTTGCGGCCCACTGTGATCCGTGAAACCCAGCCGGAACGCGCCAGTCAACGCACTACGCCGGCGGAAGCGGGGGCGGCGTTGCGTCACCGGCCTCGCTGTTGTTGCTCGAGCCGAGCATGTTGCCGATGCCCTTGAGCGCCTCGCCCAGCTCGCTCGGCACGATCCACAGCTTGTTGGCCGTGCCCTGCGCGATCTGCGGCAGCATCTGGAGGTACTGGTAGGCCAGCAGCTTCTGGTCCGGGTTGCCGGCGTGGATCGCGTCGAACACCTTCTGGATCGCCTGCGCCTCACCGTCGGCGCGCAGCACAGCCGCCTGGGCACCGCCCTCGGCCCGCAGGATCGCGGACTGCCGCTCGCCCTCG
>DATBDW010000102.1:0-6338 GCA_036269735.1 Actinomycetes bacterium
ACTTCCGGGGTGCTCACGCGGTGATCTCCGTGGTGGTGTCGACGTCCGGTCCCGGCTCGGTCGGTCCCGACCGGTCGTGCCGGAGCGCCTCGAGCTCCTCGGGTGTCTCACGGCCGGGGTGTCGGCGGGCGCTGAGCACGAAGAACACCAGGGCACCGGTCAGGACGAGCACGCTGGTCCAGTCGTTGAGGCGCAGACCGAGCACCCGGTGCGCCGGGTCGATCCGTAGCGCCTCGATCCAGCCGCGTCCGACGGTGTAGGCCATGACGTACAGCGCGAAGGCACGCCCGTGCCCGAGCCGGAACCGCCGGTCGGCCCAGATCACCAGCGCCGCGACGCCGAGGTCCCAGAGCAGCTCGTACAGGAAGGTCGGGTGGTACGTCGACACGTTTGCGTAGCGCGCCGTTCGGTGCGCGGCGTCGATGTGCAGGGCCCACGGCAGGTCGGTGGGCCGGCCGTAGAGCTCCTGGTTGAAGTAATTGCCGAGCCGGCCGATGGCCTGGGCCAGGGCGAGACCCGGCGCCAGCGCGTCGGCGAAGGCCGGCAGCAGGATGCCGCGGCGACGGCAGCCGATCCAGGCGCCGACCCCGCCGAGCGTGATGGCCCCCCAGATGCCGAGGCCGCCGCGCCAGATGAACAGGGCGTGGACCGGGTCACCACCGGCGCCGAAGTAGGCGTCCGGCGAGGTGATGACGTGGTACAGCCGGCCACCGATGATGCCGAACGGCACCATCCAGGTGGCGATCTCGGTGACGTCGCCGGGCCGGCCGCCGCGGGCGGTCCACCGCCGCTCCCCCAGCCAGACTGCCGCGACGATCCCGGCGATGATGCACAGGGCATAGGCGCGCACCGGCAACGGGCCCAGGTGCCAGACACCCTGGCCGGGGCTCGGGATCGAGAGAGGGATCACGGGGAACGACATCGGTCTGGCGTCAGGCTATCCGCCGGACCCGGACTGCGCCGAGGCGGCCGCGAGCCGAGCCAGGTCCGAGCGCAGGTCAGCGACGGTGGTCACATCGGACCAGACCACGGCGGCCTTTCCGTGCACGAAGCCGGTCGTGTACGTGCCGTGCTGGATCGTGTAGTTGCCACTCAGCGTCCCGTTGGGCTTCTCGTAGCTGATGTAGAGGGACCGGGCCGCCCTCGCGACGGTGTCCACCGGCGCCACCAGCCCCTCGAACGAGCGGTCGAACCGGTCGAGGTACTCGCGCATGACCGGAGGCGTGTCCCGCTGCGGGTCGGTGCTGACGAAGACCATGTGGACCTTGGCGCGGATCGCCGGCCGGGACTCGCGCAGCGCGGCCGCGATGTTGGCGAGGACCACGTTGCAGATGTCGGGACAGTGCGTGTAGCCGAAGAACACCAGGGTGACGGGAGTCGTCGCCTCGTCGGCCAGGGTCACGCTCTTCAGGTGGGTGTCGGTGAACCGGTCGGCCGGCAGGGGGTAGCCGTGCGGCACCGGAGTCCCGTGCCAGCCGGTACTCCCGTTCATCCCGGGCGTCGAGCTGACGGTCGTGCCACTGGCGCAGGCGCTCAACAACACCGCGCCCACTGCGAGCACCGCTCCGACGAGCAGCCGAGCCGAGCGGCGGGTTCGGCGGATGGCCGTCATCGTCCCCGCCGTACGCCGTCGGCGAGCTCCGCCGCGAGCTTCTCGACCGCCTCGACCCCGTCCTCCGGGGTAGCCGCGTCGAGCAGCGCTCGCACGAACGCCGATCCGACGATGACGCCGTCAGCGAACCCGGCGACCTCGGCGGCCTGGTCACCCGTCGAGACACCCAGTCCGACGCAGACCGGTAGGTCGGTCTGCGCGCGCACCCGGCGTACCAGCGTCTCCGCTTCGTCACCGACCCGGTCGCGGGCACCGGTGACGCCCATCGTCGACGCGGCGTAGACGAACCCTCGGCAGTGCTCGGCGGTCCACCGGATCCGCACGTCCGTGGACGACGGCGCCACCAGAAAGACCCGGTCCAGCCCCGCGGCGTCGGTCGCTCCGAGCCAGTCCGAGGGTGCCGTGCCCGCCTCGTCGGGGGTGAGGTCGGGGGTGATGGTGCCCGCTCCCCCGGCGGCCGCAAGGTCGTCGGCGAACCGGGTGGTCCCGTAGCGCTCGAGGGGGTTCCAGTAGGTCATGACCAGGGTCGGTGCCCCCGTCACGGACACCGCGCGCACGGTCTCGAGCACGTCGGCGGTGGTGGTGCCGGTGGCCAGCGCCTGCTCCACCGCCCGCTGGATGGTGGGACCGTCCATCAACGGGTCCGAGTAGGGCAGGCCGATCTCGACCACGTCCACTCCGCCACGGACCATCGCGGTCACCGCGTCGACAGCGCCCGCGACCGAGGGGTAGCCGGCGGGCAGGTAGCCCACGAGCGCGGCCCGACCCTCCGCTCGAGCCGCCGCAAGGACGTCAGCGAGGTGGCTCACCTGCTCACCAGCCCTGGCCTGAACCGGCATCGGGTACGTCTGCGACGGCGGCCGCGGTGGACGCGACGATCGCCTCGTCGCTGACGACGTCGAACCAGCTGGCCGCCGTGTCCACGTCCTTGTCACCGCGACCGGAGAGGTTCACCAGCACCGTCGCGCCCTCGCCGAGCTCGCGCCCGACCCGCATCGCGCCGGCCAGCGCGTGTGCGCTCTCGATCGCCGGGATGATCCCCTCGGTCCGGCAGAGCAGGGCGAACGCGTCCATCGCCTCGCCGTCCTCGACCGGGGCGTAGGTCGCCCGACCGGTGTCGTGCAGCCAGGCGTGCTGGGGGCCGACGCCGGGGTAGTCCAGCCCGGCGGACACCGAGTGCGACGGAACGGTCTGGCCGTACTCGTCCTGCAGCACGTAGGTCCGCGTGCCGTGCAGCACACCCGGGGACCCGCCCGCCATCCGCGCCGCGTGCCGGCCGCTGGCGACGCCTTCGCCGCCCGCCTCGAAGCCGTAGAGCCGCACCTGCGGTTCGTCGAGGAACGCCGTGAAGATGCCCATCGCGTTGGAGCCGCCGCCGACACAGGCGACGACCGCGTCGGGCAGCCGGCCGGTCAGCTCGAGCACCTGGTCGCGCGCCTCGTCGCCGATGATTCGCTGGAAGTCACGCACCATCGACGGGAACGGGTGCGGCCCGGTCACGGTGCCCAGGATGTAGTGGGTGTGGTCGACGTTGGTGACCCAGTCGCGCATCGCCTCGTTGATGGCGTCCTTGAGGGTCCGGCTGCCCGCGTCGACCGAGACGACCTGGGCGCCGAGCAGCTTCATCCGCGCGACGTTGAGGGCCTGCCGACGGGTGTCCTCCTCGCCCATGTAGACCACGCACTCGAGTCCCAGCAGCGCCGCCGCGGTGGCAGTGGCGACACCGTGCTGGCCGGCCCCGGTCTCGGCGATCACCCGGCGCTTGCCCATCTCTCGGGTGAGCAGCGCCTGGCCCAGGACGTTGTTGATCTTGTGTGACCCGGTGTGGTTGAGGTCCTCCCGCTTGAGCAGTACGCGCGCCCCACCGGCGTGCTCGGCGAACCGGCGCGCGTCGGTGACCGGGCTCGGCCGCCCGACGTAGGAGGACAGCAACCCGCGCAGCTCGCTCTGGAAGGACTCGTCCGAACGCGACTTCTCGTACGCCGCGGTGAGCTCGTCGAGCGCGGCGACCAGCGCCTCGGGGACGAACCGGCCGCCGTACGGCCCGAAATGGCCCGTGCTGTCGGGCTGGTCGCTCGGGCGTCCTGTCGTGCCTGTCATAGGTGCCGGTTCCTCAACGGTCGTGCTTGAGCGCGGGGTGCGCCCCGGCGGCGACCAGGTCGGCCACTGCCGAACGCGGATCCCGGCCAGTGACGAGCGACTCGCCGACGAGGACTGCGTCGGCACCGGCGCGGGCGTACTCGATGACGTCATGCGCAGCACGAACCCCGGACTCGGCGATCCGCACGACGTGGTCCGGGATGTGCGGAGCGAGGGCGGCGAAGATGCTGCGGTCCACCTCGAGCGTGCGCAGGTCGCGCGCGTTGACCCCGATGACGTCGGCACCGGCGTCGACCGCCCGCGCGACCTCGTCGACGGTGTGGCACTCGACGAGCGGCGTGAGGCCGAGCGACTTCGCCCGCTCCACCAGCGAGACCAAGGCGTTCTGCTCGAGAGCGGCCACGACAAGCAGCGCCATGTCGGCGCCGTGCACCCGGGCCTCCCACAGCTGGTAGCTCGACACGATGAAGTCCTTGCGCAGCACCGGGACGTCGACGGCCCGGCGTACGGCCACGAGGTCCTCGAGGCTTCCCCCGAACCGGTGCCGCTCGGTCAGCACGCTGATCACCGCGGCACCGCCGGCCTCGTACTCGCCGGCGAGAGACGCCGGATCGGTGATCGGTGCCAGAGCGCCGCGGGACGGACTCGAGCGCTTGACCTCGGCGATGACCGCGACGCCAGACCCGCGCAGTCGAGGGATCACGCTCTGGCAGTCGGGACGGCCTTCCGCTCGCGCCTTCAGCTCGTCGAGGCTGACGTTCGCCTGGCGCTCCGCGAGATCGGCGCGCACGTCGACCAGGATGTCGTCGAGCACGCTCACGCGGTGGGTCCCCTCGCCGGTACGTCGACCGCTCGCGGCCGTCCGATGGGGCCAGGGTAACCGCTGCAGGTAGCGCCTCGGCTCGGGTGCCCACTGGCCGGGCTCATGGCGCCAGGGCAGCACCGAACGGCAGGTTGCGCACCACTCCGAACGCCAGCACGACGACGAGCAAGCCGTAGTGCACCCACGGCGGCGCGACTGTGGTGCGTGCCTCGCCGCGCCACGACCGAGCGGCCCACCGCAGCCAGATACCCGTGAGCACCACGGTGCCGAGCACCGTCAGCACGTTCAGCCCGAGGGCAGCGCCGATGTCCCCGTGAGCCAGCGCGTGCACCGCCCGCAGCGAGCCGCATCCCGGGCAGTAGCGCCCGGTGATGAACAGGAACGGGCAGGTCGGATAGTGACCGGACTGGTTGGGGTCGACCGCCCCGACGTACGCCGTGGCCCCCAACACCGCCGCCGCGCTGAGGACCGGGTTGCGCATCGCGCGGGCCCGGTCCACTCCCGCGGACTCGAGGACGGTCATGCGGTCACCGCAGCCAGTCGTCAGTTGTTGCTGGACGCCACGACGGCGACGATCAGGATGTAGACGACCAACAGGATCGCGGAGACCGCGGCCGACCAGATCGCGAACTGCTTGGCCTTACGCGACGACGCCTGCGCGCCGGCCACGTCGCCGGCGGCCCACTTCCCGTTGACCTGCGAGGCGAAGACGATCGAGGCCACGCCGAGCGGCAGGCAGCAGAAGATCGTCGAGAGGATCGCCCACACGAGGTAGTTCTGCGGGGGCGCGCCCATCGGCTGGCCATAGGGCTGGCCATATCCCGGAGCGCCGTACTGCGGCTGCCCGTAGGGCGGCTGGCCGTACGAGGGCTGACCGTATCCGGGCTGCTGGCCGTAGCCGGGCTGCTGCCCGTATCCCGGGGGTTGGCCGTACCCCGGCTGCTGGCCGTAGCCCGGCTGCTGGGCGCCCGGTCCCTCACCCCCGGCGGGAGGTGGAGGCGGCGGCGGAGTCGAGAAGCCGCCGGGCTCGCTCCAGTCCGGCTGCTCGGGCTGAGGCTTCGGGTCGGGCTGGTCGGATCCGTGCTCGCTCAACGGGACGCTCCCCCTCGTGGTGACGGCCCAGTGGCCGCGGTCGGGACCTGAACTCTCGTCTGGATCAGGCCCTCACTATCAGACGTGGTCCGGGTCGTGGTGCTCGTTGTTGTCCTTGTACGTGATGGTGCCCATGCCCATCATCTGCATGCCCTTGCCGACGACGGCCCCGATCACGACGATCGCCAGCCCGACGAAGAACAGCCAGGGGAGGCTGAACGGGAGCGCGAGCCCGGCGATCAGGAAGCCGACGAACATGATGCTGACCGCCGTCCAGGCGGCCGGCGTGTTCCCGTGGCTTGCCGACATCGTGTCCTCCGCATAGTTCCGGCAGGCGATTCTGCCAGCCGCATCATGCCAGCCGACCGCCGTCACAGCGTCAAGGCCCGCAGGCCCACGCTCGGTCGTCCCTTCTGCCCGGATCAGGCGGTCGGGTCCTCGCCGCGGTCCAGGGCGTCCCAGGCCTCCCGCGGGCCATCTGCCGACCCGGCCGGGCCGGCCGTGCGGTCGAACCGGTCCCGCGGCACCGGCCAGCGACCGGCCCGCAGGGTGATGACGAGAGCCCCGCCCGCGACCATCACTCCTCCGACGACCGGGGCCAACCGTGATTCGTCGACGCCGACCCCCACCATGGCGGCGGCCACCAGGACCAGTGCGACACCGAGCAGACGGCGCGCACCGGTACGGACGATGAGCGCGGCGCCCGCTCCG
>DATBDW010000103.1:0-8167 GCA_036269735.1 Actinomycetes bacterium
CCTCTCCGCCGGCGCACCGGCGGCTTCGTCCATCGGCTCAGTCTCGACGCTCTCGATGGTCATGGCCAGGTCCTCTCCGCGAGGTCAACGACCCCACGATCGGGCCACACCCCTTACACAGAAGATCTGACACGCCCAGGACGCCCGGTCCCGGGCGGCGGCGTCGGCCTCCTCGTCGGCGCGGCGCTGTTCACGCGCGAGGCCTGGCGGCGCCCAGAACGACCCGCTAGCCGGGCCACTTCGCTCTCCACCACCATCAGCGGGAGCGCGAGGCGCACCCGGGATCGCACCCACCGCCATCCGGGCGCTCTTCACCAGAGCGGCAGTCGCGGACCCAGCGTCACCACCGACCCGTCCGTTCGCTCTTCACGAGACGCGGGTGAAGGCACGCCGTCAACATCCAAGCGCCCCAGCCGCCGTCGGAAAGCAATCGCCCTGCGCGGTCGCTTCGCCCTTCACCACCGCGGAGAGCAGCGGTGACCCCTCCGGCATGATGTCGCTGTGCAGCTGCCCGTCATGCCACCTGTCGCGCCGATGCTGGCCAAGGCCGTCAAGGAGGTGCCGGTCGGCGACTTCCTGTACGAACCCAAGTGGGACGGCTTCCGATGCATCGCCTTCCGTGACGGCGACGAGGTGGAACTCACGAGTCGTGGCGAACGGCCGCTCACCCGCTACTTCCCCGAAGTGGTCGCGGCGCTGCGGGAAAGCCTCCCTCAGCGGTGCGTCGTGGACGGAGAGGTCGTCATCATGACCAGCGACCACCTCGACTTCGAGGCCCTGCTGCAGCGCATCCACCCCGCGAAGTCCCGGGTGGATCGGCTCGCAGCGGAGACGCCCGCCTCGTTCGTGGCCTTCGACCTGCTCGCCGTCGACGACACGTCCCTGATGGACACTCCGTTCGCCGAACGGCGGGCCCGGCTCGTCGAGCGGCTGGCCGATGCCGAGCCGCCGGTCTACCTCACGCCGTCGACCGACGATCCGGCGACGGCACGGGACTGGTTCGAGGTCTTCGAGGGCGCCGGGCTGGACGGCGTCGTCGCGAAACCGACCGGCGGGACGTACCAGCCCGACGTCCGCGCCATGACCAAGGTCAAGCACGAACGGACGGCAGACTGCGTCGTCGCCGGCTACCGCTGGCACAAGTCCGGCGGTGTCGTGGGCTCCCTCCTGCTCGGTCTGTACGACGACGACGGTCACCTCCAGCACATCGGTGTGTCGGCGTCCTTCACCGCCAAGCGCCGCGCCGAGCTGGTGGACGAGCTGGCGCCGTACGCCGTCGAGGACCTGAGCACGCACCCTTGGCGGGCCTGGGCGGAGGCCGAGGCGCACGAGAAGGGCCGGCTGCCCGGCGCGGTGTCGCGCTGGAACTCCGCGAAGGACCTGTCCTGGGTCCCGCTGCGACCCGACCTCGTCGTCGAGGTGAAGTACGACGCCATGGAGGGCAGCCGGTTCCGGCACACGGCGTTCTTCAAGCGGTGGCGACCGGAACGGGAGCCCGCGTCGTGCACCTACGACCAGCTCGACCGCCCGGTGCGCTTCGACCTGGCCGAGATCCTGGGCGTCTGACTCTGGCAGGATCGGTGCACCTTCCGGCGACCACGCCCCGCGGCCGCCACAGATCCTGGAGCCGGCCCTGTACACGATCCTGCTGCTCACCGAGACGACGTTGACCGAGCACGACGCCCGTCGGCTGGCGGAGCTGCACGGCACCGACGAGGTCACCGTGCACCTGCTCGTGCCGGCCGACGCGGAGCACAACCGGCTGATCGAGGCACTCGACGAGATCGCCCTCGGCCGCCTGCGCGATCCCGGCGGCGACGACGACCAGACGCCGCAGGAGGCCGAGCTCGACGCGATGCACGCCGTCAACGCCTCGATCGACCTCCTGAAGACGGCCGGCGTCGAGGCGCACGGCTCCGTGACCGGCTCCGACCCCGTGCCGGCTGCGGTGGAGGCCGCCACCGCAGACGCCTCCGACGAGATCATCGTCGTGACACCGCCGCACCTCGTGGAGAGCGGGCTGCACCGCGACTGGGCGTCCCGGCTGCGCGACGAGCTCGCCCTCCCCGTCCTCCACATCGTGTCGGGCACCGACCGCGTCGTGAGCTGACGACACTCCCGCCCAGATCGGTACAGATGGGGCCGCCCGGCCGATCGTGACGGATACTTGCTGGACGCCGTCGCCGCGCCGCCGGCAGCTCCCCGCACGACGACCTCGAGGACTTCCATGCGCCCGACCGGACCCGCCCGGGTCTCCCCGGTGGCCCTGTCGGCCCGCTTGCTCACGCTCCTGACGGCAGTCGCGCTGTCGGTCACGGCGCTCTCGGCATCGCCCGGAGCTACCTCGCCGGCAGCCGCCGCCACTACGCCGCTGGGCTCCGACAGCGCGACCGTCCGACTCGAGGTCCAGACCACGACGGGCTCCGCGGCAGCGGTGACCACGGCTGCCGAGCGACTCGGGGCCACCCGGGTCGGAGCGGTACGACGGCTGCACGCCGTGTCCTTCGAGGTGACCTCCTGGCGCGCGCAGCAGGTCCGCGCCACGCTCTCTCGGCGGTCGGACGTCACCTCGGTCGGCGTCGCTCGCCGACGCTGGTTCACCGCCGACCCCGACGACCCGCGGTACGCCGAACAGCGCACCTACCTCGCCGCCATCGGTGACCCGGCCGCGTGGGACAGCGGCGCGATCGGGAGCCAGTCCGTGCGGGTGGCCATCGTCGACTCCGGCGTGGACATCCACCACCCCGACCTCGCCGGCAAGGTCGTCGGCACCTACAACGCGGTCACCGGTGGCACGGACGTGCACGATGTCGTGGGCCACGGGACGGGCACCGCAAGCGTCGCCGCGGCCGCGACCGGCAACGGCGTGGGTATCGCCGGGTCCGGCCGCGACACGAGCATCCTGGCCGTGAAGGTCGCCGACGTGACCGGGCGGATCTTCACCGACAACCTCGCTGCCGGCATCGTCTGGGCCACCGACCACGGCGCGGACGTCATCAACCTCAGCCTCGGTGGCCCTTCCTCCGATCCGTTGGAGCGCGCCGCCGTGGCGTACGCCGAGGCGCACGACGTGCTCGTCGTCGCGGCCGCGGGCAACGAGGGTACGTCCGCCAAGCAGTACCCCGGCTCGCTCCCCGGCGTGCTGGCGGTCGGCGCCACCAACGCGACCGGTTCGGCCCGGGCCGGGTTCTCGAGCTTCGGGACGTGGGTGGACCTCGCGGCACCCGGCCGGTCGATCGTGGTTGCGACGCCGGGCGGCGGCTACGACGTCGAGGACGGCACGTCCTTCTCGGCGCCCCTCGTGTCCGGCGCCGCCGCCCTGCTCGCGGCCTACCGCCCCGGGCGCACCGCTGCGCAGCTGGCGCAGGCGCTCGACGACGGGGCCGACAGCGCCAGGCTCGGCTTCGCCCGCGGTCTGGTGCACGTCGACCGGTCGCTCGCCCTGCTGCCCCCGGCGGAGCAGCCCGCGATCACCGGCCCCGCCGCGGGATCGACGATCGCCGGTCAGGTGACCGTCACGGCGTCGACCTCCGCTCCCCGCGCGCAGCTCGGCCTGGGTGACCTGCGCAGCACAGTGCCTGTGGCGGGCGGCGTCGCGAGCGCAACATTCGAGTCCTACGGGCTGTCCGGGCCCCAGCCGGTGACGGCGGCCGCGTGCAGCGCCGTGGACCAGTGCGCCGACCCCACGACGAGCAGCGTCACGGTCGACAACGGCCCGCCGACGCTGACCGCGCCGGCACTCGCCCAGGACGTCCGCGAGGACGACCTGCAGCTCAGCGCCGACGCGCCCGGCGGCGCGGTGCGCTTCCTCGTCGACGGAGGCCAGGGCGGCCAGGTCACTGTGCCCGCACCGCCGTACCGGACGACCTTGTCGACGGCCCGGCTCGGCGACGGAGGCCACACGGTGTCCGCGGTGATCTGCCGCAGCGACGGCTCCGTCTGCGACACGGCGCACCCGGCGCAGACCTCGGTGACCGTGACGCGCCTGCACCCCGCCGTCCTGCGGATCGCACCGCGGGCCATCAGCCCCGACGGAGACGGCCGGCAGGACACGGCCACGGTCACCTACCGCCTCGACCGACCCGGGACGCCCACCCTGCAGGTGCGGTCGGGCAGCGGTGCGGTGGTCCTGACCAGCTCGCTGGGCCCGCAGGCCGCGGGCACCCACACCGCGCGGTGGAACGGTCGGCTCGCGGCCGGCCGGGTGGCGGCGGACGGCACCTACGAGGTCGGCGTGGCGACGGTCGACGGCGCGTTGCGCGGCCTCGCCGACTCGACCGTCCAGGTCGACCGCACGGCCCCACGGCTGGCCGGTGTGCACCGGTCCGCGCCGCGGGTCCTCCCGGTACACGACGACTACCTCGACACCGTCTCCCTCGGCGCCCGGTCGGACGAGGCCCTCGCCGCGCTGGACCTGCGGGTCACCACCCCCGGCGGCACCGTTCGCGTGCTGCACCGCGGGTCCCGCCACCCCGGCCTGGTCGCCGCCACCTGGGACGGCCGGCTCCCCCACCTCGGGCTGACCCCCGGTGCCTATCGCCTTCGGCTGGTGGCCACCGACCTCGCGGGGAACACGACGACCTCCGCCGCGCGCACCGTGACCGTCTCGCGCCAGCAGCTGGTACGCCGCCACGGAACCACGACGGTCAGCGCGAAGGCCAGCCTCGGCGACTCCTACGTCGACACCTGCTCAGAGGTCTTCCCGCGGACCAGCGGCCGCCACACCGGCTGGGTCGCTTACGGCGCCTCGTTGACGTGCACTTCCGACGACGCCTACGCCGGTGGTGACCACCAGGTGCGGCTGCCCGATGCGGTCCGCTACGGCACGGTGCAGATCTCGGCGTACGGCGGCCGCGCCGACCGCCGCTACCGCGACTCCGCGCGGGTCGAGATCTACGACAGCGTGCCGAACCTCAGCGACCACACGTTCCGCCTCTCCCCGACCGTCGGCAACCACGCCGGGCCACGGGTGAAGGCTGACGGCCTGCTGATGAGGGGCCGCATCCTGCGCTGGATGACCCTGACCACCGGCGTCGCCTGGTACGACGTGAAGAGCTACACGGTGCGCTTCACCTACTTCGTGCTCCGCTGACCTGGCAGCGGCGCCCCCTGAGGGGAGGCGCCGCTGTGGCGTTCGATCGTCTGCTCAGTCGCTGCTAGGCGTTGAGGATGCCCAGGATCGCGTTCAGCAGGTTCGTCAGCACCGTGCCGAGGTTGAGCAGCTGGCTGCTGTCGAGCAGGCCGGCCACCGCGCACAGCAGGTTGCCGAGCAGGTCGCCGGCGCCGGGCACCGCGGTGATGTTGAGGTGCACCTGGTCGAGGTGCACGACCAGCCCGAGCAGGTTGAGGTCGAGCGGGCCGAGCACCAGGTTGAGGATCTGGCAGCCGGTGACCTGCGGCGCCACGGTGCCCGTGGCAGCCGGCGAGCCGGACACCGTTGAGGCGGCCGGACGGACGGGCATCCGCACGCCCGTCGTGGCGACGTGACGCGTGGTGCCGTTCTTCTTCGTCAGGGTGCCAGTCAGCTTGCCGACGGCCTTGGTCTTGCCGCTGCTGGTCGTGATGAACCGGTTCACGGAGTAGTGGCCCGCGAACGTCGTGCCGTGCGCGGCGGTGCCGGTGACCTTGGTGACCTTCATCGACCCGAAGGTGTTGGTGATCGACTGGGCGGCCGTCGAGTGGTGAGTCTGTGCCGAGGCCGACTGGGCGCCGGCCCCACCGACGAGGCCGACGATCGCGAGCGTGACCGTGGCAGCCAGCACGCGGGAGGTTCGTCCGAACATCTGGGTTCCCCTTGTCTTCGAGCAGGGTTGCACCGCTCGGCGCGACCCGAGGTCGCGCAGCATCGTGACGACGTCGACAGCACGCGTTCGCCCCGTCGCCGTGCGGCAGGCGCACCACCCAGGCGGGTGGCGCGGTCACGACTCCCGCAGGTGTCACCCGCTCCGCACGGGACAAACACGACGACCGGAAGTATCTGTACAGCGCGCCGATGCGCTGCAGCTCCTCAGTCGCGTGGCCGGTCGCGGTCCTTGCTCGGCTGCACCCGCTTCGGCTCGCCGGGCATCTTCGGATAGTCCGGCGGGTAGGGCATGTCGCCGAGACCGTGGTCGCGCTCGTCGCGCTCGAACCACTCGAGCAGCGGCGTCATGTCGTGCGCGACGTCGTTGATCTCGCGGTGCAGGTCGCCCTTCTGGGCGAACCGCGCCGGCATGCTGCGCACGGTCAGCTCCCGCGGGTCGGTGTCCGGAAGCTCGTCCCACTCGACCGGAGCAGACACCGGTGCGTGCGGCAGCGGCCGCACGGAGTAGGCGGACGCGATCGTCCGGTCGCGTGCGTTCTGGTTGTAGTCGACGAAGATGGTCTCCCCGCGCTCCTCCTTCCACCACTTGGTGGTCACCCGGCCGGGCATCCGGCGCTCCAGCTCGCGGCCGAAGGCGATCGCGGCGTGCCGGACGTCAGTGAAGGTCCAGCGCGGCTCGACCCGCACGTAGATGTGGACACCGCGGTTGCCCGACGTCTTGGGGAACCCGCGCCAGCCGAGCTCAGCGAAGACCTCACGAGCAACAGCGGCGACCGCGACCGCGTCGGAGAAGTCGGTGCCCGGCTGCGGGTCCAGGTCGATGCGCAGCTCGTCTGGGTGCTCGACGTCGCCGCGACGGACCGGCCAGGGGTGGAAGGTGATGGTGTTCTGCTGGGCGCACCACGCGACGGTCGCCAGCTCGACCGGGCACACCTCGTCGGCGGTCCGGCCGGAGGGGAAGGTGATGAGGGCGGTCTCGACCCACTCGGGGGCACCCTTGCTGATCCGCTTCTGGTAGAACGCGTCCGCGCCACGACCGTCGGCGCGGGTCGCCAGCCGGACTCCCTCGTGGACACCCGTCGTCCACCGTTCGAGGGTGACCGGCCGCTCGAAGAGCGCCCGCAGGATCCCGTCACCGACCGAGACGTAGTACTCGACCAGCTCCCTCTTGGTGATGCCGACATCGGGGAACAACACCTTGTCGGGGTTGGTCACCTTGACGGTGCGCGGGCCGACCTCGATCTCCACGAACGGTGACGCCATGCCCGGCACGTTACCGGGGCGTAAGGCATCGGGCGCGGCGACGACGTACCGTCGAGGCATGTTCCGCAAGGACAAGACCACCACCGAATCGACAACCACCTCCTACCCGGTGCAGAAGACCGAGGAGGAGTGGCGCACCGAGCTCAGCCCGGAGGAGTACCACGTGCTCCGCCAGGCCGGCACCGAGCGCCCCTTCACCGGCGAGTACACCGACACCAAGACCGTCGGGGTCTACAGCTGCCGGGCCTGCGGGGCCGAGCTGTTCACCAGCGACGCGAAGTTCGACTCGCACTGCGGCTGGCCGTCGTTCTACCAGCCCGGTGAAGGGGATGCGGTCGAGCTGATCGAGGACCGGTCACTCGGCATGCGTCGCGTCGAGGTCCGCTGCGCCCGGTGCGGCTCGCACCTCGGGCACGTCTTCGACGACGCCCCCCAGACGCCCACCGGTGACCGCTACTGCATCAACTCGGTCTCGATCCGTCTCGAGGAACGGCAGTAGCGCGACGGTCCGCCGCCACCACCAGGGTCGCGTGTAGCGCACGTCCTTGGTCGCGATGTCGAAGAGGATGACCGACTGCAGCAGGAGGCCGCCAACCAGCGCGCCGGCGATCAGGTCGGTGAACCAGTGGCTACCGATGTACAAGCTCGTCAGGCAGGTCAGGGTGGTGAGCACCGTCCAGACTCCGGCAATGGTGCGCAGCGGCGGGTTGCGGGCGTAGCGCAGGAACAGGTACACGATCACGCCGCCTGTGAGCACCATGTTCGACGAGTGCCCCGACGGGAATATGACGCCGCCGCTGAGCACGTCGGGGCTGCCGGTCTCGGTCTGCGCCCGCCCGATGAGCAGCTTCATCGCGCCGACGACGACGTTGAGGACCAGGAACGACATGGCCGCGAGGACCACGGGTCGCCAGGTGCGGTTCCGACGGGCGAAGACGCCGGCCACGACGAGCAGGATCGGTACGAGCACCGAGCGCTGGCCCATCTTGTCGTAGGCCCAGGCGGCCCGGTCCAGCGACGGGATCTCGGTCTGGCCGTCCCAGTTGTGCAGCTGGATGTCGAGCTGGGTGAGCGGGCCCTTCACGAAGATGTCGACCACGA
>DATBDW010000104.1:0-37578 GCA_036269735.1 Actinomycetes bacterium
GGACGGGTACGCCGGTGCTGTCGGCGAGGTCCCACGCCGCCGCGACGGGCACCGTCGTCGACGCTGTCCCGGACAGGCTGCGGACGACGGTGTCGTGACAGACATCGCGGATCTGCAGGCTCCATGTCTGGTCACTCGTCACCCGGGCGCCGATGACGATCGGCTTCCCGGCGCCGTAGGTAGCGGTCGGTGGCGTCGGGGCGGGATCGAGCAGCGCAGTGCCGAGGTAGGTCGTCACCAGCTGGCGGATCGTCGGCAGCTGGGCGTACAGGTATCTCCCCGGGCACTCGGTGTTGCCGGCGTCGCGATGACCCGAGATCACGTTGAACGTCACCTTGGTGCCCGCTCGGTACTTCGAGGTGCCCCCGCCTTGCGAGGTCAGCACCGTCGTGCCGTTGGGGTCGTCGAAGTTCAGGGAGAACTTCCACGCCATCAGCCGCGCGATCGAGTCGACCATGATCGCGGGCGGCTGGACCTTGTCGTAGTCGCCGATCGCGGACACCGCGAAGGTGTTGACGTTGAACCCGCCGGTGTGCGCCCCGAGCACGTTCTTGGTCATGCCGCCGTAGCGGCCCTCCCAGAGCCGGCCGAACCGGTCGACGAGGAAGTTGTAGCCGATGTCGGACCAGCCGTTGCCCTTCACGTGGTAGGCGTAGATCCCTCGGATGATCTTGGGTACGTCGGCCTCTGCGTAGCCGTTGGTGCCGGCCGTGTGGTGCACGAACCCGGTCTGGATCCGGCCGGTGTACCTCGGTCCGGTCCCCCGCAGCTTCTCGTCGGCGCCCCACTGAGCGCGGGTGAAGATCGTGGGCCGGGCGGTCGCGGCCGCCGCCGACGACAGGACGCGGGCCGGGCCGGGCGAGGCGTCCGCGGCCGAGCTGCCCGGGTCCACCAGGTCGACCCGCAGGCCGGCGGGCAGGACGCCGCGGCGTACGTCGACACGCACCTGGTAGCCGTCGGAGTCACCGACCCATAGCGGCTCGGTGCCCGGCCGGGCGGTCGACCCCTCGCCGGCGGTCGGGGAGTCCTGGATGTCCAGCGCGGTCCAGGCGCTCCAACCGTGCTTCCCGTGCGCGCGGGCCGTGACGGTGACGTCGGCGGCCGCGGCGTGCCGCGACCAGGTGACGCCGAGCAGGTCGAACCGGGCCACGTGGGTCTTCGCGACGAGCACAGCCGGGCCACGCGACGAGCCCGCGGCCAGGAAGGAGGCCCGCCCGGCCGACGAGTCGAGCGCCGACCGGTCCACGCCGTGCAGGGCCTGGGACCGGAACTGCGGTGCCACCGGGTGGGCGCTGGCGTGCGGCGCGCTGACCACCGGGACCACGACGCCCAGCGGCACGAGGACGCTGAGCAGGACGGCGGACGGGGCGCGGCGCATGCGGGACCTAGGGGCTCGAGTGACTGGCGGGACTGGCGTGACGAACGGTGCTCGTGGGGCGCGACGGACCCAGTGTCCACGCCTTCGACCCGAAACGTCCGCCTCTTGACCACGTCGGCGTGTGTTCCCAGCGACTCTTTGCCGGCCCGTGACCGCTCCCGTCCGGCTGACACAGTGGTGCGGGTGACCGCACCGACCGGCGTGACCGGGCCGCGCACCCCGGCCGACCTGCTCGATGCCGCGCTGCGGGCCGACCCGGCCCGTCCGCTGCTGACCTTCTACGACGACACCACCGGCGAGCGCACCGAGCTCTCGGTCGCGACCTTCGCGAACTGGGTCGCGAAGTCGGCCAACCTGCTCCGCGACGACCTCGATGCGCAGCCGGGCAGCACCCTGGCCCTCGCGCTGCCCGTGCACTGGCAGGCGGCGGTCGTGCTGCAGGGGGCCTGGGCGCTGGGCCTCGAGGTGCTGATGGCCGCCCCGGACGCGACCCCGCCGCGCGCCGACATCACGGTGACCTCGTACGACGCCGTGGACGCCGGCCTCGTGGCGTCACCCGGCGGGGAGCTGGTGGTCCTCGGACTCGGCCCGCTCGGGCTGGCCCGCGCGGACCGCCTGCCGCCACCAGGTGCCGACCTCGACTTCGATCGCGAGGTCCACGCCCACGGGGACCGCTTTGCGCCGGGATCGGCTCCCGACCCCGGGCTGGCCGCCCTGCGCACGCCCGACCGCGCCTACTCAGCCGGCGACCTCACCGGACTGGCGAAGGCCCAGCGCTCGGTGCCCGCCGGCCGGCGACTGCTGGTCGCCGAGCCGCTCGGAACGCTCCCCGCGGTGCTGGGGGGACTGCTGGTCCCGCTGGCCGCGGGAGTCACGGCCGTGCTCTGCCGCCACCTGGACCCCACCCGCCTCCATGGCCCAGGTGGCCGCATCCGGCAGGAGGACGTGGTGGCATCGGTCACATCCCTGGGCGCGTCGCTCCCGCCTGGCTCGCCCGATCTGCCGCGGTGGGTCCCGGATGTCGGTTGACGCAGTCCGTCCGGCCAGCCACATCCCCTAGACTGGCGAGCCAACCCCGCCGTACCCCTGCCGCGTCATGAGAGCGGGCTGGTCCCGTGTCCCGCACCGCCGGTGCTGGGAACGCACCGGGATCAGCCGATGAACCCGCCCGGAACGTGCAGGGTCCGATCGACGTCAGGATGTTTGTGCCCAAGCCTGCCAACCGCCGTCATGCGACGAGGGCCCGCCACGCGGCGCCGCGCGCCCGCTGGCGGCGGGTGCTCACCGGGTTCCTGGTTGTCGTCCTGCTGATCCTCGGTGCCGGCTCGGTCACGGCTTTCGTCGCCTACCAGAAGCTCAACGGCAACATCAACCACCTCGACGTGTCCAACCTGATCGGGCCCGAGAAGGAGCGACCGCAGAAGGTCGCGGAGGACCCCAAGGCCGAGAACATCCTCGTGATGGGCTCGGACAAGCGCTCGGGCAAGAACGCGGCGAACGTCGCGGGTGCGCGCTCCGACACCACGATCGTGCTGCACCTCGCGGCCGACCGGAAGTCCGCGACCCTCGTCAGCATCCCCCGCGACTCCATGGTCCCGATCCCGTCGTGCACCAAGCAGGACGGAACCGAGGTGCCGGCCCAGACGATCGCGATGTTCAACTCCGCGTTCTCCGAGGCCGGGCCCGCCTGCACGATCAAGACCGTCGAGAAGCTGACCAAGATCCGCATCGACCACTACATCGTGGTCGACTTCTCCGGCTTCAAGAACATGATCGACGCACTCGGCGGCGTGCGGGTCTGCCTGCCGTACGCCGTCAACGACCCGCAGTCGCACCTGAACCTGGCCGCCGGCACGCACACGGTGAAGGGCCAGCAGGCGCTGGCGTACGTACGCACCCGGCACGGCATCGGGAACGGCAGCGACCTCTCGCGCATCGACCGCCAGCAGGCGTTCATCTCCTCGATGGTCAAGAAGGTGAAGAGCACCGGCGTGCTGCTGCGACCGGACAAGCTCTACAACTTCTTGTCCGCCGCCACGAGCTCGCTGACCACCGACTTCGGCAGCCTCAAGTCGATGGCCGGCCTGGCCCAGGACGTCAAGAGCCTGCCCACCAAGGACGTCACGTTCCTGACGATCCCCAATGAGCCGTGGACCCAGGACCCCAACCGGGTCCAGTGGAAGAAGTCGGCCGGCCCGGTGTGGCGCTCATTGCGCTTCGACCAGCCGTTGCCCGGCAAGGGACCGGCGCCTACCTCGACCGCGAGCGCCACGCCGAGCGGGCCGCCGCTCGTGACCCCGCCGGAAAGGGTGTCGGTGCAGGTTCTCAACGGCTCCGGCGTCAAGGGTGCCGCGAGCAGGCTCGCCGAGCAGCTCAGCGCCGTCGGGTTCAACGTGGTCGGCGTCGGTGACGCCTCGCACACCGGCTACACCACCACGACGGTGCTCCATGACCCGGCGTACGACGAGTCCGGCCGAACCCTCGGCGCGGCCGTCCCCGGCTCGACCGTCACCGCGGACGCCTCGCTGGGCAGCACGCTTCAGGTGATCGTCGGTACCGACGACCCGACCGCGGTGGCCGTCAAGGTCAGCGGCTCCACCAGCTCGCCCGAGCCCACCGAGACGCTGCAGACCCGGCAGGCGAGCGACTCGATCTGCTCGTGATCCACCCTGTTCGTTAGAGTCGCCGCCGTGTCCAGCAACGAGCCCACGGCGGCGGCAGCACAGGCATTGCGGTCCGCCGACAAGGTCGTGGCCACCGCGGCGCAGGCCGTCGCCGACATCCCCTCCGGTGCGTCGCTGGCGGTCGGCGGCTTCGGTCTGTCCGGCATCCCGAACGTGCTCATCGCCGCACTGCACGACACGGGTGTCACCGACCTGCACGTCGTCTCCAACAACTGCGGCGTGGACGGCTGGGGGCTCGGCGTGCTGCTCGACGACCACCGGATCACGCGGGTCGTCGCGTCCTACGTCGGGGAGAACAAGGAGTTCGCCCGGCAGTTCCTCTCCGGTGAGCTCGAGGTGGAGCTCACGCCGCAAGGCACGCTGGCGGAGCGGCTGCGCTCCGGCGGGGCCGGGATCCCGGCTTTCTACACGGTGACCGGCGTCGGCACCCAGGTGGCCGACGGCGGGCTGCCCTGGCGCTACAACTCCGACGGGTCGGTGGCCCTCGCGTCGCCGCCCAAGGACACCCGCGAGTTCGAGGTCCGCGGCGAGCGGCGGACCTATGTGCTCGAGGAGTCGATCGTGACCGACTTCGCCCTCGTGCACGCCTGGAAGGGTGACCGTTCCGGGAACCTGGTGTTCCGCGAGAGCGCCCGCAACTTCAACCCGCTCTGCGCGACCGCGGGGCGCATCACGATGGCGCAGGTCGAGCACCTCGTGGACGTCGGCGAGATCCCGCCGGAGGACGTCCACGTGCCCGGTGTCTACGTGCAGCGCGTCCTCGACGTGGGACCCGACGTCGAGAAGCGCATCGAGCGCAGGACCACGCGTCCGCGACAGGAGTCCTGACGATGGCGCTCACCCGTGAGCAGATGGCCGCCCGTGCGGCGCTCGAGCTCGAGGACGGCCAGTACGTCAATCTCGGCATCGGGCTGCCGACCCTCGTGCCCAACTACCTGCCCGAGGGCGTCCACGTCACGCTGCAGAGCGAGAACGGAATCCTCGGGGTCGGGCCCTACCCCTTCGAGGGCGACGAGGACCCCGACCTGATCAACGCGGGCAAGGAGACGGTGACCCTCCAACCCGGTGCGTCCTTCTTCGACTCGGCCATGTCCTTCGGCATGATCCGCGGCGGCCACATCGACGCGGCGATCCTCGGCGCGATGCAGGTCTCGGTCCGCGGCGACCTCGCCAACTGGATGATCCCCGGGAAGATGGTCAAGGGGATGGGCGGCGCCATGGACCTGGTGCACGGCGCGAAGCGCGTCGTGGTCGTCATGGAGCACGTCGCCAAGGACGGCGGACACAAGATCCTGGCCGAGTGCACGTTGCCCTACACCGGCCTCGGGGTGGTCGACCGCGTCATCACCGACCTCGCCGTGCTGGACGTCACCGACGAGGGCCTGGTGCTGCGCGAGCTGGCACCGGGAGTCACCGTCGAGGACGTGCGGGCCGCGACGGGTGCGCCGATCGGCGTACCGGAGCAGCCTGCCCCGATGACGCCCGGCTCGACGACCGCGTAGCACCGACAGGACTAGATGAGCGCCACCGCCGAGACCTCCGAGACCTCCGCCGACTCCGCCGACCCGCCGGTCGCCGCCGCACCCGGGCGCACCTTCCTGCCGTGGCTGCCGACCTGGGTGCTGGGGCTGGGCCTCGTGGTCGTGCACCTGGTGGTGGCGTTCCAGGTGCGCCCCGCGCCGCGGTGGAACGACGGCATCTTCGTTCTCAACCGTGCGCGCGACTACCCGAACGTGCCGCTGGACCACCACGCGCTGCGGATCGGCAACCTGCTGCCGGTGCGCGGGTTCCTCGAGATCTTCGGCTACGGCCAGTGGTCCTACTACGCCTGGCCGTTCCTCACGCAGATCCTGCTCGTCGTCGCCGTGTTCCTGCTAGGGATCGTGCTCTTCGAGCGGTGGACGGCGGCGGTGGCCACGCTGCTGCTGATCTTCCACCCGGTCCTCGTCGACACGATCATCAGGGCAGGCACGGAGCGGATGACGAGCTGGCAGCTGCTGCCGGACATCCCCTCCACCGCCTTCGTCACGCTCGGGTTCGCCCTCGTCATCGGTGCTGCGCAACGTCGCGGTGACGGACGGCCCGGCGACACCGCACCGACCTGGTGGTTCCTGCTGGCAGGCTTCTGCTTCGGCTGGGCCTACCTGGTCCGCGAGCTCTCGGTCTTCTTCTACCCGCTGCTCGTCGGGGCCCTGCTCGCCTGGCGGCTGCCGTGGCGGCGCTGGGTCCAGGTGGCGATCCCGATGCTCGGGTGCCTCGCCCTCGAGATGGTGCTCGCGGCCTGGGTGTACGGCGACCCGCTGGCCCGGCTCAAGGTCGACGGCGAGCACGGCAGCGCACCGCTGTCCCCGCTGACCCGCACCGACGCGCTGCTGCGCTTCCCGCGGATCATCGAGGTCTACCCGGGCACTGTCGTCGTGCTGACGACGCTGGTGCTCACGGTGCTGGGAGCCCTGCTCATCCGGCGCAAGCCGCACGTCCTGCTGCTCTGCTGGTTCCTCGTGATCTGGGTGCCCCTGACGCTGGTGTCCGGCCTGATCAACCCGGACTTCATCCGGATCAACGCCTCGCTGATGCGCTACTGGATCCCGACGCTTCCCGCGCTGGTCCTCGGCGCGGCCGGCTTCGTGGCGTGGGTGCTCGACTGGGTACGCCGCCGCGTGCTCGCGCGGTCCCCGGGACTCGGCGTCACCGTCACCGCCGGGGTCGCGATGCTCGGTCTCTTGGTCGCCGTCGTACCGCTGGCGCACCTGATCGCCCGCAATCCGCGCGACCACGCGTGGAACGCGATGCGGTCCTACCTGCACGCCCATGACACGTCGGTGAGCACGGTCATCACCGACGATCGCGACGCGCTGGTGCTCGGCATCTACCGCCGCGACCCGGAAGGCGGCGGGCTGGCGGTGCACACCACGATCGACCGGGTGCCGCACGCCGAGAAGCAGCCGCCGGAGTCCCCCGGTGACCCGCACACCTACCTCATCTGGACACCCGGCCTGTCCAAGCACAAGCCGACCGCCGCCGACGGGTGGCGCGAGGTCCTGCACGAGTACCAGCTGCGCCTCTACGCCCCCACCAACCCGACCGGGGGCTGAGTCCGGATCCCAACCTCCGGACCTCTCGTCATTCGCGGGGTGCCGTCAATCGCAGGAGGTTGCAACTGGCAGAGTCGCCGGCGAGCGGTTCCTGGCGAGGGCGTTGCCGTCAAGATCTCTACCAGTTACGGGTCGGATGGCGAGTGATGCGTTCGTAGTACTGGCGGAGGGTCGCGGAGGAGGCGGCCAACGCCGATTGCTCCGGGTGACAGCGCCCTTCCCCTCTGAACGCAGCTCCACCCACGAAAGGAAATCCAATGTCGAAGGTCATCGCCATCATGTCCATGTCGCTCGACGGCTACGTCGCCGACCCCGACGATGGCGTGTCCGAGGTGTTCGACTGGTACCTCACCTCAGGGGACGTCGAGATCCACACCGGAGGGTCGGACCCTATGACGTTCACGGTGTCCGAACCGAGTGCCGAGCACCTTCGCAACCTCACGTCCGGACTAGGCGCCATGCTCACTGGTCGACGCACCTTCGAAGTCGCGCAAGGCTGGGGCGGGAACCACCCGTGGGGCCAGGCATTCGTGCTCGCCCACCAGATCCCCGCCGGATGGCCGCGGCCCGACTCAACTGTTCACTTCGTGACCGACGGCATCGAAAGCGCCGTGGAGCAAGCCAAAGCCGCCGCTGCCGAGAAGTCCGTCGGGGTCCACGGCGCCGACACCATCCAGCAGTGCCTGAACGCAGGGCTCCTCGACGAGATCCAGGTTGACCTCGCGGCGGTGCTTCTTGGCTCCGGAGTTCGACTCTTCGACCACCTTGCCGGCACGCCCGCCGTCCTTGGCAACCCGACGGTGACCTCGGGTGTCGGCGTGACACACCTGCGCTACCCGGTACGAAAGGCGTCAGCGCCGGAGGCGACACGGTCGGCGGAGCCCTTCCAGCGCTGAGAAACGGCACTCAGCGCTCGACGAGGTCGAAGACGGCCTCCCACGCCGCCAGCACCTCGTCGGGGGCGAACCGGCGGACGCTCTCGCGCGCCGCCCCGCCGTAGCGCAGCCGCAGATCCCGGTCGGCCATCAGCCGCGACAGCCCGGCGGCCAGCGCCTCGACGTTCCGCGGCGGCACGACGACGCCGTCGACACCGTCGGTGACCATCTCGCGTACGCCGGGGGCGCAGTCGAAGGCGACGCACGCAAGACCGCACGCCATGCCCTCGGCGAGCGCCATCGGCAAGCCCTCGTGGATGGAGGACAGCGCGAACACCGAGGCCGACGTCAGCTCCGCTGCCATGTCGTCCGCCAGCCCGGGCAGCATGACGCGCTCGCCCAGTCCGAGCGCGTCGACCTGCTTGACCAGCCGGCCGTGCAGCGGCCCGGTCCCGAAGATCTTCAGCACCCAGTCGGGGTGTTCGGCCCCGGCTTTCGCGAACGCGCTGATCAGCCGGTCGTAGCCCTTCTCCGGGGCCAGCCGACCGGCGGCCACCACGACCCTCGCGGTCTGGTCGCTGACCGTCTCGGGGTAGAACGACAGCGAGTTGTGCAGGACGCCGACGTTGGTGAAGCCCTCCAGCTCGAACCGGTGCGCGTCGTGCTCGGTGAGCAGCAGCAGCAGGTCCACGTCGCGGTACCACTGCTGGACGCGTTCCCAGCGCGACGACCCGAGCGTGGCGTCGAAGGACTCGTGGCTCATGCCGATCACGTGCAGGTGGTCGGTGTTCGCGGGACCGACCCAGTTCATCGACCACACCTGCATGCAGACGACCACGCCGTCCTCGACCTCGGCGAACAGCGCCGAGAGACGCTGCACGGCCGAACGCCGGGCGGCCGTCGACGCGGCTCGCGCGGCGCGCACCCGCGGGTCCAGCCGGCCGCGCAGCCCCGACTCGCTGGGTGCCGGCGGCTCGGGCGTCTCGTTGAGCACGAGCCACGGGTAGGGCCGGTCGCCGTAGTCGTGCGGCTCCGCCGCGTGCTGGATCCCGACCACGGTCACCCGGTGACCGCGCTGGTGCAACATCGTCGCGAGGTTGTGCGTGACTCGCTGCACGCCACCGAGCTCGTCGATGTTGTTGGCGACGAGGAACACGTCCTGCGGGTGAGTTGTGCGCTCGGTGATCACGACTCCCCCCGCCGGGCGAGGTACGCCTCGACGACGTGCTCGGCGGCGTGCCCGTTCTCGTAGGTGCAGAACCGCTCCCGGAAGGCGTCGTAGCGGTCGGCGTACACCGTGACGTCCTTGTCGACCGCGAGCAGGGCCTCGATCAACTCCTCGTTGGTGCCGACGACCGGGCCGGGCGCGATGTCCGGGAGGTCGACGTAGGTCCCCCGCTCGTCACGGACGTAGTCCTCGTAGTCGTAGGTGAAGAACACCATCGGCCTGCCGGTGTTGGCGAAGTCGAACATGACCGAGGAGTAGTCGGTGACCAGGACGTCGGCCAGCAGCATCAGCTCGGTCACGTCGTGATGTTTGGATACGTCGGCCGCGAACGGAGCGAACCGGTTTGAGAGCTTGAGGGTGTCCAGGTAGTGCGTGCGGATGAGAAGGAACAGGTCGTCGCCCAGGCTGCGCCGCATCAGCTCGAGGTCCAGCGGCAGCTCGTATGGTGTCTCCAGCCGCCTGGCCCGGTCCCGGAACGTCGGGCAGTACAGCACCAGCCTCCGGTCGGTCGGGAGGCCGAGCTGGCGCTTCTTGGCGAGCACCCAGTCGTCGTCCACGCCGCGCACCAACAGGTCGTTGCGGGGCAAGCCCTTGCGCACCAGCCTGCCCTCGTAGCCGTAGGACGCGACGAACGTCTCGACGAAGTACTCGCTGGGAACCAGCAGCGCGCTCCAGCGGCGCATCATGGCCCTGTGCTGGCGCCGGACGGCGGCACCCGCCCGCTCGAGAGCGGGCGAGTCGAAGCCCATCCGCTTGAGCGGCGTGCCGTGCCAGGTCTGCACGTACGTCGTCTCGCGGCGCCGGGCGAACGCGCGCGGCAAGCCCTGGTTGTCGACCCAGAACTCGGCGCGGGCCAGGTCGAAGTGGTAGCGCCAGCTCTCGCGGCGTACGAGGCGGACGTCGGCCGGGAAGCCCTCCGGCCGCTTGGCGGCGTACGACCAGACCGGTTTCAGGCCGAGCCGGTCCAGACCGGCCGCGACGGCCGCCTCGTAGATGTAGCGCGGGCTGTCGGAGTACTGCTTGCCCATGTGCGACTCGAAGACGGCGAGGCCGCGCTGGACCGGCAGCCGCCGGAACACCTTGTAGGCAAAGGCTTTCAGGGTCGAGTTGTTGCCGATCGCCCTGCTGGACCGCCAGCGCACCGACCCCCGCGCCCGGGCGCTGAACCGGCTGACCCGTTCGGCAACAGCGGTGACCTTGGAGTCTGCGGACTGCTGCAGCGAGAGGTTGAGCTTGGTGGTGACGTACGGCTCCACCCACCCGGGAGCCGTCCGTGCGAGGCGCCCGCGCACCCGGATCGGGTGACCGGACACCAGGCCTGGGTCGATGCTGAACGTGGTGATCGCGGTCTCGCCGTTGCACGTCACCTCGAGGCGCAGGTCCCAGGCTGGGACCGGCTGGTCGAGCGGGCCGAGAGCCCGGTTGAGGTCGATGACCGCGCGGTACGTCAGGTGGCTGCCGTCGAAGGTCCAGTCGCGGACCGGCAAGGTCCGGCGCGCCGACCGGCCGCGTGGACGGACGGACACCAGCAGCGAGATCTCGTCGTCGGCCGAGATCCGCCGCAGCTGGTTCAGAATCGAGCCCTCGAGGTGCAGCTGGGCACCATCGACGCGTGCCGAGGTCACCTGGTTGTAGAAGTTGATCCTGCTGAACGGCAGCCGGTGGAAGCCCATCTCGGTGACGTCCATGACCGCGCGGTCCTCGGGTGTGTCGAGGTATTTGCCGGTCCAGAACACCCGGCCGTCGCGTTCGACGAGGTCGGTGGACAGCTTGAACCCGTACCGCAGGTAGTCGACCGTGCGCAGGGTCTCCTCGACGTCGAGCCGGCGGATCAGGTGCACGCAGATGCGTTCCAGCGGGTAGACCTCAGCGAGGGTCTGCTCGCTGACCGTCGCGAGGTACTCGGCGGCCATCAGCATGAACCGCTTCTGGTACTCCTCGTCGCGGTGCGCGAGGTCGGTGAGGTAGAGCTTGAGGTCGTGCCGGATGAACTTGAAGTCCTTGTGCACCTTGAGGTCCGCGGCCCCGTGCGCGCGCAGGAAGTCGTCCATCATCCGGTGCACCGCGATCCGGTCGCGGAAGTTCTCGATCTCGTGCCGGCGGTGGGTGATCGACGCCTCCTCGGCGTCCTCGACCACCCGCCAGTAGTAGACGACCTTCGGAATCACCGCGATCGTGGCGGCCTGGCAGTAGACCTCGGTCGAGAACAGCGAGTCCTCGTAGTGGACCCCCTCCGGGAACCGGATCCCGTAGCGGTCGAGGAACTCGCGGCGGAAGATCTTGTTCGTGGACAGAGGGTCGAAGAACAGCGACGGGTTCTCCCGGATGCCCTGGTAGACGGCGCGACCCCGGAACAGGTCCTTGGCCCAGGGCGTCTCCTTGTCCTTGGTGAGGTTCAGCCGCACCACCCGCCCCGATGCGACGTCCGCACCGGTTCGCTCCGCCTCGACCAGCAGGTTCTTGCAGGCGTGTCGCTCGAAGTAGTCGTCGCTGTCAAGGAACATGAC
The DNA here is from genome assembly GCA_036269735.1 of Actinomycetes bacterium. Taxonomy (GTDB): domain Bacteria; phylum Actinomycetota; class Actinomycetes; order JACCUZ01; family JACCUZ01; genus DATBDW01. The sequence continues at coordinate 11,768 of DATBDW010000104.1, forward strand.
GTACGGCGCGCGCGCGGCGTCGATGCCGGCGTTGCGCGGTCGGCTGCACCCGCCGCTGTTCACCGGCAGCCGCACCACGCGGGCCCGGGCATCGTCCTGCGTCAACCTTTCGGCGAGGTCGGCCGACCCGTCGGTCGAGGCGTCGTCGACGATGATCAGCTCGAGGTTGCGCAGGGTCTGGTTGAGGACCGAGCGCACGGCGCGGGGGAGGTTCGCCCGGTCGTTGTAGCCGATCAGGACCACGGACACGTCCGGTGCCGCGGGCGGCTCGGCGACGGGCCATCGCGGCACTGGTTGGTCCCTCCGAAGGTCGTGGTGGCCGGCGTCCCCACCAGTCTAGGTGGCTCCGGTGAACCTCAGATCACGGGCGGACGGCCGGCCCGCGTCAGCCGCCAGACGGTGCTCCAGCGGATCGGTCGGCGCTCCCCCGCACCCGGTCCGAGACCTTCCCGAAACCCGGAGAACCACACCCGGAGCAGGCCAGGTGAACGCAGCCGTACCACTGTGACGCCCGTCCACGTCGTCAGGTAGACGACGACGAGCGGCCACGGGAGGTTCCGCCGGGCCACCCACACCCGGTTGCGGGCGTTGTTGCGGTAGTACTCCTCGTGCCGGGCCGGCGAGGTCGCCGGGTGGTTCATAACGACGTCGGCGGCGTACCACGTGCTGTAGCCCTCGTCGTAGATCCGCCAGACCAGCTCGATGCCCTCGTGCCCGTAGAAGAAGTGGCCCGGCCACCCGCCCGCGCGCTCGAAGACGGCCCGCCGGACCACGAACGTGCCCTCCCAGATCCAGCCGACCTGCCCTGGCCGCAGCGGGTCGCGGCCGCCGGGCCGAGGCACCCAGCGGCTGGGGGCGGGCGCGCCACCCGGGTCCACCGGGCGGGGCTGCACAGCGGCCACCTCCGGCCGCCGGTCGAGGACGGCGCACAGCCTGGCCAGCACGTCGGTCGTGGGCAGGTAGGCGTCGTCGTCGTAGAAGAACAGGACGTCGCCCCGGGCCTCGGCTGCGCCCACGTTGCGGCCCTCGGGGATGCCGACGTTCTCCGGCAGATGCACGGTGCGTACGCCGTCGGGCAGGCCCACCGGCTCCCAGCCGTTGCCGACGACGACGACGTCGAGGTCGACGCCCTCCTGCGCCAGCAGCGACTCCAGCGCCCGCGGGAACTCCAGCGGCCGGGTGCCCATGCTCAGCACGACCGCGCCGACGCTCGGGCGGCTGCCGCCGCTCATCGCAGCCTGCTGGAGGCGAGGATCGCGGCGAGGTGACCTAGCACCGTCACCGCCGCCAGGGGCACGAGCACGGCCACCAGGACGCGGGTGCCGTCCAGACCGCCGGCGACGGAGTCGACCACGGCGGCCAGCAGGGCCAGGAGGGTCAGCTCGACGGAGTGGAACGCCCGGTGGAAGGGCACGAAGCGCGCGAGCGAGCGCACCCGTCGTACCGAACCCTGGCGCGGCGCGGCCTCGTCGGCCCGGTCCTGCAGCGCGGGCAGGTCGTTGCGGGCCCGGGCGATGTGCACCGCGTCGTTGAGCGACTTGTTGACCAGGATCAGGACGGCGAGCAGCGCACCCAGGGTGGTCCATCCCCCCAGCGAGCCGAGCCCGCCGTCGGCCCGGACCCCCAGCGCGACGGCCACCGACGCCTCCGCCACCGTGTGGCCCAGCTTGTCGAGGAAGAACCCGACCGGGGAGAAGGTCTGCCGCCAGCGGGCCACCTCGCCGTCGCAGCAGTCCCACAGCATCTGCAGCTGCCCGAGCAGGGCCGCGAGCAGCGCGCCCAGCAGGCCCGGGATCAGCAGCGCGGCGCCCGCCGCGGCACCCGTGACGATCATGAGCACGGTCACGCCGTTCGCGGTGATCGCGGTGCCCAGCAGGATCCTGGTGAGGTACGGCGAGATCCGCCGCTGGTAGAGGTCGCCGGTCCAGTGCTCGGAGTTGCGCCGGCCGGTCACCGACGGCGGCTGTGTCACGGCGCGCAGCTCGGCGATCGTGGGGCGCTCAGCCACCCGTCGCCCCCTCCGGTGTGATCCCGAGGACCGGTTGCGACCGCATCGCGCGCACCACCCCGGCCGGCTCGACGACCAGGAAGAGCACGCCGAGGAGGCCGGCGAGGACCCAGAGTCCGGCGCGCGCCGTGTCGGGCTGGTTCGCACCGACCACGGCGAGCGCCGCGACGACGAGCAGCCGCCCGGGCCAGCCCAGCCCCAGCACCGCGGCGCCGCCCGCGCGCAGGCCCTGCAGGACGCGGTAGAGCAGGTCGTAGTGGTGCGACGCGACGACGAGCAGCAGGACGAAGACGGCCGCGCCGGTCCCGGCACCGGGCTGCGCCGCAGTGATGGCGAGCACACCGGCGTACTCCGCCGCTCGCAGCAGCGCGGGTCGTATCCATGCGAACCGGGCGCTGCCGTCCGCAGGGCCGGCCAACCGCCGGCCCCAGGCCGGGGGCAGCAACGGCCCGGCATCGACCTGGGCCGCCACGATCTCCCGCTCCCGCGGCCCCGCCCCCTCGCGTCGCCAGGCCGCCGTGCGCAGCAGCCGGCCTGCGGTCACGTAGCAGCCGGAGAGGGTGGCCAGGGCGAGCAGCGCCACCAGACCCAGCTGCGGCCGGTTGGCGGCGGCGAACAGGGAGAGCACGAGCCACCGCTCGCCGATGCCCAGGTGCAGCGCCTTCTTCGCCCAGACGACGCCGCCCAGCTGGGCGCTGCGCCGGCTCAGCACGAGTGCGCGAGACCCCGACTGGTCGTCGAGGTCGACGCGGCCGGAGTCGCCGGGATCGTCCAGAGGCAGCAGTACCGGCGCGCTCTCCCGCAGCTCACGGACCGCGGTGAACGTGTAGTCCATGGTGTGCCGGGCGGTCTGCACCGTGAGCATCACCGCGGCCAGCACCCAGGCTGTGCGCCCGGTGCCCGCGCCCCAGGCCAGACCGCCGTAGCAGGCGAACTCCTTGATGCGGTCGGTCGATGCGTCCAGCCAGGCACCGGTCGGCGTGAAGGCGCGGCGGTAGCGGGCAACGTCGCCGTCCACGCAATCGACCACCAGCGAGAGCTGCAACAGGACCGCGCCGAAGACCAACCACCGCCACGATCCGGTGGCGAACGCACCGGCCGCGAGCAGGCCGAGCAGCACCGAGACGAGCGTCACGCCGTTCGGACTCAGACCGAGTCGCAGCGCCACCGGCGTGAGCCGCCGCGCGATCGGGCGACTCAGGAAGGTGGCGACGAAGCCGTCGTCCGCCTTGGTGGCGCGGGCCAGTCGGGCCCCGTGCACCTGGTGCGGCGAGAGCCCCGCGAGCCGCCGACGGATGTCCTCGCTTCCGGGATCGCCGCCTCTCGCCCACGGCCACGGGTCCACGGTGAGCGACCGCACCGGTACGCCGGTACGCACCAACCCCAGCAGCACGAGGGCCAACGGGTCGGCCCCCGGGTCGCCCGACGGCTGCCACCGGTCCCTGCGGGCCAGCGCCGCAAGGTCCTCGGCGACGCTCGCCGCCATGTCCCGGTCCCCGGCGTCGATCCGCAACGCGCCGACGAACCGCTGCCCCGGGGAGGTGGCCCTGTGAACGCCCGTCGTGACCGAGACCACGTGGCCGGCGCGGACGCGCAGGTCGGGTGTCCCTGTCGCGCTGGTGAGGACTGCGGAGCCCGGGCGAGGGTCATCGGTGAGGTCGGCCAGCGCCTCGGGGTGGACGACGAGATCGGCCGCGACGAGGACCAGGGCTCCGCCGTCGTGGTCGCCCGGTCCGCGCAGCCGTGCAGCGATGTCCTCGAGGCCGGTCGCGAGGTCCGGCGGGGCCGGTTCGACCGCGACCGGCGCGGTCATCGGCGGGTCTTCTTGAGGTCGGAGTCCGAGCTGTAGAGGTCGAGGGTGGACTCCAGCGGCCCGTCGGCGACGAGTGCGCCGCCGTTGAGGTACAGACCCCGAGTGCAGAAGCGGCGCAGGTCGTTCTCGTTGTGGGAGACGAGGAAGAGCGTGCGGCCGCCTGAGAGCATCTCCTCCATCCGCAGGTAGCACTTCTCGCGGAAGGATCGGTCACCGACGGCGAGCACCTCGTCGACCAGGACGATCGGCTCGTCGAGGGTCGTGATGACCGAGAAGCCCAGCCGCACCTTCATGCCTGAGGAGAAGTGCCGGAACGGTGTGTCGAGGAAGTCGCCGACCTCCGCGAAGTCGACTATCTCGTCGAACCGCTCGGCGATCTGCCGCCTGGACAGCCCGTGCAGACCTGCGGTCAGCCAGATGTTGTCACGCGCGGTGAGGTCGCCCTCGAACCCTCCGGTCACCTCGATCAGGGGAGCCACTCCGCCGCCGACCCGGATGCCTCCCTCGTCCGGCAGCAGGACACCGGCGATCAGCTTGAGCAGGGTGCTCTTGCCCTGGCCGTTGGCGCCGACCAGTCCGACGGCCTCGCCCGGCCCGACGCTGAAGGACACGTCGCGCAGCGCCCAGAAGCCGCCGCTGCGTTGCTTGCTCTTCTTGGTCCCCTTGACCGTCCCCGGGGTCACGATCGCGGGAGCCTCGGAGCGGAACATGTCGCGCATCCGTCGGTGTCGCCGGCGGTTGCGCTTGAAGTAGATGCCGACGCCCTCGGCCTCGATGACCGGCGACACTCAGATCTCCTTGAGGACAGCGCCCTCGAGCCGGCGAAAGGTCAGTGCGCCCAGGACGAAGATGGCCACCGAGACCGCCGCGGCCGAAGCCGCTGCGTGCCAGCTGACGAGCTGGTCGGGGAAGAACGCGGATCGGTAGAGGCCGAAGATGCCGGCCAGCGGGTTCAGGTCGTAGATCCGCGCCACCGTGCTGCCGTAGCGACTCTCGATGTCCTGGCTTCCGTAGATGATCGGCGACAGATAGAAGAGCAGCCGCATGAGGACTGTCACGACCCGCTCGACGTCGCCATACAGCACCGAGATGGGCGCGAGCAGCATGCCGAGGCCGGTGAGCAACACCAGCTGGATGGCCAGGGCGAGCGGGAAGTAGATCACGTGCCCGGTCGGGTGGGCGTGCGTCGTGGTCGCGAAGAAGATCAGCACGGGGATCGACAAGAGGAACTCGACGCCCTTGGCGCCAACCGTGCGCAGCACCCAGATCTCGCGTGGGAGGTTCGTGGAGCGGACCAGCTTGGAGTCCTTGGACAGGGCCTTCATCGAGGAGCGTACGACGTGGCTGGTCCACTGCCAGGGCAGCATGCCGCAGAGCAGGAACACGATGTAGGGAGCCTCGCCCACCTGGCGGTGCATGAGCTGGGTGAAGACGAACCAGTAGACGCCGGCCAGCGCGAGCGGGTCCAGGATCGACCAGAGGTAGCCCAGGACGGAGTCGGAGTACTTGACCTTGAGGTCCCGGAAGACCAGGAGGGAGAGGATGCCGCGGCTCTCCCAGAGGGTGCCCAGTCTCGCCGCCGGAACGACCTGACCAGCCACATCTCTCCCAGCGATTACTCCCCGAACGGACTGCGGAACGCTATCACCGCGGCGGCTCACCCCCGCGGCCGCTCAGCCCGCGAACGCCCCCGTGAACGCCACGACCCGCTCGCGGACGGCGGCCGGATCGAGGTCGAGGTACTCGAGGATGGTGTAGCGGTCCGGTCGCGTGCTCGGCGCCAGCACGACCGCCTCGGCGAACTGATCGGTCGTCAGCCCCAGCGCGGCCGGCCCCCGCGGCAGGTCATGGCGCCGCAGGCAGCGATCGATCTGCCCGGCCAGCTGCTCGTTCTCGCGGATGTACGCCGAGAAGAGGGCGCCGACGCCGGCCAGCTCGCCGTGGTTGGCGGTGCCTGGGAAGAGCCGGTCGATGGCGTGCATGATCTCGTGGTCGGCGCCGCTGCTCGGGCGGCTGTCACCGGCGGCGCTCATCGCCATGCCGGAGAGCACGAGCCCCTCCGCCAGCGCGGTGAGGAAGTCGTCGGAGTCGATCCCGTCGGTGCGGTGCAGGACAGCCTCGGCCGCTGTGCGGGCGAAGGTCACCGCCAGCCCGTCCACCGGCTCGGAACGCTCGCGCTCGGCCAACCGCCAGTCCTCGCACGCAGTGATGTTGCTGACCAGGTCACCCACGCCGGAGCGAACCATCCGCGGCGGCGAGGTGCGCACGTAGTCGAGGTCGACCACCACGGCCACTGGAGGGACGACGCCGAACGACCCCTTGCCGCCCTCGTGCAGCAGCGAGCTCACCGGGGAGGCGATGCCGTCGTGGGCGAGGTTGGTGGCGACCGCCACCATGGGCAGTCCGAGCCGCATCGCGGCGTACTTGGCGACGTCGATGGTGCGCCCTCCGCCGATGCCGACGAGGGCGTCGTAGTTCTTCCCGCGGATCTCCGTCTGCAGGTCGCTCGCCGCTTCGAGGCTCCCGCCACGCACCGTGAACACGTCCGCGTTCGACAACGTCGGCCGGATCGCGTCGACGACGCTCTCACCCTGGCCCGGTCCGACGGCGATGGCGACGTGCCCGTCCGCCGAGATGCGCCGGTCCGAGAGGAGGTCCCCCAGCCCGGACACCGCGCCGGCCCGGATGTCGATGAACAACGGACTGAGCAGCATCCGCGCTAGTAGCGGCACGCGATCTCCCGTGCCCTGACGAGGTCCTCGTGGTTGTCGACCTCGACCCAGGGCAGCGCCCCGATCGGCGCGACGCCCACCTCGCCGCCGGTGTCGACGAGGGTCTGGTAGCCGTCCTCGTAGTAGAGGTCAGGGTCTCGCCGCCACGTCGCCTCGAGGGCGGTGGCCAGGGCGTCGGCGGAGCGAGCCTCGATCAGGGTGGCCCCGATGTACTCACCGTCCGCCTCGAGGGGCGGCATCAGCTTGGTGATCCGGCGCATCCGGCCACCCTCGTCGAGGGTGACCTTCATCTCCTCCTCGTCGAGGACCTTGGTCTCGTCCAGGGCCAGCAGGATGCCGGCGGCACCGTCCTCCTCGCGCGCGGCCAGCAGCCGGCGCTCCACGTCGACCGGGTGCACCGTGTCACCGTTGACCAACAGGGCGCCCTGCCCGAAGTGCTCGCGCGCCAGCCACAGGGAGTAGCAGTTGTTCCACTCCTCGGCCTTGTCGTTGTGCACGAGGGTCAGCCGGACTCCGTGACGCTCCTCCAGGGCCGCCCGCCGCGACTCCACCGCCTCGGCCCGGTAGCCCACGACGACGGTCACGTCGGTGAGGTCGACGGCCGCCAGGTTGCGCAGCGCGATGTCCAGGATCGTCGTCTCGCCGTCCACCGGGACCAGCGCCTTGGGGAGGGTGTCCGTGTAGGGACGCAGCCGACGGCCGGCTCCTGCCGCCAGCACCATGCCGATCATCTGGTCCGGTCCCTCTCCTCGGGCGTCACGACCCCCGGACGGTATCGTCCCGCCCGTGTCCCAACCACCAGCCGCCGCCGACGACTAGCGCCCGCCGGCGGGCGGTCTTCACCGGCCGTCCGAGCCTCGTCGGGCACCGCGGGCTCGGCCGGGGCGTCGTCGCCGGCCACCCCGAGAACACGGTCGGTTCGATGCTGGCCGCGCTCGAGGCGGGCGTCGACTGGCTCGAGGCCGACGTGGCACGCACCCGCGACGACACGCTCGTCGTCCGGCACAACCCCACCCTCGAGGACGGCCGGTTCCTCGTGGACCTCACCCGGGCCGAGACGGCCTCGGCCGGCGTCGCCGCGCTGGACGAGCTGTTCGACGCGCTCCCCGACGGAGCTGCGGTCGACCTCGACGTCAAGAGCGTGCTCGAGGACGCCGTCGACCCGGCCGGGCGCCGGACCGCCGCCCTGCTGGCCCCGGTGATGGCTCGCGAGCTGGCGCGGCGCCCGCTGCTGGTGACGTCCTTCGACCCGGCGGTTCTCCTCGGCCTGCGGGAGCACGTGCCGGGCGCGGCCTACGGGCTGATCGCCTGGGTCGACTTTCCGTTGCGCCACGCCGTGGCCGCGGCCGCCGGCCTGGGCCTGGAGGTCGTCGCGCTGCACGACGCGTCGTTCGGGCCCAACCGGATCGAGCCGGGGCCGGTGCACCGTGACCCGGCCGTCAGCGTGGCCGTGGCGCATCGGGCCGGCCTCGAGGTGCTCGCCTGGTGCCCGACGGCGGAGGCGGCCGGCCCGCTGGTCGCCGCGGGCGTGGACGCGCTGTGCCTCAACGACGTGCCGACAGCGGTGCCCGCAGCCCGCGCGGGCTGGTGAGGAAGCCGACCCCCCAGGCCCCGTGCATGGTCGGCAGCACCAGGGGCAGCCAGGCCCGCGCCGCCCAGGGCAGCCCACGGCCGACAACGGCCGACCCGACGAGGACCCCGGCGGCGTACCCCAGTGGCGCCAGCAGCGCCGGGCGCCAGACCGTCAGACCCACCGCCGCGCCGGCCACCACGGCCAGGACGGTCACCGGCGGTGCGAGGTACCGCAGGTTCGCGGTGCCCTCGTGCTCGCGCATGACCACCCGACGCCAGCGGCCGTAGTCGCGGTACTGCTTGGCGACCGCCCGCAGCGTGGACCGCGGGCGGTAGGACACGGTGAGCAGCGGTGTGAACCAGACCAGGCCGCCGCCCTCCCGGATCCGGTGGTTGAGCTCCCAGTCCTGAGCCCGCAGGAAGGACTCGTCGTAGCCGCCCAGGCGCTCGAGGACCTCCTTGCGGAAGACGCCGAGGTAGACCGTCGGGGCCGGCCCCTCCACGCCACCGGTGTGGAAGCTCGCCTGCCCCACGCCGATCGGGCTGGTCATCGCCGCGGCGACGGCCCGCTCGAAGTCGGTGTCGCCCGCGGCCGCCATCACACCGCCCACGTTGTCCGCGCCGGTCCGCGTCAGCGTCTCGACCGCGACGCGCACGTAGTCCGGCGGTACGAGAGCGTGTCCGTCGAGACGCACGACGACGTCGTGACGGGTCGCGGCCACGGCGCGGTTGAGGCCGGCACCGGTCGCCCCGGTCGGGTTCGCGACTAGCCGCACCCTCGGATCCTCGGCCGCCAGCGCACCCGCGACCTCGTCGGTGCGGTCGCGCGACGGGCCGAGGGCGACGACCACCTCGACCGGCCCGGGGTAGTCCTGCTCGAGGACCCGCGTCACGGCCTGCCGCAGGTGCCGCTCCTCGTCGAGCACCGGCATCACCACCGACACGCCGGGGTACGCCGACGGCTGCCCCGTCGGGTCGGGTACCGCTTGCGCGGCGGGCTGGTCGGACATCGCGGGCACACGCTAGCCGGGCCGGGACGCCGGCCCCGAGCGCCGCCCGGCGTGGCAGCCCGGCGCAGCGCGCTCCCCCGCCTAGCCTGGCCGGCGAGGTTGCCGTCGGTCGGAAGGTTCGCGCCCATGTCGTCGCCCGGCGTCCACCCGGCACTGCCGCCGGGCCTCGACCCGCGGGGCGGCCGTCCCGCGGCGGCTCCCGGCGCGCGGCCGGTGCGCACCGGCCGCAGGCCACCGACCCGGATCGGCCGGCTGGCGCGCCGGACGCTCGTCGTGCTGGCCGCGATCGCCGCCCTCGCGGTCCTCGCCTCCAGCGCCTCCGGCTGGGCGCTGCTGAGCTGGTCGACCGACCGGATCGCCCGGGTCGACGCCTTCAAGGGACTGACCAACCGGCCACCGGCCGGCGCCGCCGGGTCGACGACGTTCCTGCTCGTCGGATCCGACGGCCGGACCGGCATGAGCCGCGCCGAGATGCGGCAGCTGCACGTCGGCACCGCGGCCACGGCCGCCGGGCGCCGGGCCGACACGATGCTGCTGGTGCACATCTCCGCGCAGCACGGCACCGTCGACGTCGTCAGCCTGCCCCGCGACTCGTACGTGACGATCCCGGCGCACCGCGCAACGGACGGGGCGCAGGTGCCGGAGCGCAAGAACAAGCTCAACGCGGCGTACGCCTTCGGCGGTCCCTCCCTGACGGTGGCCACCATCGAGCGGACCACGGGTGTGCGCATCGATCACTACCTCGAGGTCGACTTCATGGGCTTCGTGCGGTTGGTGGACGCGGTCGGCGGGGTCGACGTGTGCAGCCCGACTCCGATGCGGGACCGCAAGGCCGGCCTGCACCTGCCGGCCGGCGTCACCCACGTGGACGGCCGCACCGGCCTGGCGTACGTGCGCGCCCGCCACCTGGACGCCACGGCAGATCTCGGCCGGGTGCAGCGCCAGCAGCGCTTCCTCGCGGCGATGGTGGACCGGGCCACGAGCAAGGACGTGCTCCTCGACCCGCGGGCCCTGGTGCGTTTCCTCAACGCGGCCCTCGCCGCGGTGCGCGCCGACCCCGGCCTCACCGAGGGGGCGCTCGTCCGGCTCGGCACCGAAATGCGCCACGTGTCCGGGGGGGACATCCGGTTCCGGACCGTGCCGATCGCCAACCCGTCGTACCGGACAGCGCGGGCAGGATCCGTGGCCTTGTGGGACGCCGGCGCGGCCGCGCAGGTCTTCACCGCGATGCGCGAGGACAAGGCCCGGCCGCACCACGCGGGCGGCGGTCTCCAGCGGCCGACCGTGCCGGCCGACCAGGTGCACGTGCGCGTCTACAACGCCGCGGGCACCGCCGGGCTGGGGTCGCGCGCGACGGCCGACCTGGCCGCAGCCGGCTTCGTCACCGACGGCCCCGCGCTCAACTGGCGCCACAGCGGCCTGTCGACGACCACGGTCCGCTACGACGCGCGGTACTCCGAGAGCATCAAGACGGTCGCGGCGGCGCTGCCCGGTGCCCGGCTCGTGCCCGTGACCGGGCTCGGCCGCACGATGCAGGTCGTCGTCGGTTCGTCGTACGCCGGTGCGCGCACCGTGACCGTGTCGGCTCCCTCGTCTGGGGCCACCACGGTCCGCACCGCGGGCGACCAGGTCTGCAGCTGAGCAGCCGCCGGTGAGAGCCGGATCACACCTGCCGTGTCCAGCAGGCGTGACGCCAGGACCTCCCGGGTACCGTCGAAGGGGTACTGCGAGCCCGGACCACCAGCCGGTGCCGACCGACGAGGAGACGGCGAGGAGCGCGCGTGGCGGGATCGCACCAGTGGCCCGAGGGCTGGTCGCGCGGGTCCGGCGACTCCCGTCCTGCCGACTCCGAGCGCACCCAGGTCATCCCGCGGGCGCCCGCAACCCAGACCGCACCCCGACGAGGCGGCCACCCGCCGCCCGACTTCCGTACTGCCTCGAGCACCCGGCGTGGTGGTCGTGGCCGGGTCATCCGGCGGGTGCTGCTGGTGCTCCTCGTCGTTGTCGCGCTGCTCCTCGGTCTGCTCCTCTTCTTCTACTCGCGCATCGCCAAGGTCGACGCCCTGCAGGACTACGCGGGCCGCCCGGCGCAGGGGGCCGGGACCAACTGGCTGGTGGTCGGCTCGGACAGCCGGGAGGGGCTCACCAACGCGCAGGTGAGGACGCTGCACCTCGGCCGGGTCGCCGGACGGCGTACCGACACGATCATCCTGCTGCACAAGCCGGACAGCGGCGCGCCGACGCTGGTCAGCCTGCCGCGCGACTCCTACGTGCCCATCCCGGGTCACGGCCGCAACAAGCTGAACGCCGCGTACGCGTTCGGCGGGGCACCGCTGCTGGTCCGCACCGTCGAGACGGTCACCGGTCTCCGCATCGACCACTACGCCGAGGTCGGGTTCGGCGGCTTCGTCGGCATGACCGACGCGGTGGGCGGCGTGCAGCTGTGCCCGAAGCGCAACATCAACGACCACAAGAGCGGCCTGCACGTGAAGAAGGGCTGCCAGGAGATGGACGGCGCCACCGCACTCGCCTACGTCCGGGCCCGGTACTTCGACCCGCAGGGCGACCTCGGCCGGGTGAAGCGCCAGCAGGAGTTCCTGGGTGCGGTGTTCGACGAGGCGGTCAGCCCCGGGACGCTGCTCAACCCGTTCCGGCTGGTCTCGCTCGGGAACGCCGCGACCACCGCACTGACCATCGACCAGGGTGACGGGCCGTGGTCGCTCGTGCAGTTCACGCTGACGATGCGCTCGGTGGCGGGCGGCGCCGGTCACCGGGTGACGGTCCCGGTGTCGAGCATCAACTACTCGACGCCGGCCGGCTCGGCCGTGAAGTGGGACACGGCACGCGCGCTCGCGCTGTTCCACCACCTGCGCGACACCTGAGCCGACGGGCCGCCGGCCCAGGTGCCGGACCGGTCTGTCAGGCGGTCACGACGCCACCGTCGTCCATCTCCTCCTCGGGGATGACGACCTCGCTGAGCATCTGCTCGATCCGCTCGGTGGACAGTGCCACCTTGACGGCCCAGAAGTAGATCCCGACGCAGAAGACCGCGACCGCGAGCATGTCCCACCACAGCGGGAACCACGGGTTGTCCAGCGGCCCGAAGTCGCTGAGGTAGACGATCAGCCCCATGCCGACGAGGTACACCGGCAGCCACTGCGCGGCTCGGTAGTCGAGCTCGGGGGTGATCGGGTTCAGGTTGAAGACCCGGTTCGCAATCAGGATGAGGTAACCGATCAGGATCGCGATCCCGAGCTTCCAGTCCGTCGTCCAGCCCGACCACAGGATCAGCAGGTTGGCGATGACGAACGCCAGCGGCGACATGAAGCCCGCCGCGGGCAGCCGGTACGGCCGGTTGGCGTCCGGCAGCCGGTTGCGGAACACGCCCAGCGAGAGGGGCGCCCCGGCGTACATGAGAACGCTGGCGCTGGTGATGAGGCCGACCAGCGACTGCCAGCTGGGGAACGGCAGGAAGCAGATGCAGCCGACGACGAACGCCGCCACGAGGCCGATCCACGGGACACCCCGGCTGGTGGTCGACTCGAATGCCCTCGGGAAGTAGCCGTTGCGGCTCAACCCGTAGGTGACTCGCGACGACCCGGTGATGTAGATGAGGCCGGTGCCTCCTGGCGAGACGATCGCATCGATGTAGAGGATCGTCGCGAGCCAGCCGACGCTGACGAGGGTCGCGACCTGGGCGAACGGGCCGGTGAGGGTGAGATACGCTCCGTGCGCCCACGTCGAGCCGATCTGGCTGGCCGGCAGCGCGCCGATGAACACGACCTGCAGGGCGATGTAGATGATGATGCCGATCACGACGGAGCCGATGACCGCGCGCGGGATGTCGCGCTTAGGGTTGGAGCTCTCACCGGCGAGCTGGTCGGCCTGCTCGAAGCCGAGCAGGGCGAAGATGATGCCGCCGGTCGAGACGGCGGTCAGGATGCCCTTCGCGCCGTAGGGGTTGAAACCGTCGGCGGCCGTGAAGTTCCCGCCGTGGAAGTTCGCGACCGCGAGCACGAAGATCGTGAGCAGCGGGACGCCGACCTTCCACCACGTTGCGGCGCTGTTGGTGTTCGCGAGGTGCTTGACGCCGAGGAAGTTGATCGACGTGAGGATCGCCATCAGGACGACGGCGACGATCAGGCCGGACGTGGTGAGCACGTCCTGGCCACCCTTCGTGTCGAGCCAGCCGTTGGCGAAGCTGTAGTGCTGGCCGTAGGTGATCATGGCCAGCACCTCGATCGGGGCGACGGTGGCGGCCTGCAGCCAGGAGAACCAGCCGAAGGACGCACCGGCGGCGCCCCCGAACGCGTAGTGCGGGAATCGCGCGGTCCCGCCGGAGACGGGGTACATCCCCCCGAGCTCGGCGTGGACCAGTGCGAGGACGAGGATCGCGATGCCGCCGATCCCCCAGGCGATGATCGCCGCGGGACCGGCGATGCCGAGTGCCTTCTGCGCCCCGAACAACCACCCCGAGCCGATGATCGAGCCCTCGGAGGCCCAGATCAGTCCGATGAAGCCGACCTCACGTCTCAGCCCGGGGCGACGGGCCGTCGCGCTGGAGACCGAAGTGGATGACGCCATGGGAGGAGCCCTTCGTGCAGGGCCCGAGGCGGCGTCCAGGACACCCGGCGCCGACAGAGGCCGAGCCAACAGGTGCCGTGCGGCAGGCACGGCCGGGGTGTGTCCGGGTCATCCCTGATTGCCCGGCCCCGCGCCGTGCACGGTAGCGCGCCAACCTGTGGCTGGCGACCCCGGACTACGCTCTCGAGGCCGGCCGACGGAGGAGCTGTCGATGAGCGTGTGGACGGCCCTCTTCTGGGGCGCCTTCTCGTCCGCCTCGCTCTACCTCGGCGAGGCGCTGGCCGGCCCGATGCGCGACCGTCACCACGCGACCGGCCTGGTGATGGGCTTCGGCGCCGGCACCCTGCTCAGCGCGGTGGCCTACGAGCTGGTCCCGGAGTCGACGCTGAGCCAGGGGTGGAAGGTCGGGGTCGGTGTCCTCGTCGGCGCGCTGGCCTACTTCGTCGGCGACCGCCTGGTCGACCGGGGCGGCGGGCACGACCGCCAGAAGATCGGGGAGCCGGCCCCCGAGAGCTCCGGGGCGGCCATGTTCGTGGGTGCCCTGCTGGACGGCGTACCGGAGTCGTTCATCCTCGGTGCGACGGTCGCAGGTGGAGGGTCGGTCAGCCTGGCCTTCGTCGCGGCGGTGTTCGTCTCCAACATCCCGCAAGGGGTCGCCGGCACCACGAGCCTGCAGGCCGCCGGCTACTCGGCGCGGCGGATCTTCTGGATGTGGACCGCCCTGACGGTCGCCTGCGCACTGGTGGCCGCCGCCGGGTTCCTGCTTTCCGACCACCTGAGCAGCGGCAGTGTGTACGCCGAGGCGTTCGCCGGGGGCGCCGTGCTCACGATGCTGGCCGACTCGATGATGCCCGAGGCGTTCGAGAACGGCGGCGACGAGGTCGGCCTGCTCACCGTGCTGGGCTTCCTCGTCGCCGGGGCGCTCACCGTTCTGCAGTAGGCCGCCGGGTCGGCGTCGGCGTACCCGCGTCAGGTCGGAGCAGCAGGGCGTGGCTGCTCGTGGCCATCCAGGACTCGATCCGGTCGAGCGACCAGCCATAGCTGTCGCGCAGAACCAGGGCGAACCGGAAGTCGGTGATGGCAGCCAGGCTCTCGGTGGCCGCTGTGCGACCGGCGGACGGCTCGAGGGCGTCCAGCTGCTCGAGCAGCCGGACGACCACGGCGGCTCCGTCGACGTGCCGACGATGTCCCTCCGCGAGGGCCAGCGCGAGCTCGGGCTCGGCGGGCGCACCGGTGACCAGGGCATGGACGATGTCGCCGCAGTTCTCCAGGATCGCCCGCGTGATCCGGGCTGAGGTGGCCGCGACCTCCGCCGGGTCCCGCGACGCGCTGGCGGCCGTGACGATGCCGCCGATGTCGGCCTCCGCCTCGATCAGGTCCTGCAGTCGAGCCACCAGGGCCTGCTTGGAGCCGATGCTGTCGTAGACCGTCTGCGCCGACACACCGGCTGCCTCGGCGACGTCCCGGACGCTGGTGCGCGGGTACCCCCGCTCGGCGAACAGCCGGCGCGCGGCTCGCAGGATCTCGTCACGCGTCAACTGCGCTCGTCGTTCCCGCAGGGTCGGCGGCTTCTCAGGCACGGGCTCAGTCCTATCACTTGACAATCGATCAGATTGCTTTATCGTCGTTCCAGTTAACCGATCATACATCAACTCACTGGAACGGAGATCCACCACCATGAGCCAGACCGCAGACATCGTCGCCCTCGCAGCCGAGCCGACCCAGGAGGCAGCCGGGGGTGTCGCCGGCGACATCAGCGCCCGGCTCGCCGGAGTCGGCGCCCTCACCTTCGCCGGCACCGTGTTCGCGCAGAACCTCATCCGCGGCGCCGGCTCGCCCACCAACGGTGCCTCCCCCGGCGAGATCCTCGCCCATTACGGCCACGCCTCGGCGATCCCCTTCGTGCTGGCGGCGACCTACGTGCTGAGTGGCCTCGGCATGGCTGTCTTCCTCGGCGGCGCGCTGCGTCAGCTGCTGGCGGGCGGCCAACGGGGATGGGCGATCACCGGGGTCGTGGGGGCCGTGAGCATCATGGCGCTGTTCGCCGTGGTGGTCGGCGCGGAGCAGGCGCTCGGCGCTGTTGCCCGCACCGGGACCAACTCGCGGCCGGACGTCGGCGCCATCCAGGCCGTGTGGGCGATCCACAACAGCGTCTTCACCGTGCTGGACTTCTCCATCGCCGTCGCACTGTTCGGCCTCGCCCGGGCCGGGGTCGCAGCCGGGATCACTCCACGTGCCTACCGTCGCCTCGCCCCCGTCGGTGCCGGTCTGCTCCTGATCGGGACGCTCGCCGGGCCGTCGATCGCCGAGGGCGACGCGATGCCGCTCTTCGGGCTGACCGGCGTCGGCTTCCTGGTCTGGCTCTCGTTCCTCGTCACGACCGGCCTCCGTCTCGTCCGGTCCGGGAGCGCACGATGACGACAGGCAGTCCCGAGACGATCGCTGCCGACCAGCTCGCCCGTCTGGAGCGCGCGTGGAACACCTCGGACGGGGCCGCCTTCGGTGCAGCCTTCGCCGGCGACAGTGAGTTCGTGGACATCCGGGGAGGCCACCACCGCGGTGCCACGGCGATCGCCGAGGGACACCAGGTGCTGTTCGACGCCGTCTACGCGGGGAGCAGCATCGGCTACCGGCTCGAGACGGCTCGCCAGGTCGCGCCAGGATGCATCGTCGCCGTCGCCGAAGCACGGCTGGACGTCCCGAGCGGTCCGGTTCCTGGGACCCATCGCTCCCGCCTGTCGGCGGTGATCTGCGGAGCGGACGGTGGCTGGTCGATCGCGGCGTTCCACAACACGCTGCAGTCCGACAGCACTAGCAGATGACGACCAGGGCGCGGACAGGTCCGCCGCCGCGGCAGCCAGTCCGCACAATGGGGCTGTGAGCCGTGCTCTCGATGACCTCCTCGCACTCACTGCGGACCTCCCCCTCGTGGCCTTGCCGGCGGGCGAGGTGCTGATCACCGAGGGCGACGCGCCGTCGCGGATGCTGGTGCTGGTCAGCGGGTCGGTGACGGTGGACCGCGACGGCACGACGGTCGCCCGCGTCGACAGTCCCGGCGCGGTGTTCGGCGAGATGTCTGCGGTGCTCGACAAGCCGGCAACCGCGACCGCCCGCGCCGCCACTGACGTGCAGGTCCGCGTTGTCGACGACCCGCTGGCCTTCCTGACCGAACGGCCCGCGGCCGCCCTGACCGTCCTGCGGAACACCGCATCGCGGCTGGACGGCATGACGCAGTACCTCGCCGACGTCCAGGCCCAGCTGGCCGATTCGCCGGACCACCTCGGCATGGTCGGGGGCATCCTTGACGTCCTCGTGCACCACCAGGCTCCACCAGCACGGCCCGGATCGGCCCGCGACCCCGAGGGGTGAGCCGCCGTCGGCGGTCAGGCCGCCGGGGCCACGAGCGGCACGGTCTCGGAGTCGAAGACGCCGAACCACTCGACGGTCCCGGCATCGGTGTCGATCGTCACGTGCGGCGGAACCGGGCCGACCTGTCGGCCGGGGTTGATGACCAGCGTCCGGCCGAGGCGGGCCTGCCAGGAGCCGCCGTCGACCCACGGGGCCTGGTGGATGTGTCCGCACAGCACGACATCGGGCTGGTACGTCTCGATCCACCCCGCCAGGTCGTGGTCGGGGAACTCCCGTCGCCCGTCGCGGCACAGCACCGTCCCCGCGGGCGGGGAGTGGTAGACCCAGACCCACCGCTGCGGCCGGTTGATCGCCGCCGTCGCGAGCTGCGCAGCGACAGCATCCCGGCCCACCGGGCCGTCCCACCATGGGCAGACGGTGAACCGCGTCGTCCCGTGCGGGCCGGCGATGTCGATGCTCGTGCCGTCGGTCACGACCGAGCCCTCCCGCGGGCGCCGCAGCCAGGTGGCGACCTGCTCGCCATGGGTGTCCGGGCCATCGAGGTCGTGGTTACCAGACGCGGCGAGAACGACCGCCCGCTCCGCGAGCCGCTCGAGGTAGGAGTCCAGCACCACGATCTGCACGTCCAGCGGGACCGGACTGGCCACGTCGGCCAGGTCGCCGGCGATAGCGACGACATCCACATCCGCGGCGGCACCGACCAGCCAGTCGTAGTGCCGCAGCCGGTAGTGCAGGTCAGACACCGCGAGGACCCGCACCAGCGCATGGTGTCCGAACTGGCTGACGACCCGGGTCGACCATCCGCCCCCTGGACGGCGGTCGGGCCGGGTTGCTCACCGGGCGCACGAGTTGGGACGCTTCGTGGATGGCTGCACTCCTTGCGACGTTCGCCGAAGACGTCTTCGATGAGCCTATGCGCGTCCAGCTCGATGTCTTCCTCGACGAGCACCGCCGGGCGCTCGCCGCGGCCCTCGACGACGTGACCGAGGAGCAGGCACGCCGGTCGCTGGTGCCGTCGCGCACCACCCTGCTGGGCCTGCTGAAGCACGCGACCTTCGTCGAGCGGGTCTGGTTCGACGAGGCCATCACCTGCCGGTCGCGTGCCGAGATCGGCATCGCCGCGTCGCCTGACGAGTCGTTCGTCCTCGATACCGGCGACACCATCGCCACGGTCCGGACAGCGCACCTCGAGGCGTGCGAGTCGGCCCGTCGCGCGACGGCGCCCATGGGTCTGGACGACCTCGTTCTCGGTAACCGGCGGGGCCCGCTCCCGCTCCGCTGGGTGTACCTGCACATGCTGCGCGAGCTCGCCCAGCACTGCGGGCACGCGGACATCCTGCGCGAGCAGCTCCTCGCCGACTAGAGCGGTGGGCGACGAACGCGCGCAGAACACCACGAATGTCGTCCTGCTCAGACGGTTCCTCTGCTCTGACCGTCACGGGCCGCGCCATCGGGCACCATCGCGGTCATGGCGCGGTGCGCAGGGTTCGGAGCCGTCGCGCTCGCCGCCGCCCTGATCACCACAGGGTGTGGCGGGTCCGGAAGCGCCCGGCCGGCTCCACGGACATCCGGCAGCTCGTCCGCCGCCGCCTCTCTGACCCTCGTCGGCATCGGCGACTCGGACACCACGGGCATCGGGGACGCGTCCGGGCGCGGGTGGGTCGGCCGCTACGGCGCGCTTCTCGAGGACCAGCTCGGTGAACCGGTCGCGGTGGACAACCGGGCGGGAGAAGGGACGACGACCGGTGAGCTGCTGAGTGACGTCTCGGACGATGAGTTCTTGCGGAAGGCGCTCGGCAACGCTGACGTGATCGTGATCGTGATCGTGATCGGGATCGGCGGAGCGGACTTGAACGCCGGCGACGACGCTCTCAGCGCCGGCCAGTGCAAGGGACGTGCCTGCTACTCGAAGATCCTGCAGACCTTCGACGCGAACATCGCGGCGATTCGCGAGCGCGATCCGCCGCCTGGCACCGGATGCTCTGCTCCGCGCGATCAGCCTGCCGAACGTCGTTCCGGGTGCGGGCGACGCGATTCCGCCGTTCATCACGGCCGACATCGGTCGGTATCAGACCATCGCCGAGCGCGCCTCGGTCTGCCGCGCGATGCGGTCGCACGGTGGTCGGTGTGTCGACGCCCTGCGCGCCTTCAACGGGGCCAAGGCAGATGCCGACGCGTACGCGACCGGGCTCCTGACCAAGGATCCTTGTTGCTACCCGAGCGACAAGGGCCAGCAGCTCATCGCGCAGCTGCTCATCGCTAGCGGGGTCCCGCCGGACGCACCGTAAGAACCCCTCTCATCCGCGGCCTTCCCATCTGGGAAGCCGCCATCACCCGCGACAATGAGGGCATGCGCGGGTCCGAGCGAGCCGTCGCGTTCCGGCTCTGGCCGCCGGTCGCGGTCGGCGCGCCCCTGCTGGTCGGCTGGCTGGCCACTCTGCTCTGGGGTGACCCGGTCGACCTCGGCGGGTGGCGGGTCCCGATCGGCTCGGCGCTGGTACTGCTCTTCGTCGGGTGGAACGGCTGGTCGCTCTGGCTGTTCCGCCGCCACGAGACCGGGCTGCTGCCGGGGCAGGCGACGCACGCGATGATCGAGGAGGGGCCGTACCGCCTCTCCCGCAACCCGTTGTACGTCGGCCTGCTCGCGCTCTACCTCGGGCTGGTGTTCCTCGCACCCACGTTCTGGGGGCTCGTCCTGTTCCCGGCCGCGGTGCTGCTCGTCCTCTGGGGCGCGATCCAGCCCGAGGAGCGGTTCCTGCACGAGCGGTTCGGTGTGCAGTACGACGACTACGCGCGACGTGTTCGTCGCTGGTTGTGAGCACCGACCTCATGGCAACCGAACCGCCGGGGAGCCGCTGCCGGCTGCCGGCTGCCGGGAGCTACCTCAGCAGCTGGCGGGCCATCACGAGGCGCTGGACCTGGTTGGTGCCCTCGTAGATCTGAGTGATCTTCGCGTCGCGCATCATCCGTTCGACGGGGTAGTCCCTGACGTAGCCGTAGCCGCCCAGCACCTGCACCGCGTCCGTGGTCACCTCCATCGCGGTGTCCGACGCGTAGCACTTCGCCGCGGCGCCGAAGAACGTGAGGTCCTTGTCGCCGCGCTCGGACTTGGCGGCGGCGACGTAAGTCATCTGCCGGGCGGTCTCCACCTTCATCGCCATGTCGGCGAGCATGAACTGGATGCCCTGGAACTCCGAGATCGCCTTGCCGAACTGCTTGCGCTCCTTCGCGTACGCCGTGGCGTAGGCCAGCGCCCCCGCGGCGATCCCGACCGCCTGGGCCGCGATCGTCACCCGGGTGTGGTCCAGAGTGCGCAGCGCGGTCTTGAAGCCGGTGCCCTCGGCTCCTACGAGCCGGTCAGCCGGGATCCGGCAGTCGTCGAAGTAGAGCTCCCTCGTCGGCGAGCCCTTGACGCCGAGCTTCTTCTCCGGCGCCCCGAACGAGAACCCCTCGTCGGACTTCTCCACGACGAACGCCGAGATCCCGTTGGCGCCGGCCTCTCGATCCGTGACGGCCATCACCGTGTAGTACTCCGACACCCCCGCGTTGGTGATCCACCGTTTCGCGCCGTTGAGGACGTAGGCGTCTCCGTCGCGGCGCGCCGTTGTCGACATCGCAACCGCGTCGCTGCCGGCGCCCGGCTCGGACAGCGCGTAGGAGAACATCGCCTCACCGTTGGCCACCGCCGGCAGGTAGCGCTTCAGCAAGTCCTCGGACGCCGACAGCAGCAGCGGCGCAGTCCCGAGCTTGTTCACCGCGGGGATCAGGGACGTCGACGCGCAGACCCGCGCGACTTCCTCGATCACGATGCAGGTCGCGAGCGCGTCGGCGCCCGCGCCGCCGTACTCCTCGGGGATGTGCACCGCGTGGAAGTCGGCCTTGCGCAAAGCGTCGTAGGACTCCTGCGGGAACTCGGCCCGTTCGTCGACCTCGGCGGCCAGCGGCGCGATCTTGTCCTCGCAGACCGCGCGGACCGCCTCGCGGAGCATCTCGTGCTCGTCGGAGAGCCGGAACAGGTCGAAGTCGCTCACGCCCCGAGGGTACGGCGACGGTGCCGGCCGCACGCGGCCGGGCAGCGCGCCGGCGGCAGTCGATACCCTGCGCCGCATGACCCTTCGCCTCAGCGTCCTCGGCACCGGATACCTCGGTGCCACCCACGCCGCCGCGATGGCCGACCTCGGGTTCGAGGTCATCGGCATGGACCTCGACGAGGCCAAGATCGCCGCCCTGTCCGAGGGCCGCCCCCCCATGTTCGAGCCGGACCTCGAGCCGCTGCTGCGCAAGGGCGTGGAGAGCGGACGGCTGCGGTTCACCACGTCCTACGCCGAGGCCGCCTCGGCCGACGTGCACTTCCTCTGCGTGGGCACGCCGCAGCGCAAAGGCGAGTACGCCGCCGACCTGCGCTACGTCGACGGCGTGGTCGAGGGGCTGGCCCCGCACCTGGACCGCCCCACGCTGGTCGTCGGCAAGTCCACGGTGCCCGTCGGCACGGCGCCCCGACTGCAGCGCAGACTGGCCGAGCTCGCGCCGGCGGGCGAGGCTGCCGAGCTGGCCTGGAACCCGGAGTTCCTCCGGGAGGGCTTCGCGGTGGAGGACACGCTGCACCCGGACCGGCTCGTGGTCGGCACGACGTCCGAGCGCGCCGAGGCGACCCTGCGCGAGGTCTACGCCAGCGCGATCGGCGAGGGCACCCCGTTCCTCGTGACCGACTTCGCCACCGCCGAGCTGGTCAAGGTGTCGGCCAACGCGTTCCTCGCGACCAAGATCTCGTTCATCAACGCGATGGCCGAGCTGTGCGAGGCGACCGGCGCCAACGTCACGCAGCTCGCCGACGCCCTCGGTTACGACGAGCGGATCGGCCGCAAGTTCCTCAATGCCGGCCTTGGCTTCGGCGGGGGCTGCTTGCCCAAGGACATCCGCGCGTTCATGGCCCGGGCCGGCGAGCTCGGCGTGGACCAGGCGCTCTCCTTCCTGCGCGAGGTCGACGCCATCAACATGCGACGACGTTCACACGTCGTCGACCGGGCCCGCGAAGCGTCCGGCGGCAGCCTGCTCGGCGTCCGGGTCGGCGTGCTGGGCGCGACGTTCAAACCCAACAGCGACGACGTCCGCGACTCCCCCGCCCTCAACGTCGCCGGACAGATGCAGCTGCACGGTGCGCAGGTGACGGTCTACGACCCGCGGGGCAACGACAACGCAAAGGCGCTGTTCCCCACCCTCGCCTTCGCGACGTCCGCCGTCGAGGCCTGCCAGGACGCCGACCTCGTGCTGCACCTCACCGAGTGGCAGGAGTTCCGCGAGATGGACCCGGCGGTGCTCGGGGGCGTGGTCTCGCAGCGCCGGATCATCGACGCTCGCAACGCCCTCGATCCGCAGCAGTGGCGGGACGCCGGCTGGACGTACGGCTCTCTCGGCCGGCCGTGACCGACCAGGACACCGTCCGGGCGGTGCTGGAGCTGCCCACCTGGGCGGTGGTCGGCCTCCGCGAGAACCCCGCCCGCGCGGCATACGGCGTCGCCCGGTTCCTCCAGGAGCGGGGCAAACGGATCGTGCCGGTGCACCAGCAGCCGCAGGACGTGTTCGGCGAGCCGGCGTACCCGCGGCTGACTGACATCCCGCACCCGGTCGACGTCGTGGACGTCTTCGTCAACTCGACACGCTGCGGTGCGATCGCCGACGAGGCCGTGGCGATCGGCGCGAAGGCCGTATGGTTCCAGCTCGGGGTGGTCGATCCCGAGGCCGCCGAACGGGTGCGCGCGGCCGGCTTGCTCATGGTCATGGACCACTGCCCCGCGATCGAGTGGGGCCGTTAGGCGAACGAGGGACGGGGACCGGGTGCGCGTTCGACGGATCGCCCTACTGGTGCTGATCGCCGCACTGGCGGCCCTGCTGCCGGCCGCTCCCGCGGCCGCGGTCACGAGCACCGGCCGGCCGTTCGCCGGTGCCGGGTCGTGGG
Organism: Actinomycetes bacterium; assembly: GCA_036269735.1. Classification (GTDB taxonomy): domain Bacteria; phylum Actinomycetota; class Actinomycetes; order JACCUZ01; family JACCUZ01; genus DATBDW01. The sequence continues at coordinate 34,812 of DATBDW010000104.1, forward strand.
TCTCGATCTTCTCCGGCGACGCCGTGTGGGACCACCCGCGTGCCGTCGTCGCCCGGATGCACAACGAGGGCGTGCACACCCTGTTCCTGCAGACCGCGAGCTCCTCGTCGCCGGTCGGGTCGCAGATCTACCGGCCCGCCCAGGTCGGGCGGTTCCTGGGTGCGGCCCACGCGCGCGGGATGCGGGTGGTGGCGTGGTACCTCCCGCCGATGCGCGACGTAGGGCGCGAGTACCGCCGGGCGATGGCAGCCATCGACTTCCGTACGCCGGGTGACCAGCGCTTCGACGCCTTCGCCCTCGACATCGAGCCCTCCGCCAGCACACCCAGCGGCACCCTGCGCGACGACAACCTGCGCCGGCTCAGCAATCGGCTCCGGACGGCCGTCGGTGCGACCTACAAGCTCGGCGCGATCGTTCCGTCGCCGATCGGCATGTCGCTCGCACCGAAGTTCTGGCCGGCCTTCCCTTGGCCCACCATCGGCCAGTTCTACGACGTCGTGCTGCCGATGAGCTACTCGTCGTACCGCGTCAGCGGCGTGCAGCCGACCCTCGACTACACGCTGGGCAACATCGCGTTCCTGCGTGAGGCGCTCGGGCCGCAGGCCGCGATCCACGTGATCGGCGGCAGCGCCGGTGACCTCAGCGCGTCGGAGACGGCCGCGTTCGTCGCCGCCTGCAACCAGGCGCGGGTGACCGGTGCGAGCCTCTGGCACTGGGGCGCCGAAGGCCCCGGCGACGTCCAGGCCATGCGCGCGCTCGACCTGTGACCGCGAGCGGACCGGCCGGAAGGACGGTCAAGACCAGTGCCGCGCCGGTCGATGACCCGAGGGTGACACCGCACCACCGCCGTCCGATGTTGTCTGCCCTCGCTGCCGTCGCCACCTGCCTCGCCACCGGCCTTGCCCTGCTCGCCGGCCCGGCCGCTCCGGCCGAAGCACGGATCAGCCCGATCCTCTTCGGTCTGCACGACCACACCGACGCCGACCGGCTGGCCACCCAGAGCGCGCTGCACAAGCGGTCGGCACTGGTCGGCTACTTCGTCGGCTGGGACCGGGGGCTCCCCTCGGCCCGCTACCTGAACGCATGGAGCACGCGCCGCGGTGCCGTGCCGGTGATCGCGACGGGCCCCGCGGGCTACGCCCCGCTCGGCCGGATCATCTCGGGCGCGGAAGACGCCCAGATCACGGCCTGGGCCGACGCCACCGCCGCGTTCGGCCGGCCGGTCATGTTCCGGCTGATGGCCGAGATGAACGGTGGCTGGGAACCCTGGTCGACCGGCGTCAACGGCAACACCGCCGGCCAGTACGTCCAGGCCTGGCGCCATGTGGTCGACCTGTTCCGCTCCCGTGGCGCCACCAATGCCGTGTGGGTGTGGAACCCGGATCGGGTCTTCCACGGTGCGACGCCGCTGCGCTCGCTGTGGCCCGGAGCGGCCTACGTCGACTGGGTCGGGCTGGACCTCTACAACTACAACACCCCTGCCAAGGGCGGCTGGCTGTCGTTCGACTCGATGATGCGACCGTCGGTCCGCGCGATTCGTCGGGTCGCCGGCTCGAAGCCCCTGATGGTCAACGAGGTCGGCTGTGCGGAGGCCGGGCGCAAGCCGGCCTGGATCCGTGCCATGTTCGCCAGCCTGCCGGGCTATGGGGTCAAGGCCGTGCTGTGGTTCGACGAGAAGATGGTGGCCGACTGGCGGCTGACGCCGAACTCGGCGGACCGGACCGCCGCCCGGTACGCCGTGTCGCACCATGGGATCACCGGCGCCGGTCAGCTGCCGCTCGCGACGATCCAGCGGATCGTGACGACCGGGCGTTAAGAAGCCGCGAGCTCGGCGAGCTTGGTCACGACATTCCAGTTGCGCGCCGTGGCCGCACCGACGCCCTTGCCGGTCGCCTCGCGCGCCAGCTTGCTGTCGTGCACACCCGTGGGCAGCCAGAGGTAGATCTCCTTGCCGCGCACCGCCACCTCGTCGGGCTTGTAGTCGCCGGCGTCGATGCTGCGCCGCCACGTGGCCGGTGGCGCCTTCTCGAGGAAGACCACGAGATAGCGCGCGGTGTCGTTGGCCCTGTCCTCGAACGGGCTCTGTGCGATCACCTTGTCCAGCTGCCCCTTGGTACGGACGACGACGTCGACGTCGAAGCCGCAGTGCTTCGCGAGTGCCGCCTCGATCGTCTTCTTCAGGGCGGCCGCGGTCCCGGTGGCGCGCAGGACGACGTTGCCGCTCTGCAGGTGGGTGCGCACGTCGTCGTACCCGAGCCCCTCGACCAGCTCTCGCAGGTCGGCCATCGCGAGTCGCCGCTTGGCGCCGAGGTTGATGCCGCGCAGCATCGCGACGTAGACCGGCACGGCAGCGTTAGGCGCCGAAGCCGACCGTGGTGCCGCTGGTACGCCGGCGCAGCGAGGCGCCCTTGGCCACGGCCTTCTCGCGCAGCTCGCCCTGGAAGGCGAGCATCCGCTCCTGCAGCGCGGGGTCCGAGGCACCGAGGATGCGCACGGCCAGCAGCCCGGCATTGCGGGCTCCGGCGACCGACACGGTCGCGACGGGGACGCCGGCCGGCATCTGCACGATCGACAGCAGCGAGTCCATGCCGTCGAGGTAGGCAAGGGGCACTGGTACGCCGATCACCGGCAGCGGGGTCACGCTCGCGAGCATCCCGGGCAGGTGCGCGGCGCCACCGGCCCCCGCGATGATGACGCGCAGCCCGCGGGAGGCCGCCTGCTCCCCGTACTGCACCATCTCGCGCGGCATCCGGTGCGCCGACACGAC
>DATBDW010000105.1:0-14975 GCA_036269735.1 Actinomycetes bacterium
TCGACCGCCTGGGAGAGCAGGAGTACGCCGAGGTCCGGCAGCTCCTCGCGCAGCGCGATCGCCGCCTCGGCGCCCTCGTGGGTGTAGGTCGGCGGCATCCGGATGTCCACCACCGCGATGTCCGGCCGCTCGCGGCGTACCGCCTGGATGAGCGCCGGTGCGTCGGCCGCGGTCGCGCACACCTCGACGCCGGACTCGACGAGCAGCCGGGCCAGCCCCTCACGCAGGAGCGCCGAGTCGTCGGCGATCACGACCCGCATGGCAGCTCGGCTTCGACGATCGTGCCGTGCGGCAGGTTCTCGGTGACTCGAAGGCATCCGCGCAGTGCCGAGACCCGGTCGGCCAGCCCCTGCAGCCCCGTTCCTCGTGTACTGGCGTGGCCGACTCCCCTGTCCGCAACGGTGACGCGAACGACGGACCGTTCACACATAACGGTGATCGACACGTCGAGGACGTCGGCGTGCTTGACCACATTGGTGGTCGCCTCCGCGATGACGAACCATGCCGCGCCTTCGATACTGGCCGGGAATCGTTGGTCGACCACGTGATAGGTGACGTTCAACGGCAGGCGACTGGCCAAGTCGACCACGGCGGCGAGCAGTCCGCCGCCGGCCAGGGCAGCAGGCTGCAGGCCGCCGGCGAGGTTGCGAAGCTCTTGGACTGTGAGGCCGAGCTGGGCGATGGCCCGGTCGACCTCGACGCGAAGGATGGTCGTTCGGCCGTTGACCTGCGCCGACTGGAGCTGCAGGGCGATGGCCAGCAGACGTTGTTGCGCACCGTCGTGCAGGTCGCGCTCGATGCGTCGGCGTTCCTCGAGGTGCGCGGTGGCGAGTCTGGACCGGGACTCACTGATCAGCTCGACCTGCCGGGCCAGCTCGGCGCGCAGGGCGACATTGTCGATCTCGGCGGCGACCTCGTGGGCCACCGCCTCGACCACGGTCCGTTCACTGTGCCGGGGGTCGAACTCGATCCTCGCGGTGACCGCACCGCGTCGTCGTAGGTCGACCGCATCAGGTCCGGGAGAGATCTCGCGCCCACCAGACGTCACCCACGTACCGCCGTCGGCGGGATAGAGGATGCGAGCGCCGGGATCCTGCAGGGCAGCAGTGACAAGGGCGTCGAGGTCAGGCGTCGCAGTAGTCAGCCCCGTTCGGACCGTCTCTAGCGCGTCGAATCTTTCTCGGTTGATGCGCCGCTCGACCGCCTTGCGTCCCCACACGTAGGCGACCCGAGCCGTCCCGGCGCCCGCGAGCGTGGCGAGGATGGTCGGCAGCTGAGAGCTGGCGTCGATCGGTGTCGTCCGGCTGACGACCACAACCACGACGACGAAGCTGACGATCACCGCAGCCGACGCGATGGCGTAGCCCGCCGAGTCGGTCACGACGCGTTCGACGTCGTACAGGCGATAGCGCAGCACCGAGAGGGCGGCACCGGCCGCGAGCGCGATGATCGCCGCGCTCATCAGATAGCCGGCGACGTCCGGGTGCCCCGCGTAGGACACGGCGAACGATGCGATGACGCACGGAGGAAGGGGAAGGGCGCCGGCGACCAGCCACAAGAGCTGTTGCCGCGTCTGTCCCTCCGATCTGCGCCACGCCCGGACGAGCCCGACCGCGGACGCGATGAGACAGAGCCCGACCAGGATGACGGCCATCGAAGCCACCGCGGAAACGAGGCCGCTCAAGTGATCGACAGCCCAGGGGCTGATGAGGTCTTCGTGCGGGCTGTCGAGGTGCGTTGACCTCAACAGCGCCGTGACCTGGTAGACGAGTCCTGCCGCCACGGTCACTCTCGGCAGGCTGCGCTGCAACCGCGAGGACGCTCGCGCTGGAGGCGTGAGCTGAAGGACCAGCGCCAGGAACACGAACCACCAGACGAAGCTCGTGTCACTCAGGGTCGCGACCAGAGGACCCGCCGGCAGGTCCGGCCGCCAGACCAGGGCCAGCTCGGCGTAGACGTCGGTGAGGCCACTCCAGGCCAGCGACGTTCCTAGGCCGAGGAAGGCCCAGCCAGCCGGCTGCTCGAACGCGCGGCCCGTCAGCACGACGCCGACCAGCCAGCACGCGATGGTCGCGACAACGTACGGCACATCGGCCGGCGCCAGGGAGGGCCCCGCATGCCCCGGCCTAACCAGCAGCGCGGTGCCAGTCGCCAGCGTCAAGAGGGGGGTCAGGGGCCAGGTCAGCGCCCTCGCCAGCACTCGCCCGGTGGGCCCCATCCGGTCATCGTGACAGCAAGGGCGTCCCGGGCACTCAGGGTCAGCCCTGATTCGAAGACAGGTGCGGGTCCGGTCGATGTCACGCGTTCGCAGGCGAACGCTGAGCAGCAGATGTCCCGACTACCCAGGAGCCCATCATGACCACCACCACCGGCACGGCGCCACCGATCGTCGAGCTCGCTCCGTCCACGACCGCCCGCAAGGTTGCCGCCGGGGCCGCGGTGCTCTTCGCGATCGGGTTGTTCATGACGGTGGCCAGCGTCGACGTACCGCACGAGCCGACGAACGCGGAGCTGCTGCACTGGTGGCAGCAGTCGGGCAACCGCACGTCAGGCCTGGTCTCTGGTCTGTCCGCCGTGTGTGCCGCGGTCCTGTTTGCCGTCGTCATGAACTACATCCGAAGCCTGCGCGCAACGGCGAACGCACCGCAGTGGATGGCCTTCGCGCGAAGCATGGGGGCCGCGGTCACCGCCGTCTGGCTGGTCACGGGAGCTGCCCGCGCGGCGATCAGTCACCTCGTGGACATCATGGGCGAGCCGCTCCCAGGCACCGACGTGCTCCGCTACGCGACCGCCCTCAACTACACCGTGCTGGGGCTCTCTGGCATGGGCGTCCTGTCCCTGAGCATCCTCGCCGTGTCCGTCGTGGTGCTGCGGACCGGCGCACTGGCACGCTGGATCGGGTACGTCGGAGCGTGCTGCAGCGCCATCATCTTCGCCAGCGTGGCGGCCCAGTACGGAGCCCTCACGACGCTGGTGGCCATCGCCTGGGCGCTGTGTCTCGCGGTCGCCATCTGGCGTCAGCCGCAGCCGTGAGGGGTCACGTCCAAGAGGCGGCTTTCATACCCAGCTCAAGCTGGTGAAGTGCGTCTCGAATCGGCCACAGCAGCAGCTCGCGTGCTCCGGCGGCGGCGTAGGCCGCCAGGGCCTCCGAGCAGTGCTGCACGCTGCCGATGGGCAGATGCCCCAGCTTCTCGGGGTCACGGTGCAGTGTTGGTGCCAGCACGTCGTTGAGCACGTGCTCGGCCTCAGGGCGACTGTCGGTGACGAAGAGCCACACGGTGGCGATGGAGTCGGGGAAGTCCTCCGGCACTCGACCAGCTGTCCGCAGGTGGCCGTCGAGCCGGGCCCGGGCCTCCTGGTACTGGTTCGGGGTTGCGTTGTACGCCGAGGCCAACCAGCCATCGGCCACGGCCGCCATGGCGGCGAGCCGTCGGTCGGACCCCCAGCTGCCGAACCAGACCTCTGGAGGACGGTCCGGGATCGGGGCGAGCCGGGACTCGGCGCCGTAGTACGTCCCCTGGGTTGTCGGCTCGCCGCGAACCATCGCCCGCACCCTCGGCAGCGCCTCGTCGAACCGGGCCCATCGCTCATCGAAGGGGACGCCGACCGCCTCGTAGTCGGCCTTGCTCGACCCGGGACCCAGCCCGCCCACGACCGGCCCAGTTGCCAGGCTCGCCAGGGTGGTCAGCATCTTGGCGACCACGACCGGATGACGGACAACCGGCAACGTGATGCTGGTCGCCAAGGTCAGGTCGCCTGCTGCGGGGATGACGCTGGCCAGGCTCGTCGGGCCGTCGAGCCAGGGCTTGCCCCAGACGAGGTGGTCGTTGGCCGACAGCGTCCTGTAGCCCAGGTCCTTGGCGCTGCTGGCGTACGCCCACAGGTCCTCGCCCGTCGGCGGGCCATCTCCGAGGTCGGCCAACGGCAGGTGAGCCCCTACCCTCATGATCCCGCCGGCGGCGGCTGCCAGAGAGTCAGCGCCCGCGCCGCCGTCAGCAACGCCTCCGTCACCTTCTGGTGCAGCACCCCTCCAGCCCGCAACGACCGCTGCGCCGTCTCGACCACGCTTTCGACCGACGGCGCACCGGCGGCCGACGCGTCCCCGCTGGGGCCGCCTAGCGGGGGCGCGCCCGGTCGCGATCCCGAGCCGCAGGCGGACAACCCCATCAGGACCGCACCGGAGATCAGGAGGAGCACACGGGTCCACCTGCCGTCGCTCCACATGGATCCTCCTCGGGACCCCAATGTCGTCCGCCGCGACGGTTCGCGCCAGTGCCCATCCTCAGGCGCGGAGCCGGAAGGGTGGGTACTCGTCGGTGACGAGGATGAAGGCGTACGCGTTGACGCGGTTCTGCCAGCGGATCACACCCTCGACATAGTCGAACAGTCCACGTGGGTAGCGCCGCGTGAACAGGATCGCGAACCAGGCCGCGACCACGGCGAAGAACCCGCCGATGGTGAGGACGATCAGGACGAGGTAGTGCGGGATCGCGAGGATCCACTTCACCAGCGGCAGCCAGCGGTTCAGCCCCTGCTTCGCATCCGGGTAGGGGAAGTTCAGCTGCACCGCCTGGTGGTCGTCGGTCGACGGGTAGCGGTCGTCCATCAGGGCGACGTAGATGCCGACGCGGTTGGTGAAACGGAGCAGCTCGAGGTTCCAGTCGAACCACCAACGCGGGTATTTCTGCCGGAACACGAGCATCAGCAGCGGCGGCAGGAACAGCAGCCCGAGGCCACCCACCACGATGACCGTGGTGTCCGTGCTGTTGCCGACGTCCCCACTCTTGTAGCCCCCGATCGCCCCTAGCACGATCGCGATCGGGATGACCGCGAAGATTCGAAAGGCCGTCGAGACGCGGTTGAGGTCGCGGTCCGGGTAGTCGACCGCGAACTGCACGGGGTAGCCGTCGTCCATGGGTGGCCCCGGGATGGGTCCTTGGTCGGTCGGGCTCATGCGCTTCTCCCTGGATGCGTCCGAGTCGTGGATGGGGGCAGACGTCAGCAGCTCGACCGTAGCGGTGTCCGGAACGCCGGCCGGGGGACCGCTGGCGGCCCCTGAGGTCTCGACGGTCCAACCTGTCGGATGGTGAGGAACGCAACGCGGGCTGCACGGCCAGAGTGCGCCTTGGTTGCGGCAAGTGGAAGTCTCGTTGCCGTCTCTGGGAATCAGGTCGGGGCTCAATGGCCGCCACGAGCAATCGGCTGACCGCGATCGTCACGTCTTGGACGGTCGTCGGCTTGCCAGCTCGTACAAGTGGCCGTCGGGCGCACGGAAGTTGACCCAGTCCCAGTTGCTGTCGTGGGCCAGGTCGCCGATCACCTCGATGCCAGCACGGACGAGCTCCTCCCGAGCCTCGTGCACGTCGTCGACCTCGAACAACGGAACCGGCCCGCGGGCCTGGCAATCGAAGAAGTCGTGGTACGTGTCGCCCGGTCCGAAGACCTGGAAGGCGTCACCGCCGAGGGTGAGCAGCTCGGTGGTCGCCTCCTCCTCGAAGTTGACCCTCATCCCGAGCACATCGCGTGCGAAGGCCGCCATGGCGGAGTAGTTGGACGTCGCGGTCCCGACCCAGCGGATGTTGCGAACCTGCATCTGGACTCCCTTCCCGCACGACACGTGTGCGATAGGACCAACGAGGCGAGTGTGCCGGGGGCGCGGGGCTGTGGACAGCGCCGGCGCCGCGCAGTCGTGGCTCGCCACGATGGTCGGGTGGACGAGGCGCTCAGCGTGGACCTCACGGTCGTCGACCCGCGGGCGCGGACCGTTTCCGGCGCCCGCGCGGATGTGACCGTGCGCGCCCCATCCGGTACGCCGATGGGCGCGCTCCGCGAGCAGCTGCTCGCCGCTGTCGGCGTACCCGACGGGGACCTGTACGTCGGTGCTGCCCAGCTGCCCGACGACGCGCCGGTCGGTGAGCCACCGCTGCTCCACGCCGCAGTGCTCACCGTCGGGCGCGGCACGCCGCGCGAGCCGGGCGGGCTCCTGGAGTTGCAGGTCCGCGCCGGCCCCGACTCGGGTGCCGTGCACCGGCTCGCTCCCGGTGAGCACGCGATCGGTCGCGGCCCGGACGCGGTGGTGCGACTCGACGACCCCGACGTGTCACGACTGCATGCGCTGCTCGTCGTCTCGACCGGATCCCGCGCGGGAACCACGGTGCGCGACCTCGGCTCGACCAACGGGTCATGCGTCGACGGCGTCGCGGTCGGCCCGGAAGGCGTGACCCTGCACCCCGGACAGGATCTCGTCGTCGGGCACAGCCGCCTCGTGCTGGCGCTGCCAGAGAGGGTGCCGGTCACGGTCCGACCCGACGGCGCCGGGCACCTGTGCGTCAACCGGCCGCCGCGCCTCATCGCCGACCGGGCACCCCTCCGGTTCACCAGCCCGGCACCACCGACACCGCGCGAGCCACGAAGACTGCCGCTGGTCGCCGTCCTCGTCCCGCTCGTCGCCGGTGTCGCCCTGTGCGTGGTGACTCGCTCACCGACGTACCTCGCGTTCGTCCTGCTGTCACCGCTGATGGCGCTGGGCAGCTACCTCAGCGACAAGTGGGGCGGCCGTCGGTCGGACCGGGAACGACGTCGGCGCCACGACGAAGAGCTGGCCCGGCTGGAGTCGCAAGTCGCTGCCGCCCTGGCCGCGGAAGCCGTGGCCCGGGCAGCCGAGCACCCCGGTCCGGCCGAGCTGCTCCTGTCCGCGCAAGGCCCGCGACCCAGACTCTGGGAGCGCCGCGCCGCCGACCCCGACGACCTGCACCTGCGGGTCGGCCTCGGCACGGTGACGTCCGATGTCGAGGTGCGGGCACCGGGGACGGGCGGCGACCCGGAGAGCGTGCAGCGACCATCGTTGGCCGCGGCACCGGTGACGGTCGACCTTCGGGCAACGCGTGTCCTGGGCGTCTGCGGGCCACGGCCCCGCGCGCTGGCGTTGACGCGATCCCTGCTGACGCAGCTTGCCGGGTGGCACAGTCCGCGCCGGCTGGGCCTCGCTGTCCTTGCCGCCGACGGGACCAGCTGTGCCGACGGCTGGGAGTGGGCGCGTTGGCTCCCGCACCTGGCTCGCGCCGAGGGCGGCCTGCGCGTCGGCCTGGACGACCACGCCGTGCGGGCGCGGCTCGACGAGCTGCTGACCGAGCTGGCTGCGCGCGTTGACCGCGACACGACGGGTGGCAGGTGGAACGACCCGGTGCTGGTAACCCTGTTCGACGGGGCGCACCTGCTGCGCTCGCTCGCCGGTGTCAGCAGGCTGCTCGAGGACGGCCCGGCGGTAGGCATGTATGCGATCTGCGTCGAGGACGATCGGGTGTCGCTGCCCGTGGAGTGCCGTGCCGTTGCCGAGGTCCGCGGCGAGGTCGGGGCGATCGTGCGGCTGTCGACGCTGCGCGAGCACGGCGATCGCGGCGACGCCGGTGAGCTCGAGGTGGTCGGCGACGGTGTGAGTGAGGCCTGGGCCGGCCGGTTCGCGCGCGCCCTCGGCCCGCTGCGCGACGCGACCCCCGACGGGCCGGGGGATCACTTGCCCGAGGCGGCGCGGCTGCTCGATCTGCTGCCGGCTGACATCACCGATCCCGGCGAGCTGGCGGCGGCCTGGCGCGCCGCACCCCGAGGAACCGCCGTCGTGCTGGGAGTCGGCACCGACGGCGAGCCGCTCGTCGTCGACCTGGCCAGGGACGGGCCGCACGTCCTGGTGGCCGGCACCACCGGCTCGGGGAAGTCTGAGCTGCTGCAGACGCTCATCGTCGGACTCGCCGCAACCAACCGTCCCGATGAGCTCGCCTTCGTCCTCGTCGACTACAAGGGCGGCGCTGCTTTCCGGGACTGTGCCCGCCTCCCGCACACGGTCGGGATGGTCACCGATCTCGACGGCCACCTCACCCAGCGCGCCCTCGCGTCCCTCGGCGCGGAGCTGCGCCGGCGGGAGACCTTGCTGCGCGCGGCAGCGTGCGCCGACCTCGAGGAGTACGCCGCGCAGGCAACCGACGGCGCCGAGCGGATCCCACGCCTCGCGCTCGTCGTCGACGAGTTCGCGACCCTGGCGGAGGAGCTGCCCGACTTCGTCGGCGGTCTGGTCGGCCTCGCCCAGCGCGGCCGCTCCCTCGGTGTGCACCTGGTGCTCGCGACCCAGCGGCCGGCGGGTGTCGTCAGCGCCGACATCCGCGCCAACACCGGGCTGCGGATCGCGCTGCGCGTCACCGACCCGGCCGAGTCCGCCGACGTGGTCGATGTCCGCGACGCAGCCTTCCTCAGCCGCACCTGCCCGGGTCGGGCCGTCGTCCGGGCCGGCACCGGGGCCGTACGGACCGTCCAGACCGCACGGGTCGGCGGTCGACGTGCCAGCGCTCCGCGGCCAACGGTCCTGCCGAGCCCGTGGCGGTCGGCGGGCGACCCGCCGTCGGGGCTGGCTGAAGACATGATCGACGGTCCGACCGACCTCGCCCGGTTCGTCGCGGCCGCGCAGACGGCGGCCGGGCGGCTCGGCTGCCGGGGTGTCGCAAGTCCGTGGCTGCCACCACTGCCGACCGTCGTCACCAGCGCGGAGATCGCGGGTCGCGATGCCCGGCCGTCCGCCGTACGGCTCGGAGTGCTCGACCTGCCGACCGAGCAGCGGCAACCGCTCGTCACGTTCGACCTCGAGGACGGTGAGCACCTCCTGCTCGTCGGTGGGCCGGGGTCGGGGCGCACGACTGCCCTACGAACGCTGGCCGCCGGGCTGGCCGAGCGGCTCCCGGTCTACGACCTCCACCTGCACGGCCTCGACGGCGGCAGCGGGCTTGCCTCCCTCGCGGCGCTGCCGCACGTCGGGACCGTCGCCGGTCGCGACGACCCCGCACTCGGTGACCGCCTGCTCGTCCGGCTGACCGAGGAGATGGAACGACGGCAGCGGCTGCTGGCCTCGGCCGGGCTCGGCTCCCAGCTCGAGCAGCGAGCCACGGCTGCGCCGGAGGACCGGTTGCCCTGGTTGGTGCTGCTGGCCGACGGCTGGGAAGGACTCGTCACGACCTTCGAGGCCATCGACCACGGCCGCCCCCTCGACGCCCTGCTCGGCCTGGCCCGCGACGGTACGTCGGCCGGCATCCGGGTCGTGCTGACCGGTGATCGGTCGGTGCTGGCGGGGCGGGCGGCCGCCTCCTTCCGCCACCGCCTGGTGCTCCCTCTCGCCGACCGGGCCGACTACGGCCTGGCCGGCATCGCGGGCCGGTCCGTGCCGCCGCATCTGCTGCCCGGCCGGGCCTTGGTCGGGACCGCCGCGACCGAGGCCCAGCTCGCGGTGCTGGACCCGGATCCGTCCGGGGCGGCGCAGGTCGCTGCGATCGCCCGGGTTGCGGCCCGCTGCTCCGCCGAAGCGCGCACCGGGCCGGGGCCCCTGCGCCTGCGGCCCCTGCCGCCGGTCGTCGGGCTGGCCGATCTCGCGGCCGCCGCGAAGGAGCTGTCGTGCGGCCCTTCCTGGACGCTGGTGGGCGCCGGCGGTGACGAAGCGACCCCGGTCGGCATCGACCTCGACGCCGACGGCCCGGCGCTCGTGGTGGCCGGCCCACCGGGCAGCGGGCGCAGCACGGCGCTGGTCGCGGTCGGAACCTGGCTGCTCTCCCAGGGCCGGTCGCTGGTCGTCCTCGCCGGCCGGCGCTCCCCGGTGCATGCGATCGGCGCGCTGCCCGGCGTCCTCGCCGTGCTGGCCGCCGGCGACGCCGCCCGGCTGCGGGACTGCCTGGCCGACCACCCGGACGCCGTGGTCCTCGCGGACGACGCGGAGACGCTGCACGACACCCCGGTGGAGGCGCCGTTGCTGGACCTGCTGCGGTCCGACTGCCGGTCCGGCCCGCTCGGCGCGAGCGCCGTGGTGCTCGCCGGGGGCACGACCGAGCTGGCCAGCCGGTTCCGCGGGGTCACCGTCGAGGCCCGCCGCTCGCGGACAGGGGTCCTGCTCTCGCCCGCGTCGGCGGTCGACGGGGACCTGTTCGGCATCAGGGTCCCGACCGGGGGTCGCCAGATGCCCGGTCGCGGGTTGCTGGTCGTGCGCGGCCGGGTCACGCCGGTCCAGGTGGCCCGGCCGGACCGCTGAACCCTTGCGGGGCTAGCGTCCGCGCTCGTGACCGACCGTGCGCCGGCGCGCGTGACCAGCCGCGACGCGACCTTCCAGCGCTGGCAGACGCTGCTGACCAACCGGACCAAACGCAACCGGGCCGGTGAGATGCTCGTGCAAGGGGTACGGCCGATCAGCCTGGCCGTCGAGCACGGCTGGCCGGTGCGGGCGCTGCTCCACGACGGACGAGCGCGCCGCTCGGCCTGGGCCGACGGGCTGCTCGGCTCCGTCGACGCCGCGCAGGTGCTCATGGCTCCTCAGCTGCTTGCCGAGCTCGGCGGCAAGGATGACCCGCCCGAGCTCCTGGCGGTGGTCGCCCTGCCGCCGGACGACCTCGATCGGCTGCGGGCCGCCGGCGCACCGCTGGTCACGGTCTTCGACCGACCGTCCGGTCCCGGCAACATCGGCACCCTGCTGCGGTCGGTCGACGCGTTCGGCGGCGACGGTCTGGCCGTCACCGGGCACGCCGCGGACCCCTACGACCCGCAGGCCGTGCGGGCCAGCACCGGGTCGGTCTTCGCGGTGCCCGTCGTGCGGGCGCCCTCGCACCACGAGGTCCTCGCCTGGATCGCCGCCCGGTCCCCCCGGCCGGCGGTGGTCGGGACCGACGAGAGCGCCGCGATCGACGTACGCGACGTTGACCTCGCAGGGCCGGCCGTCGTGGTCGTCGGCAACGAGACCGCCGGGCTCAGCGCGGGGTGGCGAGAGGCCTGCGACGTCCTGGTGCGGATCCCGATGGCCGGTAGGGCGAGCTCGCTCAACGCCGCCACCGCGGGGTCGGTGGTGCTCTACGAGGCGATGCGCCAGCGGTCTGGTGGGATCAGCTCATGACGTCACCCGCGTCCCCCGTGGCGACGGTCCGTCCGGCCACGCCCGACGACCTGCCCGAGCTCGTGGCGATGATCCGCGAGCTGGCGGAGTACGAGCGTGCGCTGCACGAGGTCCACGCCACCGAGGAGCACCTGCACCGAACGCTGTTCGCCGAGACGCCCGCGGTGTTCGGGCACGTCCTCGAGGTGGACGGCGCGGTCGCCGGGATGGCGATCTGGTTCCTCAACTACTCGACCTGGCTGGGCGCACACAGCCTCTACCTGGAGGACCTCTACGTACGACCGGAGTTCCGCGGCGGCGGGTCGGGTCGGCTGCTGCTCCGGACTCTGGCGGAGATCTGTGTGCAGCGCGGGTATCCCCGCCTGGAGTGGTGGGTGATGGACTGGAACCCGGCGCGCGGCTTCTACCACGCGATCGGCGCCGAGGCCCTGACCGAGTGGATCCCCTACCGGGTCAGCGGGCCGGCACTGGACGAGCTGGCCGGACCGAACCGACCCGCGGCAGACGACCTGTGACGGCCGTGGTCTGATTTCATGGAACCAGCGGGCGGCCGACCGGCCCCCGCCGAGGGTCGTCGGGGTCAAACGGGAGGCACGGGCGTGAGCGAGCGACTCGTTGCCGGGCATGAATCCGGCGTGGCCGCGGACGGCTGGGCGCGGGACGCTGTCGAGATCAAGCTGCCGGCGGACTCGGCGTACCTCTCGGTGCTGCGGACCGCAACGGCCGGGCTGGCGGCCCGGCTCGACTTCACCCTCGACGAGATCGAGGATCTGCGCATCGCGGTCGACGAGGCCTGCGCGATGCTGCTGCCCGCGGCCGTCGAGATGGCCCAGCTCACCTGCCGGTTCGAGCTCAGCCCCGAGACTCTCGACGTCACCGTGTCGCTGCTCACCACCCGCGGCCAGCTGCCCGAGCGCGACACGTTCTCGTGGACCGTCCTGAGCGCGCTGGCCGGCGAGGTCGACACCGGGCTGGACCAGGAGCGCCGGGTCTGGATCCGGCTGCGCAAGCGGCGCGGCGCGGCGGGAGCCGCGTGACGCCCCCGCCCAGCGGCGCCGCCGAGCAGGACGCGGCCGTGGGAAGCGGCCACGAGGTCCCCGATGCGCGCCAGCCCGAGGCGGTCCCCGAGGTCGAGGCCGCCGAGGTGGTGGAGGTCGTCGAGGTCACCGAGGTCGTTGAGGTGACGGAGGTCGTCGTCGCCGAGGTGGACGCAGACAGCCCGGCCCGCCCGCCGCGGTCCACCCGCCTGTCCGTCGACCGCGAGCGCACCCATGAGCTGTTCCTCGAGATGCAGGGCGCCCCTGAGGACGACCCCGTTCGGTTCGCTGCCCGCGACGCGCTGGTGGAGCAGCACCTGCCGCTGGTCGAGCACCTGGCCCGCCGGTTCCGCAACCGTGGCGAGCCCTACGACGACCTGGTCCAGGTGGCGACCATCGGCCTGATCAAGTCGGTCGACCGGTTCGATCTCGAGCGCGGCGTCGAGTTCTCGACGTACGCCACGCCGACGATCGTCGGTGAGATCAAGCGGCACTTCCGCGACAAGGGCTGGGCGGTGCGCGTTCCGCGCCGGCTGCAGGAGCTGCGCCTGTCGCTGGCGTCGGCGACCAGTGAGCTGTCCCAGAAGAACGGCCGGGCGCCGACCGTGCACGAGCTCGCCGGGCACCTCAACATCAGCGACGAGGAGGTGCTGGAGGGTCTCGAGTCGGCGAATGCCTACAGCACCCTGTCGTTGGACGCCGGCGACTCGGGCAGCGGCGACGAGCCGATGCCCGTCTCGGAGACGCTCGGGGTCGAGGACGAGGGCCTCGAGGGCGTCGAGTACCGGGAGTCCCTCAAGCCGATGCTCGAGCAGCTCCCTCCGCGGGAGAAGAAGATCCTCATGCTGCGGTTCTTCAAGAACATGACGCAGTCCGAGATCGCCGCCGAGATCGGGATCTCCCAGATGCACGTGTCGCGGTTGCTCGCCCGCACCCTGGCCCAGCTGCGCGAGGGCCTCCTCGTCGACGAGTGAGCCCCGGAGCCCCTGGTCAGTCGTCTCAGTCGTCGTCGAGCGCGGCGTTGGTGGCCGGGTGGAAGAGCAAGACCAGGACGGCCAGCCCGATCGCCATGACCGGCAGTCCGGCGTACCAGCGGCCGCTCTGCACCAGGCCGTAGCCCACCGGCAGCAGGATCAGGTTGCTGACCAGGGCCGGCGCCCGCGCCCAGCGCCCTCGGCGGGCCAGGCCGCGCGCGGCCAGCGCCAGCCCGAGTCCGGCCACCAGCGCCAACCCGGCGAGGACCGCCGCCCCGAGCGGGTCCGAGGCCGAGGACACGGCCAGCTCGACGGCGACGGCTGCCGCCGCGACCAGGAGTCCGAGCGACTCCAGCCCGACCAGCGCGGCGCACGCCAGCAAGGTGGTCGCCCGCTCACCTCGCTCATCCGGCTCGCCCGGTTGGCCCGGCCCCGTCCCCGGTCGGCCTCGCTCCGTCACGGCGCCGGACCCTACCCGCGCCGGTACGCTGAGCGGCTATGAGGGCGCTGCTGGTGGTCAATCCGGCCGCCACGACGACCTCCGCGCGCACCCGCGAGGTGCTGGCCTCGGCCCTCGAGGCCGAGCTCAAGCTCGAGCTTGTCCACACCCAGCACCGCGGCCACGCCACCGAGCTCGCGGCCGCAGCCCGCTGCGACGGGCTGGACCTGGTCGTCGTCCTCGGCGGCGACGGCACGGTCAACGAGGTGGTCAACGGCCTGCTCGCCGACGGGCCGCACGACGGGGTGCCGGCGCTGGCCGTCGTACCCGGCGGCGGGACCAACGTCTTCCACCGCGCCCTCGGGCTGCCGCGCGACCCGATCGAGGCGACGGCGGTGCTGCTCGACGCGCTGCGCGAGCGGAGGCTGCGCAGCATCGGGCTGGGCCGGGTCGCGCTCGGCCCGCTCTCCCACGAGGAGGCGCCCGACGACGGTGTAGACCCGGCGGGTGACCAGCAGGACCCGTCCCACCCGGCGCTGCGGAACAGCGGACGACGGTGGTTCACCTTCAACGCCGGGATGGGCTGGGACGCCGAGGTCGTGGCCCGGGTCGACGAGCGCCGCCGGGCCCGCTCGACCTCTCGGCACACCCGGCCGGCCGACTACGTCCGCGCCGCCGCCGAGCAGTTCTTCCTGCACTCCGACCGCCGGCACCCGGCGCTGACGGCGGAACGGCCCGGTGCCGAGCCGGTGACCGGGCTGCACCTGGCCATCGTGGCCAACACCGAGCCGTGGACCTTCCTCGGCGACCGGCCCCTGCGGACCTCCCCGGAAGCATCCTTCGACGCCGGACTCGACCTGTACGCCCTGACCCGGCTGCGGACCTTGGGGACGCTCGGAGAGGTACGCCGGCTGCTGAGCGGCAGTCAGACCCCGGCCCGGCGCGGACCTCGGACCCTGGTGCACCGCGAGCACGACCTGGCCGCCCTGACCCTGATCGCGGACCGGGCGGTCGCGACCCAGGCGGACGGCGAGTCGCTCGGCGCACGCCGGCGGCTGGACTTCGCCGCGGTCCCCGACGCGATCCGCGTCGTGGTCTGACCCGCGCCCCGACACCCACCCCGGACACCCCACCTCGCCGGACCTGAGCCGGCCCCCGCGGAACGGACATATCGCCTGCGCGATCCGCGCCCCGACCGGACCAGCGGCGGCCGAGGTGAGCGGTCTCGGTGATCGGTCTGTGACGAAGACGACATGACTGGGCGCAAAAACCCCCGCCTGGGACCTTGCCTGGTCACCCGTCGTTTGCCAGTGTGGAGATCAGGTGTTCAGGAACGTGCCCCACGGGGTACGGATGGCCGAGCGATCCCACGGGCGGAGACAGGACCGGAAAGGTCCTTGACGCCTGGCGGACCGCTCGTGAACAGTTTCACAAGCATCGGTTTCCCCCTCCGACGCCAACTGATGAGGAGTCACACGCATGGACTGGCGCCACCGGGCAGCCTGCCGGGACGAAGACCCTGAGCTCTTCTTCCCCATCGGCAACACCGGACCGGCCCTCCTGCAGATCGAGGAGGCGCGGGCGGTCTGCCGCCGCTGCGACGTCGTCGAGGACTG
>DATBDW010000106.1:0-5824 GCA_036269735.1 Actinomycetes bacterium
GCCGCGCTCGGCTTCGACGGCAAGTGGGTGCTGCACCCGGGCCAGATCGAGGCGGCCAACGAGGTCTATGCCCCGAGTCAGGGCGACTACGACCACGCCGAGCTGATCCTGGACGCCTACGCCTGGCACACCTCCGAGGCCGGCGGGATGCGCGGCGCCGTGATGCTGGGCGACGAGATGATCGACGAGGCGTCCCGCAAGATGGCCCTGGTCGTCGCGGGCAAGGGCCGGGCGGCGGGCATGGCGCGGACGACGACCTTCGAGCCGCCCCAGAGGTGAGACGCCCCGGTCACACCGTCTGGATCCGCCGGGCGGCCATCGACTCGGTGCGACCGAGCAGCTCGGTGTCGCCCGACATGGCCGCGAGGAAGTCCTCGCGGTCCAGGGCCTGCAGGACGCTGTCCTCCTGCGCGGTCACTGTCGCCGTTCGAGGGACGTCGCGCAGCAGCGCGATCTCGCCGAAGCACTCCCCGGGCCCCATCGATGACAGCTCGCGGCCGTCGTAGGTCGCCTCGAGCCGGCCGCTCTCGATGACGTAGAACCGGTCCCCGGTCTCGCCGAGCCGCACGACGTCGGTACCTGCGGGCACCTCGATGCGCGTCAGCTTGCCGGCCAGGCTCTCGAGCAACGGCCGGGCCAGCGGCGCGAACAGCGGTACGCCAGCGAGCAGCGACACACCCTCGGGCTCGGACACGGTGCGGTCCAGCTTGCGCAGCCGGGGCATGCCGAGCAGCGCGATCACCGCGATCGGCACCGAGAGGATGACGAGCCCCCAGCGCAGGCCGGGGCCGGCGATGAGTAGCGGCATCGCGAGCGCGCCGAGCGCCATGGTGCTGATCAGCCCGCTCTCCAGGGCGCCGAACACGCGCGCCATGACGGCGTCGGGCGTGAGGCGTTGGAGGATCGTGGAGGCATTCACGTCGACGACGGGGTTGGCGGCACCGATGATCGCCATCGCGATGAAGGCGGCCACCGCCGTCGGCCACACCGAGACCAGCAGCAGGGGAACCGCCCAGAACACGACGCCCCACCCGAAGTCGGAGGCGAGGTGCCGCCGGGCGGCCAGGCCGATGGCGAGGAAACCGCCGAAGATGGCGCCGACGCCGAGCACCGAGTCCAGCCAGCCGAGCCCCGACGCGCCCAGATCGGTCATGTCGAACGCGATGGCCACCACGAACACGCCCATCGCCCCGGCGACGACGGTCTGCGCGCAGTAGGTCGTCACCACGAGACGCAGGTCAGGGTGGCGCCAGATCACCCGGAACCCCTCGAGGGCGTCCATGAGGAAGTTCGACGTCGTGCCCTCAGTGGCCGTCTCGACCGCGTCGGGACCGGTGCCGGCGGCCTCGCCTGCCGGGGTGACCGGCACGGGCGCGTCGGCCGTCTTCGGCAGCCGGATGCCCGAGACGATGACGGCGGACAGGGCGAAGGTCAGCGCGTTGAGGGCGAAGACGCTGGCGACGTCGGCGACGGCGAGCAGGAAGGCAGCGAGCGCCGGCCCGACGAAGAAGGCGAGGCTCTCCACCGTGCTGGCCACCCCGTTGGCCGCTGTCAGCTCCTCCGGTGTGCTGACGAGTGACGGGGTCATGGCCATCTGTGCGGGCCGGAAGGCCGTCCCGAAGATGGGGGAGATGGTCGCCAGCACGAAGACCACGGCTGCCGGGCCGTCGGCCTGCACGACGATCGCCGCGGCGCCGACGAGCGCGAACCGAGCCAGGTCGCAGGCGATCATCACCGTGCGCCTCGGGTACTTGTCCGCCATCGCCGAGGCGAACGGCGCCAGCACCGCCATCAGCGCGAGCCGGCAGGTGGCCCAGATGCCGACGGCCGTGGCGCCGCCGATCCCGTACGCCCACACGGCGGCCGCCGTCGCGTAGGCCCAGTCCCCGATCATCGAGCCGGCCAGGGCCAGGTTCAACCGGCGCAGAGCCGGCTGGCGGAACACGGTGGACAGGGAGATCCCGGTCTCGCGGACGGCAGAGCCGATGGTCGACATGCTCACCTCAGGGTCGGGGCGACGGACGGGATGCGGGCGCCGGGTCGCAACCTCCCTTATTCCCGGCGCCCCGCGCAGCAGGTTCGCGAGACTGGCCCGCGGAACGTCCGGGGCTGCGGCTATTGCCCGGGAGAGACTGACGGCCATGACCCCCCCGAGCCCACTGCGTGGACGGACGGTGCTCGTGACCGGCGCCGGCTCTCCCGACGGGATCGGGATCGCGTGTGCCCGCGCCCTGCTGGACCTCGGCGCGACCGTCCGCATCGCGGCGACCAGTGACCGTGTGCACGAGCGGGCTGCGGAGCTCGGTCAGGGAGTCGTCGGGATCGTCGGCGACCTCACCGTCGAGCACGATGTGCTGGCCCTGCGCGACGCGGTCGGCCAGGTCGACGTCCTGGTCAACAACGCGGGCATGACGAGTGTCACCGCCCCCGACGTCCTGGCCTCGGTCACCACGCTCAGCGCCGGGGCGTGGGACGCGGACCTGGCGCGCAACCTGCGCACGGCCTTCCTGGTGACCCGGGCCTTCCTGCCGGGCATGGCCGGGCGCGGGTGGGGGCGCGTCGTCAACGTGGCCTCGACCACTGGGCCGGTCAACGCGATGCCCGACCAGGCGTCCTACGCCGCCGCGAAGGCCGGCATGGTCGGGCTCACGCGGGCGGTCGCCGTCGAGGTCGCGGCCGCCGGCGTCACGTGCAACGCGGTGGCTCCCGGCTGGATCGCGACCGGGTCGCAGAGCGACGAGGAGGCCGGTCACGGTGCCCGCTCGCCCATGGGCCGCTCCGGTACGGCGGACGAGGTCGCCGCCGTCGTCGCGTTCCTCGCCTCGCCGGCCGCGTCCTACGTCACCGGTTCGGTCGTCGTGGTGGACGGCGGCAACAGCGTGCTCGAGGCGCGCTGACCAGCGGTTGCCGCGCCGTCAGAACCGGAAGGCGCCCCGGAGGCTGGTGGTCGTGCGGTCCCCGGCATGACCGAGCAGGACCCGGATGCCCAGCGAACGCTCGGTGGTCTCGAGCAGGGCGTAGGGGTCGTACCGGACGGCACCGCGGGTGCCGGCCGGCGTCGACGGGGTCACGACCAGCGTCGCGATGTGACAGGACCGGCTGCGGGTGGTGGCGCAGCTCTCGCCGGCGTACCCGCCGGAACCTTCGTCCCAGGTGATGAAGAGCGCTGTCTGGCCGGCCCGATAGTCGGGGCCGGACGTGATGAGAGGAACGACCCGCGACAGCCAGCGGTCGCCTATCCCGACGGCGCAGTCGTGGGTGTTGTGGCACTGGTTCGGCACGACGAGCAGGAATGTCGGCAGCCGGCCCGCGTGGACGAGGTCGACGAGGCGCCCGGCGGTTGCACTGCCCATCGGCAGGTCCCAGCGATGACAGGCGGCGGACAGCGAGGCGAAGTAGGTCGCGACGTTGTGGCGGGCGACGTAGGCGCCGGTGTCGCTGCGGTCGCAGGCGGTCGGCATCGACTCGGCGAGCACCCGCCAGGTGCCGCCGTCGCGGTGCACCTGGTCCAGCAGGGTGCGGCGCTGCTGCGGGCACTGCCCCGGGGTGCAGTCGGTGCTGACCCCGCCGGTGCTGCCGGTGAGCTGGGCCAAGTAGTTCGGCAACGAGGGATGGGTGATGGCCCACGCATTGGTCGCCAGCCCGCACCGGCGGGCGAGCGAATTGAGGTACGGCGACGCCGCGGCGGCCGACGAACCAGGCGGGCCGATCAGGTCGTCGTACGAGTGGTTCTCCAGAACGATCCACACGACGTGCTGGTAGGTCGTGGGCGCGGTGGCCCGCCAGCCACACGGTCCGGCTGTGGTCGCCGTCACTACCGGCGCGGGCATCGCCTCCGCCGACCCGGCGATGCCGGCGCTGTCGCCGCCCAGCAGGGTCGCCGCCGCCAGCCCAACGAGGAACCGGCGGAGGTGACCCACGCCCTCGATTCTGCCCCGTCGATTCAGCGGGATCACAAGGGTGGCGCGGGTCAGCCGGCGGGGGAGGCGGTCGACGTGGGGGTGGCCGTCGAGGACGGGCTCGACGACGACGTCGGTGAAGACGAAGACGTCGCGGTGGCGGTCGGGCTGGCGGTCGCGGAGCTGGTCGCCGTCGGGGTGGCACTGCTCGTCGTCGACGAGGGCGTGCTGCTGGGCGAGGAGCTCGACGACGGCGTCGGGGATGACGAGTGCCCGCGCAGCGGGTCGATCACCCGCGGGCTCGGCGCCGGCACGTTGCCGGGAGCGAGCAGGGTCACCACGATGGCCGTCGCCACGCCGGCCAGCGCCAGGCCGCTGACCGCAGCGGTGACCCGACGCGCGTTGCCGCCGCGCAGGAACTCGGTACGCCGGCGCTCGCGCAGGTCCGCGGGGAGCGCGGCCCGTTGTGCGGCCAGTGAGTTGACGGGCGCGCCGGCGTAGGACACGGTCGGCCAGATCAACAGCGCCGCGGTCAGCGGGCCGGCGTACCCGATCGGATGGCTCAGCGCAGCCGCGATGCCGGCGACTCCCAGCAGGGCCAGGAAGGTCTCGCCCTTGTTGCCGCGGATCGCATCCCAGAAGCTGCCGTCCTCCGCCGTCTTGGGTGTGACGAGGAACTCCGCCTCCTTGGCGTAGAGCGCCTGCACCGATGCGCGCGCCGTGACCAGCGACGTCGACTGCCACATCAGGAACGCACCGAGGGCGTCCCGCCACGACGCGTCCGTGCTCCGCCGCAGGAGTGCGACGGCGCGGACCAGACCGATCGCGACGAGCAGCGGGATGGCGGCGACGAGGAACGCGGACAGCTTGCGGAACAGCAGGCCGCCGCCCAGCGCGATGTTGGTGGCGCCCGCGAGCATCAGGAGGAAGAACACCAGCGCCAGCAGGTCGCCGTACCACTGCAGGGCACCGGAGAAGTACGCCCATCGCTGGCCGGTGGACATCTGGTTGTCGGGGCTCTGCCGACCGGGCAGCATCCACCGCCAGTTCTTCCGCAGGATCTGGATGCCGCCGAAGCACCAGCGGAACCGTTGCCCCTTGAGAGCCTCGAAGGTCAGCGGCATCACGCCGTGACCGAAGGACCGGTCCACGTGCAGCCCCGACCATCCGGCCCGCAGCAGACGCAGCGAGAGCTCCGCGTCCTCGGTGATGCACCACTCGTCCCAGCCGTCGACCTCCTCGAGCGCGCGACGCCGGATCAGCCCCATCGTCCCCGCGAAGATGGCGCCGTCGCGCTCGTTGCGGCTGGGCTGGGAGACGGCGAAGAAGTAGGCGTAGGAGAAGTACAGCCGCCGGTAGTACGGGGCATGCTGCCACTCGCGGTAGTCCTGGGGTGCCTGCATGAAGCCGACCTTCTCGTCGGCGAACAACGGTGCGCAGCGCCGCAGGAAGTCCCGCTCCAGCTGGTAGTCGGAGTCCACCACGCCGATCAGCTCGGCGGCCGGGTCGGTCATCTCGCGAAGCGCGTAGTTCAGTGCGCCGGACTTGTAGCCCGGCCACTCCTCGAGGTGCACGAACTTCACGTTGTGGCCCTGGCACCACGTCTCGACCGGCCGCCACAGCGCCTCGTCGCCGGTGTTGTCGTCGATGGCGATGACCTCGTAGTTCGGGTAGTCCAGCGCGAGCAGCTCGGTCAGGGTCTCGATGACCATGTCCGGCGGCTCGTTGTGCGCCGGCACCTGCAGGCTGACGAACGGCAGCTCGCCGTCGACGACCACGGCCGGAGCCCCGCCGCGGATCCGGCGGCGCCAGTCCTCGCTGCCCAGAGCATCACAGAGCTCCCAGAGGTACGCCGTGCCGAGGAACGCCGCAAAGACCTCGAGCCCCCACAGCAGCAGCCCGCCGACCTCCGACGCGACCGGGAG
>DATBDW010000107.1:0-29366 GCA_036269735.1 Actinomycetes bacterium
GATGATCGGCAACAACTCCTGCGGCACGCATTCGGTCGCCTGGGGCACCACGGCGACCAACGTCGAGGAACTCGTCGTGCTGCTGGCCGACGGCTCCCGCCTGGTGGCCGGCCCAGGGCGGCTGCCGGGCAGGGTGGCCGAGCTGGAGCGGACCCACCGTGAGCTGATCCGGACCGCGCTGCCGGACTGGCCGCGCCGCGTCTCCGGCTACGCGTTGCAGCATCTGCTGCCCGAGCACGGGGCGAACCTGGCGCGTGCGCTGGTCGGCACCGAGGGGACCTGTGCGGTGCTGCTGGAAGCGACGGTGCGGCTGGTCGAGCCGCCGACCGCGAAGGCGCTGCTGGTGCTCGGTTTCCCCGACTCGGCCGCTGCCGCCGATGCGGTTCCCGGGCTGCTCGCGCACCGGCCGCTCACCGTCGAGGGGATGGACGCGGAGCTGACCGCGGTGCTGCGAGCCCGCCGACGGCCGGTGGCGGAGCTGCCGGAGGGTGCGGCGTGGCTGCTCGTCGAGTTCGGCGCGGACACCGAGGCTGGCGCACTCGCCGCGGCGCGGGCAGTCGCCGCCGACTCGGACCGTCCGCATCTGGTGGTCGCCGATCCGGCACATCAGACGGCGCTGTGGCGGATCCGCGAGGCGGGCGCCGGCCTGTCCACCCGGATGGCCGACGGCGCGGAGGCCTGGCCCGGCTGGGAGGACGCCGCGGTGCCGCCTGATCGGCTCGGTGACTACCTGCGCGGCTTCGACGACCTGCTCACCGAGCACGGCAGGCGAGGTTCGATCTACGGCCATTTCGGCGAGGGCTGTATTCACGTGCGCACCGATGCCGACCTGATCACCCCGGCGGGGCGCGCCGAGTTCCGGAGGTTCCTCGAACAGGCGGCCGACCTGGTGGTGAAGCACGGCGGCTCGCTGTCCGGTGAGCACGGCGACGGACGGGCCCGCAGCGAACTGCTGGACCGGATGTTCCCGCCCGACGTGCTGGAGCTGTTCGCCCGGTTCAAGACCGTCTTCGACCCGGATCGGATGCTCAACCCCGGAGTACTGGTGGACCCGCGCCCGGTCGACGCCGACCTGCGTCCCGGCCGGGAACGTGAGGTGCCGGTGAGCCTCGCGTTCGGCAACGACGGAGGCAGCCTGGCCGCGGCGACCCGGCGCTGCGTCGGCATCGGTGCCTGCAGACAGCTCGAAGGGCCGAACGTCATGTGCCCGAGCTTCCAGGTGACGCGTGACGAGAAACACTCCACCCGCGGCCGGGCGCATCTGCTGCAGGAGATGCTGGCCGGTGACCTGGTGCAGGACGGGTGGCGCTCCGCCGAGGTGCACGACGCGCTCGACCTGTGCCTGGCCTGTAAGGCGTGCGCCTCGGACTGCCCGGTGAACGTGGACATGGCCAGCTACAAGGCCGAGTTCCTCCACCAGCACTACCGTCACCGGCTACGGCCGCGCTGGCACTACGCCCTCGGTTCGCTGCCCGTGGCGGCCCGGCTGGCGGGTCTGGCACCGGGTCTGGCGAACCGAATCGCCCCGCTGATCGCTCGTCTGGGGGGCGTCTCGACGGCCCGCCCGTTGCCCCGTTTCCGGCGGTATCGACGGCCCCGAATTCCGTCGGAATCGGCTCCGAACGGCCCTGTTCTGCTCTGGCCGGACTCCTTCACCCGATCGTTCGACGCCCAACTGATACCCGCCGCGGCCCGGGTTCTGCGCGCCGCGGGCTTCGCCGTGCGGCTGCCAAGATCGACTTTGTGCTGCGGTCTGACCTGGATCGCCACCGGCCAGCTCGACATCGCGCGGCTGGTGCTCCGGCGCACGCTGCGGCTGCTGCGTGCCGAGCTGGCTGCGGGCGTGCCGGTGGTCGGCCTCGAACCCAGCTGCGTCGCGACGCTGCGTTCTGATCTTGCCGAGCTGCTTCCTGATCACCCTGCGGCCGCCGATCTGGCCGCACAGACGCGCACGTTGGCCGAGCTCCTGCGCGAGCGCGCGCCGCAGTGGCAGCCGCCCCGGCGGGACCGGAATGCCGTGCAGCAACTGCATTGTCACCAACATGCGGTGCTCGGCCACGACGCCGACGACGCGCTGCTGAGCGGCGCGGGGGTGCAGGTGGAGCGCGTCGGCGGATGCTGCGGGCTGGCGGGCAGCTTCGCCTACCAGCGAGGCCATGAGGAGATCTCCATCGCGCTGGGTGAGCGCTCGCTGGCCCCCGCTGTGCGGGCCCGTCCCGACGCGCTGGTGCTCGCAGACGGGTTCAGTTGCAGGCTGCAGATCAGCCAGCTGACAGGTCGCCGGGCACTGCATCTCGCCGAGCTGCTCGATGACCAGCAGTTGCTGAGCGGTGAGCGGTCAGAGTGTGAACCGTGTGACGAAGGGTAATCTTGGTAGTCACTCGGTGGGAGGCTGCATTGTCGATTAGCGGTAGATAGCGTGCGGCGAGCGGTTGCCGGAGAGGCCCGATACGAGATGGAGGAGCGATGACGCGTCTGTCGAGCACCCACTACCTCAGTCCCGAGACCGGAGCCGAACTCAGTAGGCCGTCGTTGCCATTACCCCGCGGGCAGGACCCGCACCGTGTCACAGCAGAGCAGGTGGATCGAGCGCGGCTGTCGGTCGCCAGGTCGGCCACCGACGCCGAGGACTGCAGGCAACTGCTGGACATGCTGGGCTTGATCGCGGGCGAGGACGGCATCCCACCGGTTCGGCGCTGAGGGCTGAGCTGTGGCGCGCACCGGCGCGCGCCACCGCATCGGCGTCCGGCCTGTCGCTCCCCGGGCGCCCCGTGTACCCCGTTTTGGACCGTGTCGATGGGTGTCCTAGACTGCAGAAGCTCGTGGCGAGCGATCGTCACGGGCAGGTCTGGACGACCTGGTCCCCATCGTCTAGCGGCCTAGGACTCCGCCCTTTCAAGGCGGCAGCGCGGGTTCGAATCCCGTTGGGGGCACGCAAGCTAGGCCCAGTGGCGCAGTTGGTTAGCGCGTCGCCCTGTCACGGCGAAGGTCGCGGGTTCGAGTCCCGTCTGGGTCGCACGGCAACACCGTCGGTCGTTCCGGCCGATGAGGGCCAGGTAGCTCAGTTGGTACGAGCGTCCGACTGAAAATCGGAAGGTCGGCGGTTCGACCCCGCCCCTGGCCACCACAAACCCCGTCAGGACCGCGTTGGCCCGGCGCGAGCCGGGGCGCGGCCGAGCCGGGCGGCGTCGACGATCTCGCGAGAGGTTGCGCGCAACGGCGGCGCCGAGTCGCCGGATCTTTGCGGGCATCGACTGCCACCCGTGTGGCGCGCTAGTGCACATGAATGTGCGCTCGGCAGGCGCTGACCAGGCGAGCTCCCGAAGCTCATCAGGGTAAGAACCCGTGTCAGGCGCAGTTCGGCGAGCAATCGGGCACGTCGACCCCTGCGGTCACGGCACGCCCACGCCGGCGCCGGCGGCAGCGCCAGCGGCCGCCGCGGCTGCTCGCTCGCGCTCGAGCAGGGCAAGATAGTCCTCTGCGGTCATGACCTGGTGGGTCCCATGGATGACGACCTCCCACGTGATGGCCAGGATGCCGGACGTCGCGTGGGTTCGGCCCGCAGTCTCCTTCTCGCGGATGATGTCGCCGCGGCTGTTGCGGAACCGGCGCGCCTGGATGTCCACGGCTTGGATCGTCGGGTCGCCGAAGAAGTCCCGCAGCAGCGCCAGCTCGGCCTGCAGCCCGGACAGGTGGGCAGCCTGGAACTCCGCGTCGGCCCCGGGCGTCGTCACGAGCGCGCCGGGGCCCGTGTCGATGCCGATCCGGTGCTCGTAGTTCGGCGTCCTCTGCCGCTCCCGCAGCTGGTGCACCATCGACGTAGAGAGGCCGAGGTCGCTGCTCGCAAGCAGGTCGTCGATGTCGACGTAGCCGGACTGCCAGGCGTCGACGTCGACCGTCCAGTGGAAGCCTGCCGCCGCGTTGCCGAGAAGGCCGTGCCGGTTGGTGAACCTCATGAGGATGTCGGCGCCGTCGTCGATGAACGCCATCATCTGCTTGTCGAACTCGCTGCACAGGTCCACTGGCAGGATCCGCGTGTAGGCCAGCCAGTCGAACCGGCCCTCGTGGGTGAGCGTGAAGACCAGCCCGAGCGAAATATGGTTGAGCCGGTCCATGAGTTCAGGCACTCGCGCGAACCCGGACTGCTCACGGGGCCCGACGTCACGCATCGATACCCGCGGCTGGGCGGCAGCCGGCGCGGCCGACAAGGCCGGCACGTCATGCCCCTCGAGCACGGCACGGGCCGCGGCGTCCGCCTGCGGCTCGTACGCAGCGGGGTCGGTGAGCGGTGGCCCGCCGGTGCCGCCGCGCTGCTGGACCACGTGGGCCAGCTCGTGGGCGATGAGCTCGCGGCCCCACCCGGACTCGGGCTGGTAGGCCGCGTCGCCGAAGGCGATCGCGTCGCCGACCGTCACCGCATCCGCGCCGTTGGCGGTCAGCGCCGGGGCGGCGGCCGTCGGTGCGATGCCGACGTCGTCGAAGTCGGCGCCGAAGTGCGCCGCGAACTCCTCGCGCAGGCCGCTCGGCAGCCGCTGCTGCTGCCTGGCTGCGACGGCGGCGGCGGGCTCGGCATGCGCCTGCTGGTCGAACAAGAGGGTCATCGCGACCCCCGACAGGCATAAGGCGTCGGACGCGCCGACGCCTTACCGTGCCTCAAACAGCCATACGAGGATTCGAACCCCTCAACCAACAGTGATCTGCGGATGCCGCGACCGAGCGGATGAAGTATGCCTGCAGTCACCATCGTAGGTCTCCCTCCTCAGGGAAGGCAACGGTCGTGCTGGAAGTCGGCCGGGACGTCGAGGGCCACCGATCCGTCGACGTTGAGCACGTCGCTGAGGTAGCGGATGGAGCGGCCCTTGCTGCCGCCCGGCCCGGTGTCGCGGATGACGACGCCGACCCGGAACGGCCCGGTCAGGTCCATCCCGCGGATCTCGACCCAGGTGCCGAGAACGCCCCAGACCCGCACGGCGTCGACAGGCGTCCCGTCCTGGCTTCCGGTGCGGGCGAGCCGGGCGTGGTTGTCGGTCATCGTGAGGCTCGCGACGTTGCCGACGTAGTAGGCATGCCGCTGG
This sequence comes from Actinomycetes bacterium, assembly GCA_036269735.1. Taxonomy (GTDB): domain Bacteria; phylum Actinomycetota; class Actinomycetes; order JACCUZ01; family JACCUZ01; genus DATBDW01. The sequence continues at coordinate 5,076 of DATBDW010000107.1, forward strand.
CGGGCCCAGAAGAACGGCACGACGAGGGCCACCGTGTTGCCGGCGATCACCGCCTGACCGACGACGAGGCGGAGCTTGCCGACCGCCTGCAGCCCGACGTGGATGCCCTCGATGGCACCCTGGAGGAGGTTGCCGTCGATCCGTACGAGGGGTGCCCGGGAACCGCCGACGACGATCCCCTGGGCCATCGAGCGGGCATTGAGCACGGCCGCCGCGAGGAAGCGCGCACTTGCCGCACCGATCGCCGCCTGGTGCGGCTCGGTCGCACTCGCGGCGACATAGCGTGCGATCGCGGCCCCCGAGGACCGTTCGCCGGCGAGCCGGGTCACCGACGTGTGCTTGGCGAAGTCGCTGATCACCCGCCGGATCTCGTTGGTCCCGCCGATGGACAGGTCGGCCCCGTTGGCGAGGCGGACCGCCCGGGCCCGGGCCCGGCCGGTCGCGGCCGGACCGGCACGCGCCGGACCGGCGGGCGCCGGACCGGGCTGGGCCACGACGGCCTGGACGTGGCTGGCGACGAACGCACCCAGCTGCCGGGCCACCAGCCGGTTCGGCCGCGACACCGCCGCCGCGGCGGTCAGGCGAACCAGGTTGTCACTGATCCGCGTCGAGGCGGCCGAGGCCACGAGGATCCCCACCTGCTGGTCTCCGACCTCGAGCCGGTTGCCGCAGATCTCCACCCGGCCGGGGTCGCCCGCGTTCGGATCGGGCGCGACGTAGATCGCCGACTGGCTCTTCCCGCGGCTGTCGGGCACGTGCACCTCCACGTCGTGCACGCGGATGCCGTCCCCGCCGAGGAAGGACAGGCCACCCATCAGCCCCGGGTCGCCCGGCGGTGAGGCTGCTCCCTCGGGGACGGAAGTCTCGACCCGCAGGTGCGTCACCTCGATGTCGTCGCAGCCGGTGGCGACGAGGGCGGCCTCGCTGTTCGCGGCGGCCAGCACGGTGGCGGGGCCGACTCCGGTGATGACGATCCTCGGTTTCCCCGCAACCTTCAGCGGGAGGCCGAGCGGGAAGCGGCCCGCCGCCAAGCAGAGCTCGCCCCCCGTCGCGGGGAGCAGGTCGAGCTTGGCCTGCACGTCGTCGCCGGGGAAGGCCGTGACCGTGCACGTGCAGTCGTTCTCCAGCTCGGTCAGCGGCGGGAATGTCGGCCGGCAGTCGGTGAGCACCCCGCCCGTGCCGAGGTCGACGACGGCCAGCGAGGCGAAGGCGTGCCGGATGCCGTCCGGCGGGGCGGCCGTGAGCGTCTCGACCGCGTCCGCGGCGCTGCCTCGCACCCGCATGCCCCACCAGTCGCCGACCGCGTAGCTGCCGGCGCCGGCGGTGAACGCGATGCCGGTGTCGTTCCCGGCCAGGGTCAGCGTCACCGGCGCGGCGGCGCCGACCACCTGGCCGTCCCAGCGGCGCAGGCAGGTGCCTGGCGGGTCCCCCGTCAGTGCACTCGCGGCAGCGAGGGTGACGAGGTCGCCGCCGGCCTGCGGGGTCACCGTGGCGACGGTGAACAGCGCTCCGTGGTCGACCCGGTCCTCGCGGCGCGCCAGGGTGCTCACCTCGACCAGGTCACCGGGCTGGAAGGTCACCGAGCGCGACGGGGCCAGGGTGACGGCGGTGCCTGCGACGCTCGCGGCGACCGTGTCCGAGCCGTTGGCGTACGACCAGCCGAACCGGGCCGTCGCCTCGGTGCCCGTGTCGAGCACCTCGATCCGTAGCAGCCCGTCAGGGAGCTGGGTGCGCGGGTCGTCCGGTGGGGCGCAGGGGTCGGGATTGACGGGGGCCGCGGTACGGACGACGTCGAGCAGGCCGGTGCTCAGGGCGGCCGGGAAAGTTGCGCCGCCACAGGTCGGCGTCTGCGCCGGGGCGACCCGCACCCGCCAGCCGACCCGGGTGCGCGTCGTGGTGTCGATGCCGTCGAGGGCCGGGTCGAGCAGGTCGGCCGGGTCCTCGGCCGCCTGGACCTCCTCGGGGAACACGTCGAGGTAGACGACCCACGTGCCCGCGGTCGGGAGCTTCGGGATCTGGGCCTGGTCGGCATACGACAGGTCCCCCGGGTTGCGTGCGAGGAGGCCGTCGACCCACATGGTCCCGGCGCCCACGTGCAGAACACCGCCCGCAAGGGACACCTGGAACGCGGTGCTGCCGATAGGCACGCCGGCCGGGCCGATCGTGTCGGCCGCGAGCTGGCGTGCGTCCCGGGCGGGGCCGTCGAGGTCGAGGTTCCAGTCCGTGTCGAGGAGAACCCGCCCCTGCTGCAGCCGCGCGGATGTCCAGCGGTCCTGGGCCCGCAGCGGGACGCTGGTCATGTCACCGGTCATGTGGAGTCCTCCGGCTCGGCGATGAGGAGGTGGGTGTGCAGGGTCAGGGGGGCCATCTCCGGCAGCCGCTGGGCGAGCCGGAGGGCGAGCGGGCCACGCCTGGCGTGGTGGTACGCCCCGATCTCGCCGCCGTCGCTCGCCGCCATGACCAGCGGGAGCGCAGGGTGCGGGCCGGGGCTCGCGAGCAGCGGCGCGTAGTAGCCCGACCCGTCGAGCCCGACGTCGCCGAACGGCGGGAGCGGGCTGGTGAGCGAGCGGTAGGCCGGTGGGTGCGCCTGCGGGTCGTCCGCCCGGCCGAGCTGGCAGTACCGGACGCAGCCGGTGGACGTGACGGTCGTGCGCAGGTCGACGGTGAAGAGGCAGTCGGCGACCCAGACCTCGCCCGCGCCGACCGGGCCGACGAAGGTGACCCCGGTGGCGACGAGGTCAGGCGGGAAGCGGTCGGCAGCGGCGAGAGCCGAGCGTGTGGCGTCGCCACCGGGGTCCCCGCCGCACGGCATCGGCTGGGCTCCCCGGCCGTCGACGACGCAGTCGTGCAGCTCGACGGCGTGGGCCGCGAGGTCGGCCCGGACCGGCCCGAGCAGGCAGCCGATGGCCGAGACCTTCGTCGTCCAGGCGGTCGGGTCGACGCGCACGCCCTTGCCGGCTGTAGTGTCCGTCGCCAGTCCGACGAGGTCGACGGCGGCCATCGACGGACCGACGAGGATGTCACCAGTCACGAAGAACCCGGAAAGCTCCACCGACACCGCCGTGAGGTCGAGGTCGAGGTCGCCGACGACGACGGGCGTCATCCCGACCGGTGCGACCACCCGCCACCGGGTGAGGGCGGGCGACCCGGTGATCGGACCCGGCGTGAGAAGCCGGTCGCTCGTCCCGAGCCGGATCTCGATTTGCGGCACGTCCGGTCCGCTCGCGCTCGTCGTCGCCGCGAACGCTGCGGCGACGGCACCAGCCAGGTCGGCGACGACGGTCTGACCCGGCGGGTGCGTGCCGAGCCCGGGGTCGACGACGATGACGACCCCGACGTCGTCGCGGGGCTGCGCCGTGCTGGCCGCCGGCCCGAGCCGACCCGGTGTTGCCCGGTGGAACGTCGTCCGGAGGGTGCCGGTCACCGAGGAGCCCGGGACGAGGACGCCGCGCGCCGGGTCGACGAGCACCTGGTCCGCCGCCGGGATGGGCGCTCCGACGGGTGGTAACCCAGTGAGCCCGATCTCGCTCCAGGGCAACGGAACGCCGTCGACAGTCACCTCGAGGACCGCCGGGCCGACCGGCCCTTCGGCGGTCAGTGGGTGGTCGGCGGCGAGCGTCCAGACGGGGCCGTAGCTCACGTCGCCAAGCGCGTCGATGAGGCGCCAGCTGGCGCGGATCGGAAGCTCGGCCGCCCCCCGCGGAGCCCTCGGCGTCGGCGGCACCTCGGGCGGACGCTCGTCCTCGGCGTCGCTCGCGATCTCAAGCGGCCTGGGCGCGAGGTAGAGCGGTGCGGACACCCCGAGCGGATGGACGGCGAACCGACCGGACCCGAGCGGGGCGGCCTCGACCGCGTCGTAGGTCACGAGCTGCCAGGGGAAGACCTCGGCCGACACCGCCGCCGGGTGGTGCGGGCCACCGGGGGTGACCGACCGGCGGGCCGGGTCCAGCCCGGTGCCGACGAGGAGGTGCTCCCCGTGGCGCAGGTCGAGGGACGCGCTCCGCAGGACCGGATGCCGCAGCTGCTGGCACCACAGAGTCGTCCTCCACCCCTCGATGACCCGGGTCGGCCAGCCGGTGACGACCTCGCCGAAGTCCTCGACCGCGGCGGGCGTGCCCTTGCGGCGACGCAAGGCGGTGGCATACGCGATCTCCCGCCGCGCGGCGTCCGGGGGCAGGCCGAGCAGGGCGGCGAGGTAGGGCAGGGCCCAGTCGGTCGCGCTGTCGGGGAAGGCGTCGTCGAGGATCGAGTCGACGTCGGCGGCGAGCGCGAACCACTGGTCCTGGAGCGCGGCGAGCAGGGCGAGCGAGGGTGGGGTGTCCTCACCGGGAGTCCAGCCGGCGACGACGGCCGGGGGCAGCATCTGGAGGAACTCGCGGCGCACCTCGGCGGTCATGACGCCACCACCGACACCGGTCCGACGCTGAGCAGCTCGTAGCGCTCGGCGGGGGTCCGACCGATGCCGGTCTCGCCGGCAGAGGGAGCCCGGATGCCGGGCGTGACGGCGAGAGACACCACGCCGACGACACCGGTGACCGGCTGGACGACGGCGACGACGTCGCTGTCGTCGAGCGGCACGCCCATCTCGCGCGGCGCGGCGGCCAACGGCCCGGAGCGGTCGGCCAGAGCGGCGGTCGCCGCGGCAACGACGGCCACCGACTCCAGCCGGTGGTCGGTCGCGATGGTCGCAGTGACGGGCAGGGCGCTCGACACACCCGTGCACACGCACAGGGCGACCGAGGTGTCCCGGCGCGCGTCGAGGAAGCCGGCCATCGACAGCAGCTCGGCAGCGAGCGGGCCGCGAGCACCGGTGTCGGTCGTCCGCAGGAAGGCGAGGTGGAGCCCGGTTCCACCGCAGGCACAGCCGGGAGGGCCGGCGCCCCGCCACGCCGCGCTGTGGCTCGTGCCGGGCACGGTCAGCGCGAGGTCGGCGAGGTCGCCGAGCGAGACGGCCCGGTCCAGGGCCCGGATGCGGGCTGCCGCCGCGCGGCGCATCCGCAGCTGGTCCTCCTGGTCGGCCGCTCCGGTCGTGGGTCCGACGCCAGCGATCTTGCGCACCCCGCGCACGCTGCCGAGGAGGGTGTCGATGAGCGGCCCGTCAACCTCGCCGCTCAGGCCGCCCCCGACCCGCCACATGGCACTGACCTCGCCACGGGGCTGGGCGCCGCGCTCGCCGTCGCCGAAGGCGAGGACGAGCGTCCCGTCGGCGGCGATCTTGGTGCTGTAGACCGGCTCGGAGGGACCGCGGCCGTAGAGGGTCGTCACCTCGTCGAACCGGACGCCGGCGACCCGCACGACGAGGCTGTCGGTGACCGTGCCGGCGGCGTCCACATCACCGGTGACCGGGCCGGGCACGATGGCGGTCCCACCGTCCACCGTCAGCGGGGCCGTCTTCGTCGTGCCGTGCTGGATCGCGACGAGGTTCGATGTCGCGGGTGCGGTCTCCGCATCCCCGGTGAAGCCCGTGGTGAGTACGAGCAGCATCCCGCCGACGTCGGTCGCGGTGTCGCTGCCGTCGAGCGAGCAGGCGGCCAGCTCCCAGGCCGTCGTCGTGCGGACGGCGATCCGCTGCGGCACCAACTGCGGTCGGGGGTGCACCCGCAGCCGGGTCGCCCCGTGCAGCAACGGCGGCAGCTCGTAGTGCTGGGCCAGCCTGCGGTCGTCGACGAGGGCGACGTCGATGTCGCTGGTCTGCAGCGCGAGAGGAAGCGCGTCGGTCAGGGCGACGACCCCCACCCGGTGTTTCGTCCCCGGCGCGACCGACCAGTCGAGCGACCCGACCGAGGCGACGGTCGTCACGAGGGCGCCCGAGGCGTTCCAGACGACGATGCCGAGCCCAGGCGTCGCCGCCGACGCGTCGACGACGAGCAGCTGGCTGGCCTGGATGGCGGCCGCCTCACCGGCATACGTGACGTCCGCGGTCGAGGCCGTGGTCCCGCTGACGAAGGACAGCTTCTCGAGGCGGCGCGCGATCTGGAGGTTCACGCGGACCCGGTACGCGGCATACGTCGTACCGGCGGCCGGGGCGAGGAGCGCGGACAAGGAACGGTCCATCGTGAAGAGGAAGGCGCCGAGATCGTCGGCCCGCCTGGTCACGTTGACCGTCCCTACCACCGAGCAGGCCGCCGCGACGCCGAAGTAGTAGACGTAGAACCAGCCCAGCCAGTCCCACCAGTCGGTCGGCTCGGGGATGAAGACGGCCGGCTTCTCGGCGACGAGGAGGAGGCGGTCGGACGGTCGCCAGCCGGGGTCGATGAGCAGCCGCAGCGACGACCCGGGTGGACTCGCCGGCTGCGGGACCGCGGTGACGGTGAGGTCCGCCCAGTCGGCCCTGAGCTGGGCGTCGTCGACCACCTCGAAGGCCTGCGCCGGGCGGGCGGACGTGCCGGGAGCCTGCACCCGCGTCCCGGCGGGCACGAGCGGGCTGGCGCCGGTGTCGGTCGTGCAACGGATCCAGCCGTGGGCCGCGACCCGCTGGGTCGGCCGGTGCCCGAGGAGGTCGGTCGTACGCCGGAGGTCGGTCCAGTCCTGGGCCGTGCCGAGGTAGCGCTCGCCCGCCGTGAGCTCGGTGTAGGCCGCGACGGAGTCGGCGACGCGGGCCCACAGCTCGGCGACGAGGACGACGGTCGGGTCGCCGGCGACGTCCAGCCGCTCACCGAGCGGGCCGCCGCCGGGCACGGTGACCTCCGCGAGCGAGGCGAGCAGGGCGTCTCGGAAGTCGACCCGATCGGCGAGCCGCCGCCGCAGCACGCGCTGGCCCGGCGCCGGGTCGGGGCGGGGCACGAGGTCGCGGGGCCGGGGCTGGGTCATCGGCCGCCCTCGATGGTGAGCTCGATCCGGCCGCGCTCCGGAGTGGAGGCGTCATCGTCGCAGACGGGGATCTCGTCGGGCGCCATGAGCAGGACCGTGTCGTTCTGCCCCGGCGGGTCGGACAGCCGGCGGGCCTCGGTGACCCGCACCGCGTCGATGCCGGGGACCGCCGCCACCGCCGCGACGACCGTCGAGGTGTAGACGGCCGAGCCGAGGGTGTGCGCCTCGGCGGAGAAGACGGCACCCGGCTGCCCCGGCCGGAGGGCCGCAAGGATCCGCAGCCGCGCGGTGGCCGACTCGGTCGACGGGGTGAGGCACACGGTCAGCGAGATGAGCAGACCGACCGGTGTCGCCGGGAGGGTGACGACCTCGGTCCCGGCCATCCGGACGGCCTCCATCACCTGCCCCACCGCGGCGTCGACGTCGGGGTCGGCCAGGTCGGTCGTCGTCTCGACGGCGACGACGCCCACCGGCCACGAACCGGACCAGTCGCGGTGGGCGGCGGCCCGCTCGACGCCGGGAACCTCGACGGCGAAGCCGGGCAGGTCGCTCACGAGCACGGCGCGGCGCGGCACCGCGGCATACGCCTGGGGTGCGTCCCGCCGAACGACGTCGAGCGCCACGGCCTCCTCACCCCCCGTTCCGGGCGTGATGTTGCGGGCGCCGACCCCGGTGCCCGCGTCGAGCCACACGATCGGCTGGCCGAGGGGGGTCGTGGTGCGCACCAGACGGGTCACTGTGTTGGCGGCGATGTCGCCGGCCTGGCCGGCACCGACCTCGTAGCGCACAGTGACGTCGCTGTCAGCGGGCGGGACGAGCCCGAGGGCGCCGGTGCGGAAGCGCAGCCGCGGCGGATCGTCGTCGTCAACATCGACGACGACTGCGAAGCCATCGGAGGGTGCCCGCAGCAGGCTGGTCACCCGGGTCGCCTCGACCGGGACACCGCTCGGCAGCCCGATCCGGGTGCGGACCTGCCAGGGCCGGCCCCCGGGTGCGCAGGACAACCCGGCGGCCGCGGCGCGGGTGAGCCAGTACTCGCCGACCTCGGTGACGGCGGGGTCCGGGCTGTCGCCGGTGAGTGGGTCGAAAGGAGCGAGGGCGCCGGGCCCGTCGACGGGCAGCCCGTGATGGGCGGCGACGAGACCCAGCCGGGCGACGCCGACGCGCGGGCTGCCGGCATCCGTCGCGACGGAGACGGGCACGGCCGCGGTCAGCGCGTCATCGGCCTCCCAGAAAGCCCGCACGAGGGGCAGGGTCGGCGCGAGCGGATCGGTCATCGCGACGACGTGGGTGACGGTGACGACCTGCGCCGGATGGCTCGCCAGCGGCATTCGGGTCTGACCACGGCTGCCGTCGTCGGGGGGCCAGTTCTGCCCCCGGGTCGCCCACGTCACCTGCTCCCCGGGCGGCCCCGGGTCGACGACCTCGAACCCGAGGAGGGTGCCAGGCGGGAGCCAGGTCGCCACGGGCGTGCCGTCGGATGCCGGGGGCCGGACGAGCACCGCGCTGGTCGCCCCGACGCCGAGCACGGCGTCGACCTCGCCCCAGTCGTGGAGGGAGACCTCCGCGTGCGACGCGAACACCGTCTGCGGTGCGTCGACCTCCACGGTGAAGCAGGCCGCGCCGGGCTCCTTGTCGGGGTCGGCCACGGCGTCGGTTGCCAGGTCGCCAGGCTGCACCGTGAAGGCGGCGTCGGTCGCCGTGAGATCGGGGTGGGCGACCCGCACCTGGACGACGGTCGACGCGCTGGTCGCGGGCGGCACGGCGAAGTCGACGAGCCGCGCGTGCCGGGTGACCGAGGCCCGTCGGCGCGCGGTCCCGAGCCACGCCTCGGTCGCGACCCGGTCCTGGCGGTAGGAGAGCAGGTCGCCGAGGTGCGCCATCAACTCGAGGAGCGTGATCGTGTGGTCGGCCGGCGAGGGGTCGTAGGCCGGGTGGAGCACGCCGAGCCGCTCGACGAGCATCGCCCGCAGGCCGGTGTAGTCGCGCGCGAGGGTCTCGTAGTCGGGCGGGGTGAGCGGCGGGGGCGTCGGCGGGATGGCGATGCAGTCGGGCACGTCGCCGCACTCGGGCCGAAGCCGCACGGGCAAGTAGCGGCGCAGCGGGTCGAGCTCGAGAGCGAGCCCGGCGAGCCCGACCGGGTCGATGCCGAGCCGGTAGGGCGCCTGCCCGGGCAGGGCCGCGCCGACGGCCTGGACGGGCAGGTCGAGGTGGGCGGGCACCGGGTTGCCGTCGACGTCGACCCCGGCTGGCACGATCGTCCCGGGGGCGACAACGGTGACCTGCGGGGTGCCCTCGAGGGTCCACAAGGTCGGGGCCACGAGGCCGGCCTGCGGGTCGGCGTACAGCCAGACCGACACAGTCCGCACCACACCGGATGCCGTGCACCCCGCCGCCCGCAGGCCGATGACCGAGCCACCGCCGAAGAGGGCCTTGGGCCGCAACACCGGGCTGGCCTCCGGCTGCTCCGGCTGGGTCCAGGCGTCGTGTGCGGTCGCCGTCACAGTGCCGCCGCCGGCAGGGTGAGGGTGACGCGGCGGGTCTCCCCCGCCGGCTTGGGCCGGTACACGACCTCCGCCGACAGGGTGGAGTCGGCGACGGTGACGACGACGTCGACGACGTCGAGCCGGTCGCCCAGGGCCGAGGTCAGGCTGCCGCGGGCGCGGGCCCGCACCGTGCCGGCAAGGTCGCCCGACAACGGCTGAAAGAGGGTCGACGCACCCAGGCCGGCGCCGAAGCCGGGCCGGTGCAGCCGTTCGTTCGGGCCGGTCAGCAGCACCAGCCTCACCAGGTCGTCGAGGTGCTCGAGCGGACCACGCGTCGCCAGCCGGCGGCTGCCCCCGAGCTGCCAGGGCTGGACGGGGAACCGGGGGGTGGTCACGTGCCCTGCACCCGCTGCTGGTACGACGAGAGCTGCGCGGGACCCTGCGGCGCCGAGGCCGGGTTGAGGCACAGCCCGGTACTCGTGCTCAGCAGGACCGGCGTCCGGGTGACCATGACGCGCGTCGCCGGAGCCAGCCACCGGATGGTGAGGCACGGACTGGCGACGGTGCCGACGATGAACGGGCAGCCGGCGATGGTGGCCTGGTCGGAGGCGAGCAGGACGGGGGCACCGTCGGCCAGCACGCTGGTCTGGCTGGGGACGAAGCTCACCGGGGCGCCGTGCGGACAGGTCGCCTGGGTGGCCGCGGTGAGCAGGTAGCCGGGCATCACTGCACCACCAGCGCGCCGTCGTTGACGTCGACCTTGGGACCCTGCATGACGACGGTTGCGCCCTGGCCGTTGTCGATGCTCACGCCCGAGGAGTCCAGGGTGATCACCGGCCCCTGCGAGCAGGTGATGGTCAGGGTCGTGCTGTCGTCGTCGAGCTCGATTCGGTGCCCACCGGGGGTGAGCAGGATGACGGTGTTCGGACCGGCGCCCGGCACGGCGCCACCGCCGCTGTAGGTGCCGCCCGACCAGATGGGCGGCGCCGACAGATCGCCGCCGGGCCACTGGACCCAGACCTGGGTGCCGATCGGCGGGACGGCGGCCAGGCCGGCACCGTCACCGGTGTAGGGCAGGGCCGGCAGGCACCATCCAGTGTTTCCGTCGGCGAGCACCTCCGGCACCAAGACCTGGACCCGGCACTTCGACTCGGGGTCGTCGTTGTCGGTCACCTGACCGGCGAACAGCCCGTGGAAGCGGGTGTGGTCGTTCGCGCCCGCGAGGATGTCGAGCTCGGAGATCTCCACGGGGCTCACAGCGACACCCCCACCGCAGCGCTCAAGGCGCCCGCGAGGCCACCGACGCCACCGCCCTCGGCCGGGTTGCCCAGCGCATTGCGGATCAGGCCGAGGGTCTGGCTGTGCCCGCCCGGGGTGACCGTGTGCCGGACCGACCGGACCAGCCAGAGCCCGTCGAGGGCCTCCCCCAGGCCCGCGACGGTCACCGTGCGCCGGGCGCGGATGAGCGGGGAGGCGGCGGAGGCCAGGGTGGCGTTGAGGGTGGCGCCGAAGGCACTCCGCTCGGCCATCGCCGTCGCCGTGGACTGGGCGTCGAGGACGCTGAGCGACCCAGCCGTGTGGGTCCGCACCAGGGTGAAGCCGCCGAGGGACCGGGTGCCCATGGCGTGCCCCTGCCCGTTGTCGCTCGCGATGTCGACGTCGCTGGTGCCGGCCACGGTCCGCGTCACGTGGACCTCCTGGCCGGCCAGCAGCTGCACCGAGGCGTTCGCGTTCCCCCCAAGGGACCCGTACCCGAGGGCGATCGTCGCCTGGGGGGGCGCTGTGACGTCGATCTTGCCGAAGACGCCGGTGACGACGCCGTTGATCGACTCGACGTGCAGGTCGAAGCCGTTGCGGCCGGCCAGCGCCTTGAGGAACGCCCAGTCCGTGGCGCTCTGCTGCGGCGAGTACGTGTCGGAGTCCGCGCCACTCGGGGTGCTGTCGACCTGTGCAGCGAGACCGTGCTCGGACAAGATCGTCTCGGCGATGGCGGCGTCGTTGGTGTCCTGCCAGAGCCGCTGGACGTCCTGGCGGTCCAGCTCCACGCTGCGGTCCATCCCCTCGACGGTGATGGTCGACGACCCGCCGGGCGCGATCTGCCAGCCCGCGCTGACGCTGCGGGCCTCCACCTCGACGGTGTCGCTGCCGCGGGTCAGCGTGACGTGGAAGGGCGTGGCTGGTGCGACGAGCGGGTCGAGGGACGACGTCCAGGCGCTGCTGTCGCTCGCGACGAGCTGCACGGTGATGCTCACCTTGTCCTGCCCACCGAGGGACTCCTCGAGGCTGAGCGACTGGACCAGGTCGAGGTCGTGTGCGCCGAGGGGCGAACCGTTGACGGTGACGGAGGTGCGGGTCTCAGGCATTCGGCACCGCCAGGGGGGTCCCGGTGCGTTCGAGGTCCAGAGCGTTGGCGCGGGGGTTGGCGTCGGCGATGACCCACCACTTCGTCGAGTCGCGCAGCGCCGCACCGGCGAGCAGGTCGACGCGGTCGCCCTCGCGCACGGGGTAAATCACGTCGGTGGCCGGCCGGACGCTGACCCGCGGCGTCGACATCGGGCGGGTCGTGCCGTCGTCCTGCGGCACCGCGAGCTGGGCCTGCCCGCCGTAGCGGCCGCTCATGTCATCAGCTCCACGCCCTGGGCGACGCCGACGACAGCGAGCCCTGTGCGTACCGCCTGATAGGCGGTGGCCATGACGTTGGCGAGGGTCTGGTCGGCGTTGAGGTCGCGGTCGCGCAGCACGGTGACCGACAGGTCGACGGTGGCCTGCACCGGCTGCAGCGCGCCGTCGAAGCCGGTCTCGTGGGCGCTGTACGAGTCGATCCGCACCGGCGCGATCCGCTCCGGGCTCCAGGCGAGGATGACGAGCGGCAGCGACGGCGCCGGCACGAGCGCTGCGCCGGCGCCCCCTCCGAGGACCGAGACGACGGCGCCGACCAGCGCGGCCAGGCCGCCTCCGCCAGGCTCCATCATCCCCTCCAGGGCGGCGAGCAGGGGGCCGACGCCAAGCGTCGCGGTGACCGGCTTGTCGAGGGCGTCGAGGGCGTCGAGCTCGAGCTTGAACGTGTACGTCTCGGTCGGCGGCGCACCGACCCGCAAGCCCGAACCGCCGGACGCCCCGGCCGCGACGCGCAGGACCCGGGTCACCTCGGACGGGTTGTACTGGAACGGCACGAGTGTCGGCACCATCCCGGCCACCGGGTCGGAGAACGACAGGAGCATGCCGCGGGCGGTCATCGGCCCTCACCTGCGTGGTTGGTCCCGTCGGGCCCTACGCCGAGCTGCGTTCCGGGTGTCGGTTCCCGCCCGACGGAAACGGGGCTACCGGAGTTCCAGTCCCGCACCACGGCGGCCACGGCTGCGGCGACCTGAGCCTCAGGTCCGGGCGGCCACGGGCGTCCGGTGAGGGCCGCCTCGATGGCCGGGCGGAGGAGGCCGGGCTCGGGCTCGGCGTCGACGCTGACGCGCAGGTCGTCGGTCATGACCGCACCGTCCTCGCCGTGAGATGTCGACCGGTCTTCTCCAGCTCGCGGCGGACCGCGGTCTCCAGGTGCGCGGAGGTGACGGCCGACCCGTCGGCCGTTGCGAGCACCGTCGCGGCGAGTGCGGCCGCGCGGATCGCCGCGCCGGAGAGCTCTTCGCGCGCGACGCGCACCGTGTCGGTGTCGCCCGCCAGCACCCCCCCGGGGAGGACCCGCCGCCACAGCTCCTCGCGCTCGGCATGGTCGGGCAGGTCGAAGCGGACGCCGAGCCGGATGCGCCGCGCGAAGGCCTCGTCCAGCGCGGCCGGCCGGTTGCTCGTGAGAACGACGACCCCGGTGTGCAGCTCGATCCGCTGGAGGAGGTGGTCGATCTCGAGGTTGGCGTACCGGTCCCGCGCGTCCGTCACCTCGCCGCGCTTGCCGAACAGCCCGTCCGCCTCGTCGAAGAGGAGGACGACGCCGGCCGTCGCCGCCTCGTCGAGCACCGTGTCGAGGTTGCGCTGGGTCTCGCCCAGCCACTTGCTGACGACCTTGGCGAGATCGACGACCCACAGGTCCCGGTCGACGGCGGCAGCCAGGGCCTCGGCGGCGGCGGTCTTCCCCGTGCCGCTGGGGCCGTGAAAGAGGGCGACGACGGCCCGGCCACGGACCCCGTCGAAGCCGAGCGTCTCGTGAGCGGCCGCGGACCACCGGGCATGGGCGACGACCTCGTCGAGCCCTTCGCGGGTGGCGGTCGAGAGCACGAGGTCGTCCAGACGCGTCGACGTGGGCACCTGGCGGGCGAGGCCGCCGGGGTCGTGCCGCGGTTGGCCGCGCAGCGCCGCGGCCACGTCGTCGCAGGTGAGCCGGTCACCGCGGCACTCGGCGGCAGCTGCGGCCCGTGCCACGACCTCACGGATCCCGTTCTCACCCATGGGGATACGGCTCGCGTAGTCGGCGAGGTCGGCTCTCCCCACCCGTGCTCCGGCCGTCCGCAGGGCCGAGCGCCACACGGTCGTGGCCTGTGCGAGGGTCGGGGCCGGCACGTCGACGGTGTGCCAGCCAGGAGGTGCCGACGCGTCGCCGGGCCCGAGGGCTAGGACGCACCCGTGCGGTGGCGCCTCGCCGCCCAGGACGACGGCCGGCAGCTCGCGCCGGAGGCGGAGAAGGAGGTCGGCGAGCCCTGGGGGCCTCGAGGTCGGGGCGAGGGGCAGCGCAAGCCGCTCGGCGACGGCGTCCCGGAGGCTTGCGCGGTCGTCCTCGGCGACGCACCGCGCGACGACCCGACCACCACCGGCGACGAGGTCGGCGAGCCGGTCGGCCACAGGGGCCAGCCGTGGCGCGGTCTGCGTGGCCGCGGGGACGGCGCGGACGTTTCCCGACAGCAGATCGAGCGCGGCCGCCGTGAGGGTGAGCGGATGACCCGGTCCGGGAACGGGGTCGAGCAGCCCGGTGCGGACGAGCGGGGAGTCGTCGCCGACGACGATGGGCACGTCGACCCCCAGCCGGGTCAGGGCCAGCCGGAGCGTGGCCGGTGTGGCCCACCTTCGGCGGCTGTCGTCATGGAGGCAGCCGAAGGCGACGGCGAGCTGCGGGTCGACGGCGGTCCACCACGCCGCGGCGAGCAGGGCCTCCTCGCCAGGTGTGAGCCCGGCCGCGGTGACCGTCGCGGCGAGGGCGCCATCCGCCGGGAGCACGTCGTGGAAGGTGCGCCGCCGCACGCTGCCCGCCGCGCTCGGGCCCACCCCCGCGGCCGGTCCTTTCCTCTGAAGGCTCGGCTCCGGTGCCGACGGCCCGTCCAGGACGCCCACCCCCGCGGTGGCCCGGGCCGCGTCGTCGAGGTGGTCGGCGGACCACGCCGACCGATAGGTCCGCAGAGCGGCCGTCGCCGCTGCGACGAGGACGTCGCGCCAGGTGAGCAGCCGCTCGTCCCGCTCGTCCCGCTCTGCGCCGAACGCCTGGACGGCCGGGTCGACCGGGGTCCGTACGGCGGCGGTCGTCATGGCGCCACCGCCAACGGGGTCGTGGGCCCGCTGACCGTCCCGGCCCGCATGCTCACCGGCACCGTCCCCGTCGCCGGCAACGGCGGGACCGTTGCCTTCACGGTGGTCGGGGTGAGCACGGCATATGGCACCGAGGTGCCGCCGAAGAACACCTCGCCGTCAGCGGTCGCGTGCTGGACGGTGAGGGTGGCGTCGACCCCCGCCTGGAGCGCGGCGGACGCCGACGTGACGACCGGCACGACGGTGACCATCGCGTGGCCGCTGCCGGCCGGGAGGCCGTCGGCGAGGTTGGTGACGACGAGCGGCCGCTGGCCGGCGACGATCGTGTCGTTCGGGAGGTGGACGAGCAGTCCGTCGTCGGTGGGCGACGCCGGCAGGGTCCACGGGCCGGTGCTGTGCGTGGTGAGGGGATCCGGCCGGCCGTCGGTGGGGTCGTCGGGGTCGCCCGCAAGCCGCCCGAGGGTGACCCGCCGGGCGTCGGTGAGGCCGCGAACGCGGATGGCCATCGGTTCGTCGAAGAACACCGTCGAGGGGGCGACCGCGGCCACGACCGGCACGAGGGCCGGCGCGACACCCACGCGGCGCACCTGGACCGGCGGCCCGGCGACGAACGCCGTCTGCGGGGGCACCGTCACGAGGCTCACCGCATACCCGACCGACAGCCGCAGGGCGTGCGAGCCGGTGTTCCAGAGCGCCGTCATCGTCTCGATGGCGAGCGGGTCGGGGCTGATCCGCAGTGGCTCGATCATCCCGACGAGCGCCGTCGCGACGTCGCCGACCGACCGATCCGGCCCGGTCGCCACGGCCGTATCGATGCCGAAGATGCCGTTCTCGTGAAGTGCCGACATGACCGCGGAGAGTCCCGCGTGGACGACGTCGTCCTCGGTGCCGTCGGCGGTGAGCTCGCCGGGGTCGGCGGAGAGCAGGTAGCGCAGGGTGAGCGCGAGGGGCGGGTGACCCCGGCGGGTGCGCCAGCCGCTCACGGGCGACTCCATGTTCACGTAGGCCGTGGACGGCTCGATCCGGTAGAGGAACCAGTTGAGCCGGGGACCGCCGACCGGCCGGTCGAGCGGTCCCACGCTCACGCCGACCGGGCTGGCGAGGCCCTTCAGGCCTTCGCTCGTGAGAACCCTCAGGACCTCGTCGACCCCAGCGATGACGGGCGGACCGGGCGTGAAGAGGCTCACCAGGCACCTCCCCGCCGGGCGGTGAGACCGCCCGCCACGACCCGACAACCAGCGAACGGGTCCGCCTGTGCCGCAGGCGCATCCACGCGCACCTCGATCCGGCCGATCACGACCGGAGGCGCCGACGGCGGTGGCGTCGCAACGTCCGGGTTGTCGGGACGTTCCGGGGCCGCCGGGCTCATCCGGGTGAGCTGCGGCACCGGCTGGTCGAACTCCGTCCGGGCCGGTTCCAGGAAGCCGGCGACCGCCCCGCGGCCGGGTGGGTCCAGCCCTGGCTCGACCGTCGCCGGCGCCGCCGCGGCGGCGGCGAGTGGTGGGACGGGCTCGGCACCCTGCGCGGCGGTCGTGAAGGCAACAGGTCCGGGGCGAGACTCCGTCGGACGTCCCACCTCTGGCTCGCGTCCGTGGTTCGGTGGAGGCGCGTGCCTGGCCGGTGCCAAGCGTGCCTCCGCCGGGGCTGCCCATTGCTCCTCCTCCATGACTACCGCGTCCGGAGCAGGCAGCCAGGTCTCCGGTCCGGGCGGGCTGGGCGACGGATCGGCGAGAGCCGCGGCCTCTCCGGGCAGGGACACGGCAGCGGGGCGCCGCTGGGCGGCCGCCACCCTCCGCGCCGACGACGGCGCTGCCAGTCCGCCGTCAATGGTCGGGTCGAAGAAGGTTGAGCGGACGACGGCCGGGGACTGCGCGGCAGACGCCCTCGGCACGGCCACCGGCGGAAGGGCCACCCGGGCGAGGACCCGGGCCAGGCCGCCCGGCATCGGGCCGGCGCCGGGCGGTTGGGCAGGAGCCGGGCCCATCAGGTCCCCCCGGACACGAGCGCCGCGAGCCTGTGGCGGCGCTGGTCGGGCAACTCCGCAATGGTCGGCAGGTCCCACCCGTACGTCGAGGCGAGCAGGTGCACCTCCCGGTCGAACTCGGCGCACACAACGGCCAGCCCGCGCAGCACCATCGGGACGACGTCGGCATCCAGGGTCACCGGCTCCCCGCACTCGGCGCAGGCCGAGCGCAGCGGCCCCGCGAGGGACTGCTCGGCCCGGTCGAGGTCGGCCCAGGTGCCCCTGGCCCGCTCGGGGCCGAGACGGCACCGGTCGAGGATGGCGGCCGGCTCGTCGGGGCAGGCCAGCAGATCGGCGTACGAGGGTTCGCGCAGCCCGCTTCCCTCCACCGTCCGGACCGACGCCCACACGTGCCTGCCGACCGAGGCCACCGTGAGGGACAGCGTCGTCCGCGCCCCGCACGCACCGCACGGGGCCGTCACGTCGAGCGAGCCGCCGGAGATCTCCTCGTAGGCCGCGAGCAGACGCCGGTCCGCGGCCCCGATCGGCAGGTCCACCGGGTCGTCGACCTCATAGAAGGCGAGCTCGCAGCGGTCGGGGCGGGCGCGCAGGACGGCCACGGCCTGACTGAGCAGGTCCGTGCCGTCGTCGAAGGCCGCCGCCAGCCGGGCCAGCGGTGATGCCGTGCGCCCGATGTCCATCTCACACGGCTTGCTCGACCGGTTCGGTGACGTCGGGGTCCCGTTCCCAGCCCTCGAGCTCCAGCTTGATGCTCTGGATGGCGACGGCTGCCGTCGCCGCGTCGAGGGCAGGCAGGGCCTGGTACTCCGAGACCCAGCAGCGGAGCAGCTTGTAGCTGATGACCTTCAGCCCGGACTCGTTGAACACGTCGACAATGAGGTCCTTGCGGAAGTCCTTGAGCGAGATGCCCGGCCGCTGGAGGGCGCTGACCTTGTTGGCCCATTGCTCGAAGGCCGGGTCGTGGGTGACACCGCGCTCGAGGGTGACCGCGTCGTACGTCGTGAGGCCCGGGCTCTTGCGGACGTGGCTCGGGTCGCCGCCTGCCCGGTGCGTGACCGGCGCGGTGCTGCGCTTGAGAGGGGACATCTTGGACAGGCCGGCGACGTAGACGCCGTCCCACTTCACCCGGAACATGTGGCTCTTGTAGGGGTCGTAGCGTGTGGCGTTCACCGTGAACTCGGCCATGTCACTCTCCCGCCTGGCTGATCTGGGTGATCGTGATGACGACGAACTCGGCCGGTTTGAGCGGTGCGAAGCCGACGACGACGTTCACCCGACCGGCATCGATCTCGGTCTGTGGGTTGACACTCGAGTCGCAGATGACGAAGAAGCTGTCCGACTCGGCCCGCTTCTCGGACTGCTGAAAGGCGCCCTGCTGGAACAGGCCGCGCATGAAACCGCCGACGGCGAGCCGCAGCTGGGCCCACAGGTCAGGGTCATTCGGCTCGAAGACGGCGAACTGGGTGCCGAGGTAGAGGCTCGCCGAGAGGTAGTCGGTGAGCCGCCGGACCGGGACGTACTTGCTGTCGCTCTGCAGCACGTCGCTCCCCGCCAGGGTGCGAGCCCCCCAGACGACCATGCCGGCACCGGGGAAGGTCCGCAGCACGTTGAGCCCCAGCGGGTTGAGATCGCCGGAGACGTCGTCGTTGGTCGGCGCCGTGAGGCCGAGGGCGCCCGCGACACCGGCGTCGAGGCCGGCCGGAGCCTTCCACACTCCCCGCGCGGCGTCGGTGCGGGCCATGACCCCCGCCACCGCACCGCTGGCCCCGAACCCGTCCGGTGTCGAGTCGGCCGTGACGAGCCGCGGCCAGTAGATGGCGCCGTGCGCACCCTGGGCCCGCAGCAGGTTCGCCGAAGTCTTCAGCTGCGCGGGGTTGAGCGCGGCCGCTGGGTCGACGACAAGGAAGGCGTTCTGCCGTCGGCAGTAGTCGAGCGCCGTGTTGACCGGGGTCGGGTCGCTCGACGTCACTCCCGGCAGGCAGAGCAGGTTGAACCGCGGGAAGTCCAGGGTGTCGAGGGCGAGCATGCCCTGGCCGGTGGTCGGCGAGACGATGTCCGAGGCGGTCGGTGTCGAGCCGTCGGCGCCGCCGGTCAGGCCGGCGATCGTCGCGGCCGGGCGGTACGGCGCCGAACCGGCGACCTCGGTGCCGCCCCGGCCGACGCCGAGACCGAAGTCCTCGGAGGCGTCGCCGAGACCGATGAGCCCGACGACGACGGCGCTGTCCAGCCCGGTCGTCTTGCTCGTGAGCACCAGCCTGCCACCGGAGACGTTCGCCGTGACCGGCCAGATCGAGCCGGCCCCGTTGATCTCCGTCTTCACGTCATTGACCGTGTGCGCGACGGGCGGGTTCTCGGTCGGGAAGAGGACGTAGTCGGTGCCCGGACTCTGGTCTACCGAGAGCCTGATCGCCTTGCCGCCGACGTTCACGTTCGTCCCACCGGTGACCGCGACCGTGCCGGTCGATGTCCCGGCGCCGGGCGCCGGGGCCGGGGACCCGGTCACGTCAGCGGTGACGAGCGTGCTCGCCGCGAGCACCGTCTCCACGTAGCGCAGGCTGGCCGGTGACATCGACAGCTCGGCCCATGTCTCCTGCGCGACGATGCTCGCCGGGCCGCCGCCGACGCCCGGCGTCCATTCGGCGACGATGAGGGTGAACCGGTCGTCGGGGAACTGGGTGGCCGCCTTCACCTCGACGAACAGACCGGTCTGGGCGCCGGAGCCACTCCCGGTGCCGTTGGCCCAACCGCCGCGGGATCGCGCGGTGAGGGTGAGCAGGAGGCCGTTGACCGCCGGGAGCGGCAGGGTCGCCTGGGCGGCGCCACCGCCGAGCGCGCGGACGATGATCGCCCGGCTGCCCCCGTTGGCGAAGAACAGCCCCACGGAGTGCCCCATCGGATGGCTGGTGTCCATCACGTCGCCGAAAGTGCGGACGTAGTCGGCGAAGCTGGTGAGCGCGACGGGGGTGTCGCCGGGGCCCTTGCGCGCCGCACCGACCAAGGCGGTCACGGACGTCGACACCCCGGTGATGACGTGGGACCCGGACTTCTGCTCGACGATGTAGACGCCGGGATAGGTGGTTTGTACGGGCACGAAAGCCTCCCCGGATGCGGCGGCACGGGCGTGCCGGTGAGAGGCAGTCTCCGGTGCGGGCGTCGTCGGGCTGTTCATGGTGCGTCCTCGGCACATCTCGACACCGTTCGCATGGCGTCGCCGTCGCATCGCCCCGCCTCCGTCCTGACTTCGCTCGGTCCAGGGACCGCCCTGGGAGTTGGCCAGGAGTTCTCGTGTCGGGTGGGATGTGAGGGAGGTGGTGTTGCCGATCGCAAGGACCGCTGAGCGGAGCGGGCACCAGGGTGTTCACGAGTGTCCAATCGACTCCGGAGGTGGTGCCGTGCCGCCTTTCGAACCGGTCCTTCTCGACCGGCCTCGTGGCAGCGGCGACTGTCTCGGCGCGGGCGATCATCGCGTTGATCGCCCCGTTGTCGTGCCCGGCCCGTTTGACGGGTTGCTGGTGCACCAGTCGCCGCTCCCGCGCACCCGACCTGGTCCCCAAGGCCCGTGTCGCCTCAACCGTCATTCCCCTGGTCGGGGGTGGAATGCCTTGGGCCGCGACGCGCGGCAGCACCCGCACCGCCGTCGCCCCGACGATGTCGTCGCCGACGCAGGAACGTCCCCGGCCCGACCGGTCAATCGATGGAGTCTTGAGTGGACCAATCGACGACATCACCCAGGTGAGCGCCGTACCCGCTGCCCGGGAATCACACCCACTGAGCGAGGTCGGTCAGCCGGTGAAGGCGCCGCGGCGTGCCGCGAGCGACACAACCTGCTCGCTCTCGGCGAGCATCGACTCCAGCCGGGCGCTTGGCCGCAGCCGCATCTCTGCCCACAAGAGGTCGCGGAAGTGGGCGTAGTGCCGCAGCGCCTCTGAGGCGTTGCCCTCGGCGAGATGTGCCGCGATGACGATTCGGTGAGCGCTCTCACGGAGCGGCTCGAGACCCGCGGCCGCGAGCGCGCCAACGAGAGCGCTGCCCGGCCGGCCGGCGTCGAGGTCGTTGCGAGCCAGCGCCTCGAGGGTGTGCAGGCGAACCTGCCTCAGCGACTCCCGAGGCGCGTCGAGCCAGTGCTCGGCCCACTGGGGGAGAAGGTCCCCCTCGAGAAGGCGGACCGCGCGAGCGCTGACCTGCGGCGATCCCTGGTTGGCAGCCTCGGCAATTTGGTGTACCTCCGCCAGATCCACCTGGATGGATCGAGACAAGATGATCTGACGGCTGTAGCACTCGACGAGGCCGGGCACGTCGTGCTTGAGCCGCCAAAGGGCGCGCCGCAGGAGGGTTCCCGCGTCGTGATCGCTGCGCTCTGGCCACAGGAGGCCCGCGACCGCCGAGCGGGCGAAGGGGCGATCCTCGACGACAAGCCGGGCCACGAGCTGCTCACTGCCGGTAGGCAGCACGATGTGTCGCCCGCCTCTGAGCACGCGGAAGTGGTGAAGCACCTCGACGCGAAGGAGCGGGACACCATCACTGGAACTGGCCTCTTGCACGGAGTACCTCCGCCTCCCAAAGGGTCGTGCTCCGCTCAGAGGTCGTTGACAATCAGGTTGGTGACGCCGAATCGGTGCACGGCTTGCCTGGGGCCCACACTGGACTGCCCAACGGGGTCGTTGCCGAGCCGGCGGCGTCTCTGACAGGTTCGGACAGCCACGTCGGTCTCGTCGGTGTAGTCCCCGGTGATCTCGAGGCGCGGGTCGCCGGTCTGCCGGTGCCGCTTCAAGGTGCGCTGCAGACGCCGCACCGAGCTCCAGTCCTCCTCAGCGACCGTCAGCTCGGAGAGGAGGACTCGCAACGTGTTGCCCGGCACCGGACTGGCCACGACGAACCCCCACCCCGCGAGCCGCCCGGCTCGCGCTCCGAATCGGAACGTGCGCCCGCAGCCGGGCTTAGTCAAGCCGCAGGACCCAGGGATGACCGAAGTTTGACTGTCCGTGCGACTGACCGTCGAACTAACGACTCCCTGAAGCCGTGGCCGCGGCCGTCATGATCGATCTCCTCACCACGGAGCTGCCCGGCCAGCCATCACCGACCTCGCGCGCTTCGCCCGGCGCAACGACATCCCGGTGCTCGTGCACGCTGCGATCGCCCACGCACAGTTCGAGACCATCCACCCGTTCCCCGACGGCAACGGCCGCACCGGACGCGCCCTCATCCATTCGATGCTGCGCGCCCACTGGACAGCCTGGGAGCTGGCCGACCTGCTGATGCGCCAGCATGTGGTCGACGCCGCCGCCGTGGTTGAGGGTTGGGGGTTCGGGGGGCGAATGCGCTGCGGCCCATCAACGCCCTGGCCGATGCGGGGGTTGCTCACCGAGTGCACGGCGTCACGCGGAGCAGGATGTGGCAGTCTCGCGAGGTCATTGCCGCGCTGGACGAGTTCGCCGGGCCGGCCGGGCGGAGAGTCTGGTGGTCCTACCCCCAGAAGATGGCGGTCGGATCACGGTCGATCTCTGACAGCAGGCCCTCGACCCGCGGGGACGGCGCGCAAGGCGGTCGTACTCGTGGAACCGCGAGTTCCGGTCGCTCCAGAGCAGCGACCAGGTCCTGCTGATCTGGGTGTAGCGGAGCCTCGCGATCGGGAAGCGCGATCGCTCCGGCCCGAAGTCCTCTCGCCACGGCGGGCGGCACTCCAGGATCGTCAGGTGACGCGGCGCGACGTCGCACTCGATGCGGATCTGGTCTCGCGCATGGGCTGGCACGCGAGCGTCGCACCAGCGCCGAACACGGGCGACGTCGAGGTCGGGAAGGCCTGCTGCGGGCACCGCACGAGTCTGACACCGCCGGCCGGAGGAGGGGCCGCCGAGCGCGTCGCTGCGGCGCCGCAGCTCGACGCGCGCAACTCCCGGTCGCTACCGGCGGCGCTTGGCGCTGCCGCCGCGGTCGCGCCTGACCCGGTGCCCACTGACGGCGGCCAGCGTCGCCTCGAGCGCCGCCCGCGTCTGGGCGGTGGTCTGCTGGGCGACCCCGACGAACATGAAGTCGACCAGGGTGAGCTGCGCCAGGCGGCTCGCCATCGCGCCACTGCGGAACGTCGTCTCCCTCACAGCCGTCGTGAGCACGTGGTCGGCCACCTCGACGATGGGCGAGCGCGGGAAGTTGGTGAGGGCGACGGTGGTCGCTCCGCTACGGCGGGCCTGAGCGAGCGCGTCGATGGTGTCGGACGTGACACCGGTGTGCGAGATGCCGATCGCCACGTCGCCAGGCTGCAGCAGGGCGGCGCTGGTCAGCGCGATGTGGGTGTCGGACCAGGCGAAGGCGATCTGACCGATGCGGTGCAGCTTCTGCTGGAAGTCCATCGCCACGAACGCGCTGGCCCCCACGCCGTACACGTCGATGCGGCGCGCGGCGACGAGCGCGTCGACCACGGCCTGCAACGCCGCGAGGTCCAGGTGCGACGCCGTCTCCTCGACCGCCCGGGCATCGGCGAAGGCGATCTTCTCGACGATCGCCGCGAGGTCGTCCCCCGGGCCGATGTCGCTGCCGATCACGCGCACGCCGTTGTCGGCACGGCCGGACTCGGTGGCCAGGGTCAGGCGGAGCTGCGGGTAGCCGGACAGGCCGAGGGTCCGGCAGAACCGGATGACCGTGGCCTCCGAGGTGGCGCACTTCTGCGCCAGCTCGCTGATCGTGCTGGCGGCGACCGCCCGTGGGTCCTCGAGCACCTCGTGCGCCACTCGTCGCTCGGACGGCGACAGGGACGGCAGGATGGCGCGCAGCCGCACGGCCAGCGAGGCCGGGCCCTGGCCGTCGGGGGTCGATTGGTTGGCATCGACCTTCGCGGCTCCGGACATGAAGGAAAATTACCTCGGTCAGGTCGCCGACGCCGACCAGCCCGCCAGCTGCACCGCATCGGCGTCCCGCGGTCGCGAGTCGTCGAAGACGACGCTGCCGGGTGAGGTCACGCGGATCCCGTCGACGTAGACACCGCGCCCTTGGTACAGCGCGTCGGAGGCGTATCGCCACCGCAGGGTGACGGCTCCCTCGAGCGCACCGAGGTCCACCGACTGGGTGCTCCACCGCTTGCCGGACCAGCCGGACCAGTGAGTGAGCTCCTGCCAGGTGCTGCCACCGTCCGACGAGGCTTCCAACGTCACGACGTCGGTCGGCTCGGTGTCGTACCAGAAGTCGAAGGTCACGTGGGACGGTGCGCTGCTCAATTGCACAGGCATCGCCAGCGTCACCGTGCGGGCGTCGCCCACTCCGGAGAACCACGCCGTGCGCCCCTCCCGCGGCCGCACCGGGATCGCGAGCGCCAGGTCGCGGGCGACCGCGCGCCGGGCCGCGTTGTTGCTGCCCCAGTTGCGGCTCGGGTGCACCCGGTTGGTGAGCAGGATGACGAACGACCGGCTCGCGCGGTCGATGACGATCGAGGTGCCGGTGAACCCGGTGTGGCCCGCCGTCTCCGGGCCCGAGAGCCCGTCCATGTACCACCGCTGGTCGAGCTCGAAGCCGAGCCCGTGCGAGTTCCCCGGGAACGCTGCGTTCTCGTTGTGGAAC